>NZ_CP023406.1:304706-609413 GCF_002327105.1 Luteimonas chenhongjianii | reverse complement strand
CTCGACCTGCCCGCCTCGACGATGCATCGCATCCTCGAACTGCCCGACGCCAAGGCCAAGCTGACCCGCATGCGTCCCGGCACCGAACTCGGCTTCGATCTCGCGACCGACGGCAGCCTCAACAAGCTGCGCTACGACCGCAGCGACACCGAGCGCGTCGAGCTCACCGTCTCCGGCGATGCGGTCGCCGAGCAGGTCATCGAGCGGCCGGTGGAGATCCGCAACGTGGTGATCAGCGGCAAGGTCGGCCGCTCGCTGTTCCATTCGGCGCGCAAGATGGGCCTGTCGGGCGCGAACATCAACACGCTGACCGACGAAGTCTTCAAGTACGACATCGACTTCAATTCCGACGTGACCCAGAACGACCGCTTCAGCGTGGTCGTCGAGCAGGTCTGGCGCGAAGGCGAGCTGATCCGCACCGGTCCGGTGCAGGCGGCGGTGTTCACCGCGAAGGGCAAGCCCTTCAGCGCGTTCCGCTACGAGCAGGACGGCAAGGCCGAGTACTACAACGCCGATGGCCGGCCGCTGAAGAAGAGCTTCATCCGCATGCCGATCCAGTACGCCCGCCTGAGCTCGCGCTTCGGCAGCCGCCGTCATCCGGTGCTGGGCACGATGCGCATGCACAAGGGCGTGGACTACGCCGCGCCGACCGGCACCCCGATCATGGCCGCCGGCGATGCCCGCGTGCAGTTCCGCGGCGTCCAGGGCGGTTACGGCAACACCGTGGTGCTCGACCACGGCCGCGGCCACACCACGCTGTATGCGCACATGTCGCGCTTCGGCAACATCCGTCAGGGCCAGCGCGTGTCGCAGGGCACCGTGATCGGCTACGTCGGCACCACCGGCCTGTCGACCGGCCCGCACCTGCACTACGAATTCCGCGTCAACGGCGCACACCGCAATCCGCTGCAGCACACGATGCCCGAGCCCGATCCGCTCAGCGGCGCCGCGCTGGCGCAGTTCCGCCAGCAGACCGGCCCGGCGCTGGCTCGGATCCGCGAGGTCGAGAACATCATCTACGCCGAGCTGCCGGCCAGGCCCGATCCCGACCGCCAGGTCGCCGGCGCCCCCCGCAGCAGCAACGACCGCGGCTGATCACACAAACGCCCGGCGCCTGCCGGGCGTTTCGGTTCCACCCCTCCCGCGTCCGGCCTGCCTCGCCATGTCCGACCTGTTCCTCGGCCTGATCTCGGGCACCAGTGCCGACGGGATCGATGCGGCGATCGTCCGCTTCGACGACCGCGCAGACGGCACCCTCGCCGCGCAGCTGGTCTTCGGCGCCACCTACCCCTGGGATCCCGCGCTCGCCGAGCGCCTGGTGACGCTCGGACAGCAGACGGCCCTGTTGACCCTCGACGACGTCGGTGACCTCGACGTGCGCATCGCCGATGCGTTCGCCGATGCGGCAAACGAGGCGATCCGGGACGCCGCCCTCGGCCCGGCCGACATCGCCGCGATCGGCTCGCACGGCCAGACATTGCGCCACCGTCCGAACGGGCGCGACCACGACGGCGTCGCACCTTTCACGCTGCAGCTCGGCGATGGCGCCCGCATCGCCGAGCGCACCGGCGTGGCGACCGTGGCCGATTTCCGCCGCCGGGACGTCGCCGCCGGCGGCCATGGCGCGCCGCTGCTGCCCGCGCTGCACGCTGCGCTGCTGCGCACGCCCGGCGAGGATCGCGCAGTGCTCAACCTCGGCGGCATCGCCAACCTGACCCTGCTGCCCGGCGACGGCGGCGCGGTGCGCGGGTTCGATACGGGTCCGGCGAACGGGCTGATGGATGCGTGGTGCCTGCGCCATACCGGCGCAGCCTTCGACCGCGGCGGCGCGCTGGCCGCTGCCGGCCGGGTGGATGCGGCGCTGTTGGCGCGGCTGCGCGCCGAGCCCTGGTTCGCGCTGCCTGCGCCGAAATCGACCGGGCGCGACCAGTTCCACCTGGGCTGGGTGGAGAGCGCATTGCGCGGCGACGAGACCGTCGCCGACGTGCAGGCCACGCTGCTGGCGCTCAGTGCCACAACCATCGCCGACGCCCTGGGCGCGATGCAGCCGCGCACGGCGCGGCTGATCGGCTGCGGCGGCGGCGTGCACAACCCTGCGCTGATGCGGGCGCTGGGCGAGGCGATGCCCGGCATGGTGGTGGAGTCCAGCGCGCTCCACGGGATCGACCCCGACCACATGGAGGCGATGGGGTTTGCCTGGCTCGCCCGGCAGACCCTGCTCGGCCGGCCCGGCAACCTGCCTTCGGTGACCGGTGCGGCCGGGCCGCGCGTGCTCGGGGTCATCCACCCCGCCTGACGCCGGGGGCCTGATCAGTCGCCCCGACCCACGTGCCACGCCCGGCGTGCGAAGGCGCCGGAGTCGCGGACGCCGCTTCGAAGTGCAGGTGTCAGCCGCGCACGTGTGCGCCAGCAGGCCACGCCGCTCGGCTGTCAGGCGCAGGCCGCCACCTGCGGAGCGCCCGTACGGCGGACTTGACTCCTGTCGCACCGGAGGCGCGCAACGATCGCGCTCACGCGTCCGGCCGGCTCGCCGCCGCTCGGGTCGGCACCCATGATCCAGGGCCCGCACGATGCCGGCTCACCGGCGGCTCTGCGCATCGCATCGCCTGCGCAGCACCCCGCCAGCAGACCCTCTGTCGCGATCAGGCGGCCGGCGACGCGACGGGCGCCTGCTGCGGCGTTTCCCTGATGCGCCGCCACAGCCAGGCGAGCAGCAGCAGCGTCGGCAGGACCGTCAGCGCGCTGAGCACGAAGAACGTCGAGTACGACGTCGCCTCCACCAGATAGCCCGAGACGCCGCCTGCGAACTTGCCCGGCAGGTTCGCCAGCGATACCAGCAGCGCGAACTGGGTGGCGGTGAAGTTGCGGTCGGTCAACGACGACATGAAGGCGATCAGCACCACGCCGGCGAAGCCCTGGAACAGGTTGTCGGCCGAGATCGCGGCGTAGAACGCCCAGATCTGGCCGGGGTTCTGCGCCATCAGCAGGAAGGCGAGATTCGACAGCGCCACGCCGAACGTCGCAACCAGCAGCATCCGCCGGAAACCGAACGCCGCGACCGCGATGCCACCGGCGAACGCACCGGCAATGCCCATCCACACGCCGAACAGCTTCGACACCGTGGCGATATCGGCCTTGGTGTAGCCGGAGTCGAGATAGAACGGGCCCGACATCACCCCGATCACCTGGTCGGGAAACTTGAACAGGCCCACGAACAGCAGCAGCGCCAGCCCCAGCGCCACGCCGTTGTTGCTGAAGAAGCTCGCGAACGGTTGCCAGAACGCCCCGACGAAATCGATCCGCCGCACCACGGTCGATTCCGGCGCCACCGGCTCGCGGCACAGCAGCGTGGTCATGATCGGCAGCAGCATCAGCGAGGCCATCGCCAGATACGCCCAGATCCAGTCGCGGAACTCGGCCAGGTACAGCGCCCCGGCACCGGCGAGGATCAGGCCGAAGCGATAGCCCAGGGTATAGGTCGCCGCCAGCGCCGCCTGGGCATTGGCCGGTGCGACTTCGATGCGATAGGCGTCGACCACCGAGTCCTGGGTGGCACCGGCGAACGAGGCCAGCAGCACCCAGCCCACCAGGGGCGCGACGCCCACATCGGGCCGGGTGAATGCCAGCCCGACCAGACCGATCATCACCACGATCTGCGACGCCAGCAGCCACGACCGACGCCGCCCGAGGAACGCGGTCAGCGGAAACGCATACCGGTCGATCAGCGGCGCCCACAGGAACTTCAGCAGATAGAAGAAACTCGCCAGGCTGATCAGGCCGATGCTGCCCAGGTCGAGGCCGACATCGCGAAGCCGCGTCGACAGCGTCTGCGAGGCGATCAGCAGGAACGGCAGTCCGCTGCCGAAGCCGAGGAACAGCATCGTGACCGCCGACGGCGTGGCGAACGCGCGACGGATGCCGCGCCAGCCCTTGTAGGAGACCGGCGCGTCGGCGGCCGCCGCCGGCCCGCTCATGCGCGGTAGTCCACGACGAGCGGCGCGTGGTCGGAGAAGCGCGGCTCGGGGTGCACCGCGCACGCCAGCACCCGGTCGCGCAGCGAAGGCGTGATGAACTGGTAGTCGATCCGCCAGCCCACGTTGTTGGCGCGGGCGGCGCCGCGATTGCTCCACCAGGTGTATTCGGGTGCATCGGGGCGCAGCACGCGCAGCGCATCGAGCCAACCGGTCGCCGGCGGCTCGACCAGGCCGTCGCCGCAGGCATCGGCGATCATGCCGTTGAGCCAGGCGCGCTCGGGCGGCGTGCAGCCGGAATTCTTCTGGTTGCTGGTCCAGTTCCGGATGTCGTGGCGCGCGCGCACGATGTTCCAGTCGCCGCACAGCACGTAGTCGCGGCCGCTGGCCAACCACTCATCGAGGATGGGTTTGAGCCAGGCCATCACCTCGAACTTGAAGCCCTGGCGCAGCTCGCCCGACGAGCCCGACGGGATGTAGAACGACACCACGCTTAGGTTGCCGAATCGCGCTTCGATGTAGCGGCCTTCGTCGTCGAACGGCGCCCAGCCGAGCGCGGTGCGGATCTCGTCCGGCTCGCGCCTGGCATAGATCGCAACGCCGCTGTAACCCTTCTTCGTCGTCGCATCGCGGAACCACGCCTTGTAGCCCGCCGGCAGGAAGTCCGCATGCAGACCGGCCTCGCTGGCCAGCTGGTGTTCCTGCGCCTTGGTCTCCTGCATGCACAGCACGTCGGCATCCTGGGCGACGAACCAGTCGAAGAACCCCTTCCTGGTGGCGGAGCGGATGCCGTTGGCGTTGAAGCTGACGATTCTCATGCAGGCGTGGCGCGACGTGGACCGGGCGCCAAGCCTACCGGATTGGCGGCCGGCACCGCCGCGGCCGCCGCCCTATGCTGGGGGGATGTCGCCTGCCCCGTCGCCACGCGTGATGCCCGCTTCGGCCGCCCAGGCCGAGGCCGCGCGGGCGCTGGTGCTCCGCCCCGGGCAGGCGGCCTACGCCGGCGATTTCGCCTTCAACGTCGACAACGCCCGCGCCAGTGCCGACAGCGACGCGATGGTGATCGTGCAGGGCGACGTGGTGATCGGGTTCTACCGGCTCGACTACGTGGCCACCGCCGCTGCGCACCAGGTCCTCGATCCGCGCACGGTGACCCTGCGCGCCTTCGCACTCGGCGCGCCCTGGCAGGGTCTTGGCCTCGCGCGCCCCGCCCTGGAGGCGTGCTGCGCCGATCTGGCCGCGCGGCATCCCGGCCGGCCACTGGCGCTGAACGTGCACGCGCGCAACCACGTCGCGCTGGCCCTGTACCTGGGCGCGGGCTTTGTCGACGGGGGCGAAAGCCTGCCCGGTGGCAGCGCCGGGGCGCAACGGTTGCTGTTGCGCGCACCCGGCATGGGACAATGCCGGCCATGACCGACCATCGCACCCGCTTCCTGCAGCTCGCACTGAAGGCCGACGCCCTGCGCTTCGGCGAATTCACCCTCAAATCGGGCCGCGTCAGCCCGTACTTCTTCAACGCCGGGCGCTTCGATTCGGGGGCGGCGATCGCGACGCTCGCCGGATGCTATGCAGACGCCGTGGACGCCGCCGGCGTGGACTTCGACCTGTTGTTCGGGCCCGCCTACAAGGGCATTCCGCTGGCGACCGCGCTGGCCTGCGAATACGCACGCCGCGGACGTGATCTGCCGGTGGCGTTCAACCGCAAGGAGGCCAAGACGCACGGCGAGGGCGGGACCCTGATCGGCGCGCCGCTGGCCGGCCGGCGGGTGCTGATCGTCGATGACGTGATCACCGCCGGGACCGCGATCCGCGAGGCACTGGCACTGATCGCCGACGGCGGCGGCACGGTCGCGGGCATCGTGATCGCACTCGACCGCCAGGAACGCGTGGCCGAGGACGCAGCCGAATCGGCGGCGCAGCGCGTCGCGCGCGAGCAGGACGTGCCGGTCGTGGCGATCGCCGGCCTGTCCGATCTGCTTGCATTTGTGGGCCAGGACGCGACACTGGCGACAGAGCGCGATCGCCTGCTCGCCTATCGGGCCCGACATGGCAGCGATCCGACACGCTGATACCGCTTTACAGCCGTCAGGGGGACGGACGACATGAACCTTCCGATCCGCCTCGTGGCTGGTCTGTTGCTGGCCGGCGTCGCGAGCGCTGCGACCGCCCAGCGTGCGCCGGCCGCCGACCGCAAGGTGTACTGCTGGAACGAAGGCGGCCGGCGCGTCTGCGGCGATGTCCTGCCCGCCTCTGCAGTGGATGCCGAGCGCACCGAGATCAGCGCGCGCAGCGGCATGACCACCGCGCGGGTGAGCCGGGCGCCCACTGCCGAAGAACGCGGCGCCGCCGCGGCGGCCGCGCAGCAGGCCCGTCTCGATGCCGAAGTGCAGGCCGCCCTGCGCCGCTCCGAGCTGGCGATGGTCGAGTCGTATGCGACCGAGGCGGACCTGCGTCGCGCCTATGGGGAGCGCATCGTGCTGGTCGAGGAAGCCCTGAAGACCTCGCGCATGGGCGTCGACAACCTGCGCGGCAGCCTGCTGGCCTTGCTGCGCCAGGCCGGCGAGCGCGAACTGCAGGGTCAGGCGGTAGCCAGGCCGCTGGTCGACACCATCCGCAGCCACCGCGCGGACCTTGAGCGCCAGCAGGCGATCCTCGAGCAGCAGCGCAGCGAACAGGCCGCGCTCGACGGCGATCTGCAGGCCGCGCTGATCCGCTACCGCGAACTCAAGCAGGGCGCCACCGCCACCCGCGACTGACCCCCCTCCCGGGCCAGGGTGGGCCGCATCCCGGGCGGGGGGTATTCTTGCCCGCTTGTCTTCGCTTCGCGTGCCTGCCGTGTCCGATCCGATTTCCGCACTTGTCCTCGGCATCATCGAGGGCATCACCGAATTCCTCCCGGTCTCGAGCACCGGTCACCTGCTGATCGCCCAGCACTGGCTCGGGGCACGCTCGGACTTCTTCAACATCGTCATCCAGGCCGGCGCGATCGTCGCGATCACCCTGGTGTACCGCCAGCGCATCTGGGATCTGAGCACCGGTCTGCGCGAGCGCGAGAACCGCGACTACGCGATGAAGATCGCCGTGGCCTTCCTGGTGACGGCGCTGGTCGGCCTGCCGGTGCGCCTGGCGGGCTGGGAGCTGCCCGAGACGGTGACACCGATCGCCTGGGCCCTGATCATCGGTGGCGTGTGGATGCTGGTGGCCGAGCACTTCGCCGAGAAGCGCGGCGACAACGCCCATGTCACCTGGACGGTCGCGATCGCCGTGGGCCTTGGCCAGGTGGTGGCCGGCGTGTTCCCGGGTACCTCGCGTTCGGCGATGACGATCTTCCTGGCTATGCTGCTGGGCCTGAGCCGGCGTTCGGCGGCGGCCGAGTTCGCGTTCCTGGTCGGCATTCCGACGATGTTCGCCGCCAGCGCCTATGCGTTCCTGGAACTCTGGCGCGACCAGGGCCTGGGCGAGGAAGCCTGGGGTGACGTCGCGATCGCCTTCCTGGCGGCCATGGTCACCGGCTTCCTTGTCGTGAAATGGCTGCTGGCCTACATCAAGCGTCACCGCTTCACCGGCTTTGCGATCTATCGCATCGTGCTGGGCGCCGGCCTGTTGCTGTTGATGCCGTCGGGGACCTGACGCGGGCAGCTGGGCAGATCCCCCGCGCCGATCAACGTCGCAAGCCGTCCGCTTTCCCGGGGGTCCGCGGCCTCCGGCCGCGCAGTTCGTTGCACCGGGCCAGGCATGCCGCGCCGCCCGTTCGATGCGTCGGCGTCGTTCCCGGACGACGCAGGCGCGTCCCGGTGCAGCAGGAGAGGTCCGCCCCCGGGATCCGCGCTGCCACCCCGGCAGGAAGGGTGGCCGGCGCGCGCTCAGGGCAGCCGGAAGAACGCCTCCGCGCTCGCGGTCGTCGCTGCGGCGGTGACCTCGACCGGCTCGCCGCGATCGCGCGCCAGTTCCTCGACGATGTGCGGCAGGAAGGCCGGTTCGTTGCGGCGGTCCTTCGGCAATGGCTTGAGCGTACGCGGCAGCAGGTACGGCGCGTCGGTCTCCACCATCAGCCGCTGCGCCGGGATGTTGCCCACCAGTTCGCGCAGGTGCTGGCCACGACGTTCGTCGCAGAGCCAGCCGGTGATGCCGATGTACCAGTCGCGATCGAGGCATTCGAACAGCTCGCGACGGCCGGCGGTGAAGCAGTGCACGACCGCCGGGCCGATCCGCCCTTCGAACTCGCGCATGATCGCGACGAAATCGTCATGCGCGTCGCGCTGGTGCAGGAACAGCGGCTTGCCGGTGTCGGCCGCGATCTGCAGCTGGCGTTCGAACGCCTTGCGCTGCGCCGGACGCGGCGCGAAATCGCGGAAGTAGTCGAGTCCGCATTCGCCCACCGCCACTACTTCCGGATGCGCCAGCAGCGCGCGCATTTCGGCGTCGCATTCCGCGGTGTATTCCACCGCGTGATGCGGGTGTACGCCGGCGGTCGCGTACAGGAACCCGGGATGCGCCTGCGCCAGCTCGAGCGCCTTGGGCGAATGCTCGCGACTGGCGCCGGTGACCACCATGCGGCGCACGCCCGCATCGCGCGCGCGTTGCAGCACGGCGTCGCGATCGTGGTCGAAACTGTCGTGGGTGAGATTTGCACCGATGTCGATCAGCTGCATGGCGACCGGGCCTGAAAGCGGGGGTGCATTGTATGCGCCGATGCTGCGGCCCCCGGAGCGCGGCGCTGTCGACGGCCCGGGCATCGTGCGCGCATCGACGCGCCCGCGCGACGTCGCTAGCCTGTGCGCCGTGACGACCCCTGCCCCCTCCGCCTTCCCCATCGCGCCGCTGCTGCCGGAGATCGTCTCGAGCCTTGCCGCGCATCCGCGCCTGGTGCTCGAGGCCCCGCCCGGCGCCGGCAAGACCACGCAGGTTCCGCTGGCACTTCTGGATGCGCCATGGCTCGGCGGCCGCAGGATCGTGATGCTGGAACCGCGCCGGGTGGCCGCACGTTCGGCGGCGACGTTCATGGCCCGCCAGCTCGGCGACGAGGTCGGCGGCATCGTCGGCTACCGCATCCGCTTCGAGCAGCGGATCAGCGCCCGCACCCGGATCGAAGTGGTGACCGAGGGCATCCTCACCCGGATGCTGCAGGACGATCCGGAGCTGGCCGAGGTCGGTGCGCTGCTGTTCGACGAATTCCACGAACGCCATCTCGCCGGCGATCTCGGCCTCGCGCTCGCACGCGACGTCCAGGCCAGCCTGCGCGAGGACCTGCGCCTGGTGGTGATGTCGGCCACCCTCGACGGCGCGCGCATCGCGCAATGGCTGGATGCGCCGCGGCTGTCGAGCGCGGGACGCAGCTTTCCCGTCGCGATCAGCCATGCGCCGCCGCGCCGCGATGAGGCGCTCGAGCTGCAGGTCCGCCGGGTCCTGGTCGAGGCCTTGGCCACGCATCCGGGCGATGCGCTGGTATTCCTGCCGGGCCAGCGCGAGATCGCGCGCGCTCGCGCGCAGCTGGAGGCGGCGCTGCCGGAGGGTGTCGAGCTGCTCGCGTTGCATGGCGAATTGCCAGTCGACGCGCAGACGCACGTGCTGCAGCCGGCGAGCGATGGCCGTCGTCGCGTGGTGCTGGCGACCAACGTCGCCGAGAGCAGCGTGACCCTGCCGGGGGTGCGCATCGTCGTCGACAGCGGCCAGGCCCGCGAACCGCGCTTCGATCCCAACAGCGGATTTTCGCGGCTGGAGGTCGTGGCGATCTCGCAGGCATCGGCCGACCAGCGCGCCGGCCGCGCGGGCCGCGTCGCCCCCGGCGTGGCCCTGCGGCTGTGGCCGGAATCGCAGCGCCTGGAGCCGCAACGGCGGCCGGAGATCGCGCAGGTCGATCTGGCTGCGCTCGCGCTCGAACTCGCCGCCTGGGGCGATCCGTCGCTCGTGTTTCCCGATCCCCCGCCCGCCGGCGCGATGGGCGCGGCGCACGACCTGCTGCAACGCCTCGACGCACTCGACGCGCGGGGCGCGATCACCCAGACCGGCCGTCGCATGCTCGCGCTCGGCACCCATCCCCGGCTCGCGGCGATGCTGCTGGCCGGCGCGGACGCGAATGGCAAGGCCTTGGCCTGCGACCTGTGCGCGTTGCTGGAAGCGCGCGACCCGCTGCGGCCGCTTCCCGGCTCGCCGCGCTCCGACGCGGTGGCCGCGCGCTGGCAGGCCCTGGCGGCATTCCGCGCCGGGCGCACGCCGCCCGACGCCCAGCGCGGCGCGCTCGCGGCGATCGACGCGGCTGCCGGTCAATGGCGACGACGCCTACGGCTCGACGCGGCGCCACCGGCTTCGGCGCCCGCGCACGCCCTCGGCGACCTGCTCGCGCATGCATTCCCCGATCGCATCGGCCATCGCCACGCGCGCGACGCCACCCGCTATGGGCTGAGCAACGGGCGCATGGCGCGGCTGTTCGACGACAGCACGCTGCGCGGCGAACCGTGGATCGTCGCCAGCGAACTGCGCTTCGAAGCCCGCGATGCGCTGCTGCTGCGCGGCGCGCCGGTCGACGAGGCGCAGTTGCGGCGACTGTGGCCGAGGCGCTTCGTCGAGGCCGACGAGACCCGCTGGGATCCCGAGCGGCGCGCACTGGTCGGCATGCGGGTATCGCGTTTCGACGGCATCGTGCTCGACGCGCGGGCGAACGGACGCGTCGATCCGGCGCAGGCCGCGCAGGCCCTGAGCGATGCTGTGGGCCTGCTCGGGCTCGACGTACTGCCCTGGCGCGACGGCCTGCGGCAGTGGCGCGCACGCGCACAGGCGGTACGTGCGTGGATGCCCGAACTCGGATTGCCGGACCTGTCCGACGCAGCGCTGCTGGCGACACGCGACAGCTGGCTGCGCCCGGCATTCGCCGGCATCAGCCGGCTCGACGCACTGACCCCGCAGGCATTCGCCGATGCACTGCAGGGCCTGCTGGACTGGGGCCAGCGCCAGCAGATCGAGCGGCTCGCGCCTGCCCGCGTCGACGTGCCTTCAGGCATGGCGCGCGCGATCGACTACGCGATCGAGGCCGATGGAACACCGGCCCCGCCGGTGCTCGCGGTCAAGCTGCAGGAACTGTTCGGCCTGGCAGATACACCGGCCGTTGCCGGTGGCCGGGTCCCGCTGACGATCCACCTGCTGTCTCCTGCCGGACGTCCCCTGCAGGTCACCCGCGACCTGGCCGGCTTCTGGGAACGCACCTATCCCGAGGTCCGCAAGGAAATGAAGGGGCGCTATCCCAAACACCCGTGGCCGGAGGACCCCTGGAACGCGCCGGCTACCCATCGCGCGAAGCCGCGCGGGACCTAGACCACCGCGCGCGGCCTCGGCCTCCGGGCGGTGCGGCGGGGGCCCTCCGGCAAGCCGGTCGGGAAGCGCGGGGCCGCGTGGACGCATCCCCCGGCTTCAGCCCCGCCGCGGCGCGTTCCCCGGCGCCTGCCGACCGTCCGCGACGCCAGCGCTCACACCGGGTCCACAGGCGGCGCATAGACTCCTTCGCCTCCCCTGCGGACCCACGAGGTCACTCCCATGAGCAAATTCGAAGTGTTGTCCGACAAGGCCTTGTCGCTGGTCGGCCAGGCAGGCGACAGCCTGCGTCACGCGATCCCCGAATCGGCCGAAAAGTGGCTCAAGACCGGTATCGCCATTGGCGCTGCGCGCTCGGGCACCCGGGCGGCCGGCGGATTCCTGCGTCGTAACCCGGCCATCCTGGCCGCCTCGGCGATCGGCATCGGCGTGGCCTGGGCCGTCGCCTACCAGTACCGCAAGCGCAAGCAGTCGAACACGGTCGAAGGCAGCTCGCGTCGCATCGAACCCAACCGCAGTTCGACGCGCAAGCGTGGCTCGCGCGAGGCATCCGAATCGGATTCCTGATTCTAGGCATCGTCTGCGCGCCGGCCATGCGGCCGGGCGCGGACTAACCGACGCGGGCCTCGGCCCGCGTTTTTTTTGCCACGCGGCCGGTTCAATCGGCCGATGGGACCTCTGCGACCGCCAGCTCCGGGGAGACTTCCGGCAGTTCGATGACGAAACGCGCACCGCCGCCATCACGGTCTTCGTACCAGAGCTGGCCGCCCAGATCGACGATGATCTGCTTGGCCAGGGACAGGCCCAGGCCGCTGGAGCGGCCATCGTCCTTGTCCGTGTAGGCCAGTCGCTGGAACGGACGGAACAGCGCGTGCTGCTGGTCACGCGCGATGCCCGGCCCCCGGTCCTCGACCAGCAACTGCCAGAAACCGACGCCGCCGCCGCGCAGGGAGATGTCGACGTCGCTGTCGGGCGCGTACTTGATCGCGTTGCTGATCAGGTTCTCCGCCACCTGGCGCAGGACCAGGCCGTCGACGGCGACCATCGGTGACGCATCCGGCGCCCGCGCGTGCAGGGTCACGCCCCGGTCCTCGAACTGCAGGGCATAGCGGGCGAGGATCCAGTCCAGCACATCGCGCAGTTTGGTGGCCTGGCGGGCGGCGGCGATCTTGCGCGAAGTGTCCTGGGTCTCGAGATAGCGGCGGATGTAACCGAGCGCGTCTTCGGCGCTCTCGTGGATCATCTTGTGATAGCGCGGAATGCGCTCGGGCTTGGTCTCGTTCTTGATCAGCATGTCGCTGGCGAACCAGATGCTCGACAGCGGATTCTTCAGGTCGTGCGCGACCAGGTTCACCAGCTCCTGGCGCTCGCGCGCGATGCGCTCGAGGCGGTCGCGGGTCTGCTTGAGGCCGACGTGCGCATTGACGCGCGCCAGCAGTTCCTCGGGCATGAACGGCTTGGTGACATAGTCGACCGCGCCCGCATCGAAGGCGCGCAGCAGCAGCTCGCGGTCCTGGGCCACGGTCAGGAACACGACCGGCAGGCGCAGCAGGTCCGGGTTCTGCTTGATCTCGGCCAGCAGCGCGAAGCCGTCCATGTTCGGCATCAACATGTCGAGCAGCAGCAGGTCGGGTTGGCGCTCCTGCAGCATCGCCAGCGCGTCGGCCCCGTCAGGGGCGGTCTGCACCTCGTAGCCGTGACGGCTCAGCAGCGAACTGACAACGCGCAGGTTCGCAGGCTGATCATCGACGACAAGAATGCGACCACTGGCGTTTGCAGAATTCGGCATAGGTTCCGGATGAGGCACAGGGACTGCGCAACAGGCGCGCGCTGGCCGCCCCGCACGGTAACAGAAACCCGTGCGCCGCCACAGCGGTCAGCGCCGACCTGAACGGCCCGCAGCGCCGACTCAGACAGTCGCCGCGCCGGCGATCCTCCACTGGCCTGGCGCCAGATCGCCCAGCGACCAGTCGCCGATCGCCACACGCACCAGCCGCAGCGTCGGCAGGCCCACGGCTGCGGTCATGCGGCGGACCTGGCGATTGCGACCCTCGTGGATCGTCAGCTCCAGCCACGCGTCGGGGACGGTCTTGCGGTAACGCACCGGGGGGTCGCGCGGCCACAGGCTCGGCGCGTGCTCAAGCAGCGCCACGCGCGCCGGGCGGGTCGGACCGTCGTTCAGCACGACGCCATCGCGCAGCGCCTGCAGCTGGTCCGGCGTGGGCGCACCTTCCACCTGCACGCGGTAGGTCTTGGCCAGCTTGTGGCGCGGATCGGTGATCCGGTGCGCAAGCGGGCCGTCGTCGGTCAGCAGCAGCAGACCTTCGCTGTCGTGGTCGAGGCGACCTGCGGCATAGACATCCGCCGGCAGCCCGTAGCCGGCCAAGGTTGGCCGCGGCGGCGAGCTGCGGTCGGTGAACTGGCAGAGCACGCCGTAGGGCTTGTTGAAGGCGACGAGCATGGGAGCGGCGGGCGCGGGAGGCAGGCGGAGCGGAATTGCGGAGGTGGCCGGCGACCGGCCACCCGCGCGTATCAGGGCTTCACGAAACGCAGGGTCATGCGGTCGCTTTCGCCGATCGCGATGTATTTCGCCGCATCGGCGGCATCGTGGCGATTGGTCGGCGGCAGCATCCACACGCCATTGGGATGGTCGCGCGTGTCCTTCGGATTCGCGTTGATCTCGCTGCTGCCGTCGACACGGAAGCCGGCCGCCTGGGCCAGCGCGATGACCTGGGACTGGGCGACATAGCCGCTACGGTCGCCCTCCGGCACCTCGCCGCGCGCCCGGTGTTCGACGACGCCGAGCACGCCGCCCGGACGCAGCACTTCGTGGAAGCTCTTGAACATCGCCTCGGCCTGGCCGGCGCTGCGCCAGTTGTGCACGTTGCGGAAGGTCAGCACGACATCGGCCGAGCCGGGCGGGCCCAGGCGCGGCGCCGTGGGGTCGTAAAGCACGGTGCGCGCGCCCTCGAACTGCGCGGGCGCGGCATCGAAGCGCGCCTGCAGGCCATCGTGCTGCGCCTTCTGGTAGTCGCGCCCGCGGCCTTCGGCAACGGCGGCCGGATCGACCAGTGCGGCGATGTAGCGTCCGTTTCCGCGCAGGTAGGGGGCGAGGATCTCGGTGTACCAGGCGCCGCTGCCGGGCGTGATCTCGATGACGGTGTGCTCCGGACGCACGCCGAAGAACGTGAGCGTCTCGCGTGGATGGCGGAACTGGTCGCGCGCGCGGTTGTCGGCGCTGCGCCATTCGCCGGCGAGCGCCGCGTCGAGGCGGGCGACGTTGTTGGCGTCGAGATCGCCGGCCGAGTCGGCGGGCGTGGTCGGCCCGCTGGCACAGCCGGCGAGCACGAGCAGGGCGAGGGCACAGAACGACAAGCTGCGTTGCATGGGCGGAACTCCGGACGCGGATGTGGCGCAAGGGTGCCACAGGCCGGACGGATCTCCGGCACCAGTGTCGACGGCCGGGCACCGGAACGCTGATTTGCATGCGCGCTGGTACGAGCGCGTCCCGCGACTGCCTATGCTGGCACCTCCACCACACCCTGGAAATCGCAATGGCGGAGCGTGAACTCGGTCGATCGGGCCTGAAGGTCTCGCCGCTGGCGTTCGGCGGCAATGTCTTCGGCTGGAGCGCCGATGCAGCCACAACCCACGCCCTGCTGGATGAGTGCGTCGCGCTCGGCCTCAATCTGATCGACACGGCCGATGCCTATTCGGCATGGGTGGACGGCAACGCCGGGGGCGAGTCGGAGACGCTGATCGGACGCTGGCTGCAGGCCAGCGGCAAACGCAACCGCGTGGTCATCGCGACCAAGGTGGGCAAGTGGCCGCAACGCAAGGGCCTGGCACCGGCCAACATCCAAGCCGCCTGCGAGGATTCGCTGCGGCGCCTGGGTACCGATGTCATCGACCTGTACCAGGCCCATGAGGATGACGCCACGGTGCCGCTCGAAGACACCCTGGGCGCGTTCTCGCGGTTGATCGAGCAGGGCAAGGTGCGCGCGATCGGGGCCTCGAACTACAGCGCCGCACGCCTGGCCGAAGCGCTCGACATCGCCGAGCGCCATGGCCTGCCGCGTTACGAGACGCTGCAGCCCGAGTACAACCTGGTCGATCGCGCCGGCTACGAGGCCGCGCTCGAACCGCTGGTACGTGCGCGCGGCATCGGTGTGATCCCCTACTACGCGCTGGCCAGTGGCTTCCTCAGCGGCAAGTACCGCACCCGCGCCGATGCCGCCAAGAGCAGCGCGCGCGGTGCGCAGGTGGTCGCGCGCTACCTCAACCCGCGCGGCAAGCGCATCCTCGCCGCGCTCGACGACGTCGCCTGTCGCCAGGCGTGTACCGTCGCGCAGGTCGCATTGGCCTGGCTGATCGCCCGCCCCGGCGTGACCGCACCGATCGTCAGCGCGACCAGCGTCGCCCAGCTGCGTGAGCTCGCGGCCTCGCGCACGCTGCTGCTGTCGAAGGCCGACATCGCCTGCCTCGACAACGCCAGCGCCGGCGGCTGAGGTCACGCCGGCCTCGGCCCGATTGCGCCATGCTGGCCAGCCCCGTCGAGCGGAGTCGCGCATGACCACCGAACAGAACACCCGCATCGTGCTGGCCGCGCGACCCAAGGGCGCGCCGGTCGCCAGCGACTTCCGCCTCGAGCACACGCCCATGCCCACGCCGCGCACCGGGCAGGTGCTGCTGCGCAATCGCTGGCTCTCGCTCGACCCCTACATGCGCGGCCGAATGAACGCCGGACGCTCGTACGTCGCGCCACTCGAGATCGGCGAGACCATGGACGGCGGCACGGTGTCGGAGGTGGTGGAGTCGCTGCATCCGGCGTGGTCGCCCGGCGACCTGGTGCTGGCCCATGCGGGCTGGCAGACCTACGCGGTGGTGGATGGCGAAACCCTGCGCCGCAAGCTCGATCCGGCCGGGCTGCCGGTCCAGACTGCGCTCGGCGTGCACGGCATGCCCGGGTTCACCGCCTATGTCGGCCTGCACGAGATCGGCAGGCCGCAGCACGGCGAAACCCTGGTCGTCGCCGCCGCAAGCGGCCCGGTGGGGGCGACCGTCGGCCAGATCGCGAAGCTGAAAGGCGCGCGCGTGGTCGGCATCGCCGGTGGCGCGGAGAAGGTCGCGCATCTTCGCGACGAGCTCGGTTTCGATGTCGCACTCGACCACCGCGCCGAGGATTTTGCCGAGCAGCTGGCCGCGGCATGCCCGGACGGCATCGACGTGTACTTCGAGAACGTCGGCGGCAAGGTCTTCGATGCGGTGATGCCGCTGCTCAATGATTTCGCGCGTATTCCGGTCTGCGGCCTCGTCGCCCACTACAACGCCACCGCTCCCGCGCCGGGCCCGGATCGCCTGCCGCAGCTGATGGCGATGATCCTCAGCCGCCACCTCACCGTGCGCGGCTTCATCCAGCACGACTTCATCGCGCTCTACCCGGAATTCGTGCGCGAGATGGGCCGGTGGCTGCGCGATGGCCGCATCCGCTACCGCGAGGACGTGGTGGTGGGTCTGGAGCGGGCGCCGGAGGCGTTCATCGGCATGCTCGAGGGGCGCAACTTCGGCAAGCTGCTGGTCAAGCTCGACAGCTAGCTTCGCGCCCGGCGGCGCTCGTCTGTTTGCCGCAGCAGTCTCGCGCTGCGCCCCCTTCGATTCCTCGATGCGGCGCGCATGTACGCAGGCCCGAAGGACGACGCGCGGCGACGCCCTTCGATCGGTCTGGTCCCGGATCGGAGTCCGCCCAGCAAGCGAAAGAGACCGGCAAAAGCAGCGCCCGGCGCGCGCATCGCCCGCGCCGGGCGGTCGATGGCGTCAACGTCCCGCGAGCACGACCTCTTCTGCTTCGTCCGCCTCGATATCCGCGGCGTCGGCCTCTTCAACCGCTTCGACTGCCTGCCGCGTCGCTTTCTCCAGCTGCGCCAGCACCGCCTTGCCCGTGTATTTCGCTTCCATTGCCTGCTGCTGCACCTGGCACAGCGTCTGCATGTGCCCAGCGTCGAAATTGAGGCGGTCGATCAGGAAATCGACGAACGCACGCACCTTGGGGGACACCAGCCGGCCACCCGGGAACACCGCATTGATATCGACTTCCGGGCCCGTCCAGCCGGCCAGCACGCGTTGCGCCATGCCGGCTTCGACGAAGGCCTTGGCCATCACGTCGCCGGTCAGCATCAGGCCCTCGCCCTTGATCAGCGCCCAGTTGAGCGCGGCGGGATCGTTGGCGACGAGCTGCGGATTGACCGGAAACTCGCGCAGCGCGTGGCCGTCGGTCAGTGACCACACGAAGCGGTTGTTGGCGTTGTGGCTCTTGCGCATCACCAGCGTGCGGTGGTGCTGCAGGTCGTCGGGGTGCAGTGGTTCGCCATGCCGTTCGATGTAGGCCTGACTGGCGAAGACCTGGGTACGCAGGCTGCCGAGTTTGCGCGCGACGAGGTTGGAATCGGGCAGCGTGCCGATGCGCAGGGCCAGATCGGCTTCGCCTGCGATCAGGTCGAGCTTCTCGTTGCCCATGTGCATGTCGAGCTGGATCTCGGGGTACTGCGACTGGAAGTCGCCGAGCAGCGGCGCGATCCAGGTGATGCCGATCGAGTAGGGCACGGTGAAACGCAGCCAGCCGCGCGGCCCCGACTGCAACTGCGCCACCGCGCTTTCCGCATCTTCCAGGCCGCGCGCGATCCGCTGGCAGTGCTCGTGATAGACGCTGCCGGCCTCTGTCAGGCCCAGCCGGCGCGTGGTGCGGTTGAGCAGGCGTGCGCCGAGCCGCTGTTCGAGCTCCTGCACCTTGCGACTGACCGTGGTCTTGGGCAGGCCGAGCGCGTTCGCGGCGGCGATGAAGCTGCCCTGCTCGACCACCTTGACGAAGATCAGGGTCTCGTTGAGATCGTGGGCCATGTGGAACTCCTTGGCAGTGCCGTGGCGCGAACAGGGGGATTGGACCGCGAGGGGGATAATTATTCCCTCGAATAGGGACTAATCAAGTCCCGTTTCCGGGCGGATGATCTGCGGCACCTTCCAACGGACGCCGCCGATGACCGCTTTCCGCCACGCCGGACCCCCACGCCAACGCTCCGCGATGGCGGCGTCGCATCGGCGTGCTCAGCGCATGGAAATCCCGCCGAATCAATCGTCTAGTGCGCGCATCACTGTGCCCAGGCGGCTCCAGTCGGGGCGTGCCGGGTGGGGATGGTTGTGGTCCTGGCTGCCGGGCACGGCCTCCCGCCGGATGGTCACAGCCCCCGTCGAGGAGTGCTTTTCGGGAGACAAAATCCCATGATCGGGACAATTCCAGCGCCGCTGGTGGTGGTCGGCGCCACCGGGACGGTCGGAATGCGCGTGGTGGAGCAGGCCACGGCCGCCGGACGCCGCACGATCGCGGTGGCCAACGACGCCGAAGCGCTCGACCGACTGCGGGCCAGGCACGGCGCCACGCTGACGACGCTGTACGCAGACATCCGCAGCGACGCCGCCGCGGCCGATCTGGCGGCACGCCTCCGTACCCTGCCCGGGCCGGAACCGGGCGCGGTCATCGCGGCGATCCGCGGCGCCGCCGGCAGCCAGCGCGTGCTCGATGCACCCGCGGATTTCCTGCGTCGCCGCCTCGACGAGGACCTGCTGCCACATCTGGCGATCGCGCGTCATCTGCTGCCGCTGCTTGCGACGCGGCCACGCGCCGGATACGTGCTGGTCGGCGGACCGGGCGCGGACCATCCATGGTCCGGCTACGGCCACCACTCGATCGGTGCATCGGCGCTGCGGATGCTCGCGCGGGTATTGCACGAGGAAGCCCGCACCCTGCCGGTGCGCGTGCAGATGCTCGCGGTCGATTCGCCGATGCGCTGCGACGCCAACGCCGCCCATGCGCGTGCGCAGTGGCCGGACGTCGAGGCGATCGCCGACCACGCCCTGCGTCTGGTCGATGGCGCTGCGAATGCCGACATCGCACTGGTGCGCTTCCCGCTCGGCGCTGCCGTGCGCCCCCCGGTCTGTCGGACGACCTCGACGTCGGCCCGTGCGCGCCCATCCCCCGACACCAGGAAGACGCCAGCGCGCTGCTGCATCGCCTGGCCACCTCCGTCTCTGCCCAGGAATCACGCTCATGATCCGCCCCCACATGCTGCATTCCCGCCCGCGCCGGCGCGTCTGGCGCGCGCTCGCCGCGACAGGTCTCGCCGCCGCCGTCGCCTTCGCCGTTGCCGGCTGCGACACCCGTGCCCAGGACCAGACCGCGCCGGCTCCGCCCGACGTCGGTGTCGCCGCGGTGCTGTCGGAACAGGTGCAGGACTGGAACGAGGCCACCGGACGCATCGCCGCGGTCGAAAGCGTCGAGCTGCGGCCGCGCGTCAGCGGCTATGTGGAGCGTGTCGCCTACGCCGAAGGCGACGAGGTGGCGAAGGGCGACCTGCTGTTCGTCATCGACCCGCGGCCCTACCGGGCGGCGTTGCAGCGCGCGGAAGCCGAGCTCGCACGTGCCCGCGCCGAGGCACAGCTGGCGAAGACGCGGCACACCCGCGCCCAGTCGCTGATCGAGGCAAGCGCGATCTCGCGCGACGATTTCGAAGCGCGCAGCGCCGGTCTCGCGGAAGCGGAGGCTGCGGTGCGCGCGGCGCAGGCGATGGTCGAAACGGCGCGGCTGGATCTGGCATTCACGCAGGTCCGCGCGCCGGTGGCCGGACGCGCGGGTCGCGCGATGCTGACCACCGGCAACCTCGCGCAGGCGGACGCGTCACTGCTGACCACCGTGGTCTCGCAGGATCCGGTGCACGTGTATTTCGAGACCGACGAGCGCACGTTTCTGCGCCACCAGGCGATGTCGCGCGCCGGCGAACGCCGCAATGCCGACAACGCCGTGCGCGTGGGTCTGGCGGACGAGGCCGGCCACCCCCACGCCGGCACCGTCGACTTCCTCGACAACCAGATCAATCCCGCCACCGGCACGGTGCGTGCCCGCGCCGTATTGCCGAACCCGGACCGCCGCTTCACCCCCGGCCTGTTCGCCCGCGTACAGCTGGAAGGCGCATCCGCGCGACCGGCGATCCTGATCGACGACAAGGCGGTGATCACCGACCAGGACCGCAAGTACGTCTACGTCGTCGGCGAGGACAACACCGCGCAGCGACGCGACATCGTGCCGGGACGCATGGTCGAGGGACTGCGCGTGGTCGAGTCGGGCCTGGCCACCGGCGACCGGGTGATCGTCAACGGCGTGCAGAAGGTCTTCATGCCGGGCATGCCGGTCGCCCCGCAGGCGGTCGCCATGCGCGGCGGCCAGCCGATCGAGGCAGTCGCGAAGCGCTGAGGCTTTTGTTCTGAGCCCCTCTCCCACTGGGGCGAAGCGGCGCGTTTTCGAGCCACTGGCTCATGCGCCGCTGCGCGCCTGAGGGCTACGCCCGAAGGCCGGGGTGGGGTTTGGGGTGAGGGCTGCCGGTCGCACCGGTAGCGCTCCCCTCATCCGGCCCTCCGGGCCACCCTTCTCCCCGAGGGAGCAGGGCTCGCTGTTTCGATTTTTCGCCAAGCGGCCACCGCGCCGCCCACAAGGATTCCCCGTGGACTTCTCCCGCTTCTTCATCGACCGGCCGATCTTCGCCGCGGTGCTGTCGATCCTGATCTTTGCCGGCGGCCTGATCGCCATTCCGCTGCTGCCGATCGGCGAATACCCCGAGGTGGTGCCGCCATCGGTGGTCGTGCGTACCGTGTATCCCGGCGCCAATCCCAAGGTGATCGCCGAAACCGTGGCGACGCCGCTCGAGGAGGCCATCAACGGCGTCGAGGACATGATGTACATCAAGTCCGTCGCCGGCTCCGACGGCGTGCTTCAACTCACCGTGACCTTCCGTCCCGGCACCGATGCCGACGAGGCCGCGGTGCGCGTGCAGAACCGCGTTGCCCAGGCGCAGGCGCGACTGCCCGAGGACGTACGACGACAGGGCGTGACCACGCAGAAGCAGTCGCCGGTGTTCCTGATGGTGGTGCACCTGACCTCGGAAGACGGCCGCTACGACTCGCTGTACCTGCGCAACTACATGCGCCTGCACGTCAAGGACGAACTGGCCAAGATCGCCGGCGTCGGCGATGCCCAGCTCTTCGGCGGCGGCGACTACGCGATGCGGCTATGGCTCGATCCCGACAGGATCGCCGCGCGCGGCATGACCGCGAGCGACGTGGTGCGCGCCGTGCGCGAGCAGAACGTGCAGGTCTCCGCCGGCCAGCTGGGCGCCGAGCCCATGGCAAACGGCAGCGATTTCCTGTTGCCGATCAATGCCAAGGGACGCCTGGAAAGCGTCGAGGAGTTCGGCGACATCGTGCTCAAGGCCGGCAGCGACGGCGAGCTGGTGCGCCTGGCCGATGTCGCACGCATCGAGCTCGCCGCTGGCGACTACACGCTGCGCGCGCGCCTCAATGGCAAGAACGCGGCGGCGATCGGCATCTTCCAGGCGCCGGGTGCGAATGCGCTCGAGATCCGCGACGGCGTGGTCGCGAAGATGGACGAGTTGCGTCCGCAGCTTCCCCCGGGAGTCGAGATCCAGTCGATCTACGACACCACGATCTTCGTGCGTGATTCGATCAAGTCGGTCGTGGTGACGCTGATCGAGGCGACGTTGCTGGTCGTGCTGGTGGTGATCCTGTTCCTGCAGACATGGCGCGCATCGATCATTCCACTGCTCGCCGTGCCGGTGTCGATCGTCGGCACGTTCGCGGTGCTGTACCTGCTCGGTTACTCGATCAACACGCTGACCCTGTTCGGGCTGGTGCTGGCGATCGGCATCGTGGTCGACGATGCGATCGTCGTGGTCGAGAACGTCGAGCGGCACATCGAACTCGGCGCGTCGCCACTGGAGGCCGCGCATCTGGCGATGAAGGAGGTATCCGGGCCGATCATCGCGATTGCCCTGGTGCTGTGCGCGGTGTTCGTGCCGATGGCGTTCCTGACCGGCGTGACCGGCCAGTTCTACAAGCAGTTCGCGGTGACCATCGCAATCTCGACGGTGATTTCGGCGATCAATTCGCTGACCCTGTCGCCGGCACTGGCCGCGAAGCTGCTGCGCGCGCACGACGCGCCGAAGGATCGCGCCACGCGACTGATCGACCGTGTCTTCGGCTGGTTGTTCCGCCCGTTCAACCGGTTCTTCAACCGCAGTTCGGAGCGCTACGAGGGCGCGGTGTCGCGCGCGCTTGGTCGTCGCGGCGCGGTGTTCCTGGTGTATGCGGCGCTGCTGGTGGGCGCGGGCTTGATGTTCAAGGTGGTGCCGGCCGGCTTCATCCCGGTGCAGGACAAGCTGTACGTGATCGCTGGCGTGAAGATGCCCGAGGGCGCCTCGATCGAACGCACCGACGCGGTGCTGAAGAAGATGGCCGCGCTCGCCGATGAAGTGGACGGCGTCGCCAGCGAGATCGCGTTCCCGGGTCTCAACCCGCTGCAGTTCACCAATACGCCCAACAACGGCGTGATCTTCTTCACGCTCGATGCCTTCGACGCACGTTCGCGCAGCGCCGAGGAGATCACCGCCGAGCTCAACCAGAAGTTCTCCACGATCCAGGAAGGCTTCACCTTCGCCTTCATGCCGCCCCCGATCCAGGGTCTCGGCAACGGGTCGGGCTGGTCGTTGTTCGTCGAGGACCGCACACGCCTGGGTTACGGCGAGCTGCAGGCCGCGGTGCAGGCCTTCCAGGGTGCGGCGGCGCAAACGCCGGGCCTGGGCTATCCGATCAGCAGCTACCAGGCCAACGTGCCGCAGCTCGATGCCGACGTAAACCGGGCCAAGGCCAAGGCGCAGGGCGTGCCGCTGACGGAACTGTTCGACACCCTGCAGACGTATCTGGGTTCGGCCTACGTCAACGACTTCAACATGTTCGGCCGCACCTGGCAGGTCATCGCCCAGGCCGACGGCCAGTTCCGCGACGAGGTGACCGACATCGCCAACCTGCGCACGCGCAATTCAGCGGGCGAGATGGTGCCGGTGGGCTCGATGGTCGATGTCCGCCAGACCTATGGGCCGGATCCGGTGATCCGCTTCAACGGCTATCCCGCGGCCGACCTGCTTGGCGATGCCGACCCGCGCGTGCTCTCGTCCGGCGAAGCCATGGCCAAGGTCACCGAACTCGCGGGCCAGGTGCTGCCGGCCGGCATGGGCATCGGCTGGAGCGACCTGAGCTACCAGCAGAACACGCAGGGCGGCGCGGCACTGGTGGTGTTCCCGCTCGCGGTGCTGCTGGCGTTCCTGGTGCTGGCCGCGCTCTATGAGAGCTGGTCGCTGCCGCTGGCGGTGATCCTGATCGTGCCGATGACGCTGCTATCCGCGCTGTTCGGCGTGTGGCTGGCCGGCGGCGACAACAACGTCTTCGTGCAGGTGGGGCTGGTGGTACTGATGGGCCTGGCCTGCAAGAACGCGATCCTGATCGTCGAATTCGCCCGTGAGCTGGAGATGCAGGGCAAGGGCATCGTCGAGGCCGCGCTGGAAGCCAGCCGCCTGCGTCTGCGCCCGATCGTCATGACCTCGGTCGCCTTCATCGCCGGCACCGTCCCGCTGGTGCTCTCGAGTGGCGCGGGCGCGGAGGTGCGCTCGATCACCGGCGTCACCGTGTTCGCCGGCATGTTGGGCGTGACCGTCTTCGGCCTGTTCCTCACCCCGGTGTTCTACGTCGCGCTGCGCAAGCTCGCGAACGCACCGGTGGTGTCGCACAGGCCGGTCGCGCCGTCGCACGCCGCGCCGGGCACCGGGCTGCACGCATGACGCCGGCTGCGAGGTCCGGAAGCAGCGCGTCATGCCGCGCCGGGCGCACCCCACTCCGTGCCGCGCGACATGTTCCGCCGCACGCCACGCCGCTTTTCCCTTTATCCAATTGCTGAGGTCATTCTCATGAGCACTTCTCCCCGCATCGCCCTCGTCACCGGCGCCACCCGTGGCATCGGCCTGGAAACCGTGCGTCAGCTGGCCGAAGCCGGCGTGCACACGCTGCTCGCCGGCCGCGACCGTGGCCGTGCCGTCGCGGCGGCGCTCGAGCTGCAGGCCACAGGTTTGCCGGTCGAGGCCATCGAACTCGACGTCACCGACGCGGCAAGCATCGCCGAGGCTGCGCGCACGATCGAGGCGCGCCACGGCCGCGTGGACATCCTGGTCAACAACGCCGGGATCCTTGCCGACAATCCGCAGCTCGGAGCCGCGGGCCAGTCGATCGACACCTGGCGCACGACATTCGACACCAACGTGTTCGGCCTGGTCGCCACCACCCAGGCGATGCTGCCGTTGCTGCGCAAGTCCGCGGCCGGCCGCATCGTCAACGTGTCCAGCCTGCTCGGGTCGATCAGCCAGCATCAGGACCCGGCGTCCTTCATCTACGACTTCAAGGGCACCCCGGCCTACAACGTGTCCAAGAGCGCGGTGAACGCCTGGACGGTGCATCTGGCGCACGTGCTCAAGGATGCCGGTATCAAGGTCAACACGATCCATCCGGGCTACGTGCGTACCGACATGAACAAAGCCGGCGACGAACAGAACGGCGAACTCGAAGTCGCAGATGGCGCACGTACCAGCGTGCGCCTCGCGCTGATCGACGAGGCCGGCCCGACCGGCGGCTACTTCTATCTCGACGAGGTGCTGCCGTGGTGATGCGCCCGCTGATCACGGCGCTGGCGGCGGCGTTGCTCGCCGCCTGCGCCGTCGGGCCCGAGCATGTGCGGCCGTCGATGGCGGTGCCGGAGACCTTCGAAGGCAGTGACGTGCCGGATGCGACCGCGGCGACCGCGAACGCCGCGGTTGGCACCGCCGCAACGGCCGTGGCCGACACCGCGTTCTGGCGAGCCTTCGGCGATCCGCAATTGAACGCGCTGGTCGAGGACACGCTGGTGGCGAACCACGACCTGCGCATCGCACTGGCACGCTTCGGCCGCGCGAACGCCTTGCTGCGCGGTACACGCTTCGACCGGTTGCCGACGATCGATGCCAGCGGGACCGCCGCCAGCAATCGCGCGAGCGCCGACCAGGTGCCCGGCGTGCCGCGCGATGCACGCGACACCGACAGCTTCGACATCGGCATCGGCGCGAGCTGGGAACTCGATCTGTTCGGCCGCGTGCGTCGCAGCGTCGAGGCCGGTCGCGCCGATGTCGCCGCGAGCGCGGAGGACCTGCGCGCGCTGCAGGTCGCGATCGTCGGCGAAGTCGCGACCGCCTACCTCGATCTGCGCGGCCTGCAGGAACGGCTGCGCGTGGCGACCGAGAATGCCGGCAACCAGCAGCAGACGTTGGCGCTGGTGCAGGCGCGGCGTGAAGCCGGACAGGACAGCGGCTTCGACAGTGCGCGCGCCTCGGCGCAGGCGGCGTCGACGTCGGCCCGCATCCCGGTGCTGGAAGCGGAGATTGCCGTCGCCACTCATCGCATCGCCGTGCTGACCGGACGTACACCCGAAACGTTGCGCGCGCAGCTGACCGCCCCGCGCGCGCTTCCGGCCGTGCCGCGGTCGATCGATCCCGGTACGCCGGCCGATTTACTGCGCGTGCGCCCCGACGTGGCCGCGGCCGAGCATCGTCTGCATTCGGCCACGGCGCGCGTGGGCGTCGCCACCGCCGACCTGTTCCCGCGGCTGACCCTCGGCGGCCTGATCGGCAGTCAGGCCGGCGACATCGACGCCCTGTTCGGGCGCGATAGCGAGACGCGACTGGTCGCGCTGGGCATCGACTGGTCGTTCCTCGACATCGGCCGCGTGCGCGCCCGCATCGCCGCAGCCGACGCCGACGCCGAGATGGAACTCGCGCGTTACCAGCAGACCGTGCTGCGCGCGCTCGAGGACACCGGCAACGCGCTGGTGCGCTTCAACCGCGCCCATGACGCGGATGTCGAACTGGAACGCGCGGCGCGCGACAGCGCGCATGCCGCGCAACTGGCGCGCATGCGTTTCGATGCGGGCGCGACCGGACTGCTGGACGTGCTCGACGCCGAGCGCAGCCAGCTGCAGGCCGAGGATGCTTTCGCCGCGGGACGCACCCGTACCGCGACCGATGCGGTGGCGCTGTACCGCGCCCTGGCCGGAGGCTGGCCGCAGACTTTGCCGCCGCGTGAAACGGCGGGCGTCCGATAGCAGCATGTCCCCTCCTCCCGCCTCCCTGCTCCGAGGGGAGGGCCGGTGGGCGAACGGCCGTTTCGCGCTGACAGCGGATCGGCATTGCCACACCGCACAGCGGCTAGAGCTCGGGTGCTGCCATCACATGGGACGGCGCGGCGTGCGCGGCCGCTCGCTCGGTGAACTCGCGCGACTGCCGCTCCAGCGCATCGAAGCCGCTCTGCAACCAGGTCTGTCCGGCATCGCTGACGATCTGCTCGCGCGTGAGACCCGAAATCCTGATGCCGTCATCGCGCGCCGCGGCCGACAGCAGGCCATTGGCGAACGTCGGCATGTCCATGCCTTCGCTGCGAACCGGAACGCTGCCTTGCACGGCCCCGATCGTCACGTTCCGCCACTCGAGACGCGCCGCCATCGCCTCGTTGCGCGGCATCGCGTCTCGGCAGTCGATCTGGCAGAGCGTGGGCGGTGCGAGCAGGTCATGCATGCCGCGTTCACCGCGTCGGTCGAACACCGACGTGAAGTAGAGGCGGGAATGCTCATTCGAGCGATGGACTACGTAGCGATCCGGATCGTCCGGCAAGGCGCGCTTCCCGAGTGGCGGCGGACGAATCATTCCGTTGATGTAGTCGATCGCCAGATTGCCTGATAGAACCGCCAGCCCGTCCCGCCGATAGCCGCCGCCGATATCGCTGTGGGCGCCAGCAACGCCCACATTGAGGAAACGGCCATCTGGCGTGATCCCGAAGTCGGTGATCCACGTGCCCTGGAACAGGTTGCGACGTTCGGTCAGCGCAGTGATCTGGAAGCCCGACACGACGGACTCCGCGAGACGTCGGTCGTTCTGACGCGGCGCGCCGGTGCCGACCGGGTCGAATAGAACTGCGGCCTGGATGACATGACCAGGCTCGCGGAGCGGCAGATTGGGATAGGTTACTTCACCGATGATCAGGCCGTCGGCGTTGCGCTTGAACATCGCATTCGTTGGGTCCTGTATGCCTCGCTCTTCGATGAGTCTGGTGAAGCCGGCCGCCTGCTCTGCACCCCGACTGAAACCAGTTGAGAGGATTCGAATGTCGGCGTTTGGGTCCCCGTCTACCCACTTTTTCGCCTGCTTGACGAACTGCAGGTACATATCCTCCAAGCGCGCGCCGTAACTCCCGCCGTCAATCGCATCGATCATTCCGCTGATGCTGCCTTGGGTGCCGGGCCCCTCGACATATCCCCTTCCAAGTCGCGTGTAACCAAGCATTTGCTCTGCGTGCTCCGCATGACGTCTGATCTGCTCGTCAATCAGGGCTATGTTGGTCAGCGTGCCTGGATCGTTCTTGCTGTTCCCGGTGCCATCGAAGGACGCGACGAAGAGACGTTGATCAGTCCTGCGCTCGTCAAGCAGCACCGGCGCAGTGAAGTTCTCGAGCGATTGCTTTGCGGCGTCAAAGCTCGCCAGATGCTCTGCCGTCGCGGCATCGGCGCGCACGCCGTCCGGCTGACGATGTCCGCCCACGCTCCACCTCCATGTGGATACAGGTCAGTAAGTCTGGCTCCAAGCCAGTACCAGGTCGTCCCGAAAGTCGCTATGCGGTCGCTCCGGAAACCTCGGCGCCTTCAACGAAAGAAACGCGCGCATGTAGACGTTGATCGTTCGGTCGTTGATCTCCATCACGATGTCTGGATTGATCGACGGTGTACGGTCCGAGATCTCTTCCCGCGGCGCCTCGTAGAGCACCAACTCATCCTTGAAAATCTCGCCGATGTCGACCTGCGCCTCCAGCGGTGTCCCGTCCTTGGATGTCCATCTCACAACGGCGGGGGGCGGGAAGTTCCGGATCGAGATGTGGCCCGCGCTTGTACCGTGGAACGCATTCGGATGCACCTCCTCGCGTGCTGGTCGCGGCCCGCCCGAGTACGGACGGTTGGCATATATGACCGTGTATTCCTGCACCGCATACGTCGCGATGCCGAAGTTGTGGCGGAGGAACCGCAACGGCCACTCGGTCAGCGGCCCCGGCTGCGAAGCGCCACTCGGAGGTTGCGTCGTCTCGTGCGTCATCGCCATGCCCTGGCATCCTGTCGTCGTGAGTGCGGTGGCGACGAGCGCGGCCGCGAGCCTGCGTGGCCGCGTGGAGTGTCGACCTGTACGTACGGTCCGATCGGCCATCGTCGTGGTCCCTGCTTGGAACGGTTCCGCCCTGCGTCCCGGCACCTGCGCCGGTGGCAGCAGGTTCTGACGGACGCGGGACGGAGGCCGACAGGGTGCCGCATCCGCGGGGCGCGGGGAATCGGGCGTTGCCGGATGCCGCTGTGGGAATGGGCACGGGATGGGCGGTGCGCCGGGCATCCGCAGTTCTGGCGTTCGGCGCTCGTCGGAAGGCGCGAGCGCTCGTTCTTTCGGCACCAAGCAGCTCCGGCGGTGCAATCGCGTGCGAGCAGATCGCACGGGTCATCCTTCCCCAACGTGGGCTTTGCCCCACCCAGCCCTCCCCCGTACGCGGGGGAGGGCTTGAGACGCATGGTCGCGTGCTGGACGCGAGCCCGGGCGGTTCACCCGCCCAGCAGCACCCGGTTCATGCGCTGCACGAATGCGGCCGGGTCCGGCAGCTGCGCGCCCGCGGTGATCTCGGCCTGTTCGAGCAGCAGGGTCGCGAGGTCCGCCGCTTTGGCGTCATCGGCTTCGCTTTCGATCCGTGCCAGCAACGCGTGCTGCGGATTGATCTCCAGCGTCGGCTTGCTCTCGGGCACGGCCTGGCCGGCCTCGCGCAGCAGGCGGGCCAGGTGCGGGGCCATCTCGTAGTCGGCCAGCGCCAGGCACGAGGGCGAATCGGTCAGGCGCGCCGAAACGCGCACGTCGCCGACGCGCTCGCCAAGCAGCCGCTTGATGCGTTCGACCAGCGGCGCGGCGGCGGTCGCCGCTTCTTCCTGCTTGGCTTTGTCCGCCGCGTCGAGCGGCAGTTCACCCTTGGCCACGTTCTTCAGCGACTTGCCGGCGTACTCGTGCAGGCTGCCGAGCATCCATTCGTCGATGCGGTCGAACATCAGCAGCACTTCGATGTCCTTGGCGCGGAAGGCCTCGAGCTGTGGACTCCCGGCCGCGGCCTTGTAGCCATCGGCGGTGATGTACCAGATGGCATCCTGGCCGACAGGCATGCGGCCGACGTAGTCGTCCAGCGACACGGTCTGCGCGGCGCCATCGCCCTTGGTGGAGGCGAAGCGCAGCAGTTTGGCGATGCGCTCGCGGTTGCTCGGGTCTTCGACGATGCCTTCCTTGAGCGTGTTGCCGAAGGCCTTGTAGAACGTCGCGAACTTCTCGGGCTCGTCGCGCGCGAGCTTCTCGATCAGATCGAGCACGCGCTTCACGCAGGCGCCCTTGATGCGGTCGAGCTGGCGGTTGTGCTGCAGGATCTCGCGGCTGACGTTGAGCGGCAGATCGTCGGCGTCCACCACGCCGCGCACGAAACGCAGGTAGTTCGGCAGCAGCTCTTCGGCGGCGTCCATGATGAAGACGCGCTTGATGTAGAGCTTCAGGCCCTTGCGCTCGTCGCGCCCGCCCATCATCAGGTCGAACGGCGGCTGCGAGGGCAGATACAGCAATGTGGTGAAGCTCTGGCTGCCTTCGACGCGGTTGTGGGTCCAGGCCAGGGCGTCGTTGAAGTCGTGGCCAAGCGACTTGTAGAAGCTCTGGTAGTCCTCGTCGGAGATGTCCGACTTCGACTTGGTCCACAGCGCCGAGGCGTCGTTCACGGTCTCCCATTCAGGCGCAGCGTCGGTCTTGGCCTCAGCCCCGTCCTCGGCGGGCACGGCCGCGTCCTTGGGCATGCGGATCGGGAACGCGACGTGGTCGGAGTACTTGCGCACCAGCGAACGCAGCTTCCAGCCATCGAGGAATTCGTCCTCGTCGGCCTTGAGGTGCAGCACGACGGTGGTGCCACGCTCGGGCAGGGTCACGTCCTCCAGCGAATATTCGCCGCGGCCGTCGCTTTCCCACTTCACGCCGGCCTCGGGTGCGGCGCCGGCATGGCGGGTGAGCACGGTCACGCGGTCGGCGACCACAAAGGCGGAATAGAAACCGACGCCGAACTGTCCGATCAGGCGCGCATCGGCTTTCTGCTCGCCACTCATCGCCTCCAGGAAGCGGCGCGTGCCGGAGCTGGCGATGGTGCCGATGTTGGCGACCACGTCCTCGCGCGACATGCCGATGCCGGTGTCATGGATCGTCACCGTGCGCGCCGCCTTGTCCCAGCTCACATCGATGTGCAGCTCGCCCGCGCCGACCAGCAGCTCCGGGTTGGCGATCGCCTCGAAGCGCAGCTTGTCGCAGGCGTCGGAGGCGTTGGAGATCAGCTCGCGCAGGAAGATTTCCTTGTGCGAGTACAGCGAGTGCGTCACCAGGTGCAGCACCTGGGCGACTTCGGCTTCGAACTTGCGGGTCTCGACAGTAGCGGTCATGGACGTTCCGTGTGGCAGGTGACGATAGGCGGCGGATATTGGTCCGCGCCTGCACGAATCAAGGCACCTCGCGCGCGGCCCGCCGGTGGGGATCGCGCCGCCCGGGTTTCGCCCCGCGGGACCTGAATTGGCACGGGGATGAACTTTCGTTGAATTCGCCTTGGGCGCCCGGAGCTGAATTGCTTCACGTCACACGAGCACGACGTTAACGGGATTTTTACTGGCGTCGCCGGCCGTCCGAGATGGATTGGCGGATCCGACACACAGTTCTTCCACTTGTTCGAGGTCTTCCCCATGCCGCTCGCCCTTCCTTCGCAGCCGCGTCGCCGGCTGCTCGCTGTCTCGATCGCCTGTGCCGTCGCTGCCGTCCTGCCGCTGCAGGCCGCCGCGCAACAGTCCGATACCACCACGCTGGACCGCATCACCGTCACCGGCTCCAACATTCCGCGGACCGATACCGAGACCGCGTCGCCGGTGCTGGTCATCAGCCGTGAGCAGATCGACCGCACGGGCAGGACCACGGTTGGCGAATACCTGCAGAGCCTGTCGGTGGATGGCGCCGGCTCCATCCCCAAGAGTTTCGGCAACGGCTTCGCCGGCGGTGGCTCGGCTATCTCGCTGCGCGGGCTTGGCGCCGGTTCCACGCTGGTCCTGCTCAACGGCCGGCGCATGGCCCCGTTCGGTCTTGCCGATGATGGCCAGAAGGTCTTCACCGACCTCAGCACGATTCCCCTGGACGCGGTGGCACGCATCGAGATCCTCAAGGACGGCGCCTCCTCGATCTACGGCTCCGACGCCATTGCCGGCGTGGTCAACGTGATCCTGCGCAACGACTTCGAGGGTGCGACCGCCACCGTCTCCTACGGCTGGTCCGAGGACGGCGGCGGCGATCAGCCCAAGGCGTCGCTGACCGCAGGTACCGGCAGCCTGGGCGATGACGGCTACAACGCGTTCTTCAGCATCGAAGCGGCGAAGACCGATGGCATCCGCGTACGCGACCGCCGTGATCGCGACTGGATCGGTACCGGCGATACGCGGCCGTGGGGCTACCCCATCAGCACCAACCTGCCCGGCCGCATCAGCGGCGGCGGAACGGCCGCGGGTGGCGGGCCCACTGGCGCGGTCGAGAATCCGGCCACTGGCCTGTTCGAATCCCTGCCCGGCTGCGCCGGCCTGTCCGATGTGACGCCGCAGGATCCGGCCGGCGGCTGCCTGTGGGATGTCGGGCGGTTCCGAGATCTCTCGCCCGAAGAGAAATACGTGAACTTCTTCTCGCGCGCCGCGTTCGCCTTCGGTGACAACGGCGAGATCTACATGGAACTCAGCGCCTCCCAGAAGAAGACCACCTTCCAGAACACCCCGTCGGGTGTCTCCGGCGCGTGGGGCTATCCCGGCGGGCCGGTCAACGCCAGCGATCCCGGCCCGGGCGCGACCGTGCTTGGCCCCGATCATCCCGACAACCCGTTCCCGGGCACCGCGAACAGGCTGCGTTACACCGCGTTCGACGTCGGCCCGCGCGTCACCTACAACGACAGCCGGTTCGTGCGCGCACTGCTCGGCGTCAAGGGCACCTACGGCGCCTGGGACTACGACGCCGGCTATCTGCACTCGGGTACCGACCTGACCAACGAACGCACCGGCTTCCTGCGCTACAGCCGGGTCAGGACCGCGCTCGAGGACCCCGACAGCCCGGTCGGCTACTGGCGCATCGGCGAGGACGCCGGGCTCAATACACAGGCGCTCTACGACTTCATCTCGCCGCGGATCAGCGCCGCCGGGCGCACCCGCCTCGACGTCATCGACGCCAAGGCCACGCGCCCGTTGATGGACCTGCGCGGCGGCGCGCTCGGACTTGCGCTCGGTGCCGAATACCGGCGCCAGTCGGTCTCGCTCACCCCGCAGACTTTCACCGATCAGGGCGACATCATCGGTCTGGGTTACTCCAGCTACAGCGGCGTCGAGAAGGTCACCAGCGCCTACGTCGAACTGCAGGCACCCGTGCTCGAGACCCTGGAGCTGACCGGCGCTCTGCGCGTGGACAAGTACGACGGCGGCGAAACCTCGACCACGCCCAAGTTCGGGGTGAAGTGGTCCCCCATCGACTGGCTGGCGCTGCGCGGCACCTACGCCGAAGGCTTCCGCGCACCCAACCCCGCCGAATCCGGCACCGGTGGCCTGGCCGCCTTCAGCACGGCCGTCGACCCGGTGCGCTGCGCCGCGCCCGGAAACGAGCCGCAGGATTGCGACGCCGGCCCGATCGCGCTGATCACGTCTCCGAATCCCGATCTGAAGCCGGAGAAATCCAAGAGCACGACGGTCGGCTTTGTGCTGTCACCGTGGGTCGGCGGATCGCTGGCATTGGACGCCTTCCGCATCCGTCGTAATGACGAGATCTTCGGCGGCAGCGCGGACGCGGCGATCGCCGCCGGTGGCGCCAACGTCATCCGCGGCAGCAACGATATTCCGGGTACCCCCGACAGCGGCACGATCCTCGCGGTGCTGGTCGGTTACGAGAATGCCTCGTCGACCACCGTCGAGGGTTTCGACGTGGACATGGAGCAGAGCGTGGACCTGGGCGATGCGGGCAACCTGCGGCTGGATCTGCAGTTCACCCACATCAGCACCTTCGAACGCAAGGATCCGGACGGCACGGTCTACCAGTTCGCCGGTACCCACGGCAATTGCGACGTGACCAATTGCATCGGCACACCGAAGAACCGCGCCAACTTCGGCGCGACGTGGGAGCGCGATGCGTTCTCGGTGAGCACCGTCGTGAACTGGCGCGACAGCATGCGCAACGTCACCGAGGCCGGCGATTCCCTGTGCGCCAACCGCTTCGCAAACGGAGACGATGCGCCGCGCGGTTGCGAACTGGCCTCCTTCTACTCGATCGACCTGTCCGGGCGCTGGAAGGCCACCGACCGCTGGGAAGTGTTCGGCACGGTCGCCAACCTCACCGACCGCGTCGCCCCGCTCGATCCGCTGACCTATGGCGCGATCAACTACAACCCGCTGGATTTCGCCGGCGCCATCGGCCGCTACTTCACGGTGGGGGCGAAGTTCCGGTTCGAATGAGCCGGGGGTAATGGATACGAACGCCCCGCCTGCGGGGCGTTCGTGTGTCTGGCCCTTGCGCGCGTCGTGCCCGCGGTCGGCGCAACCAGGTCAGCCGGACTCCGCCATCGAGTGAGACGCGAGCGCAGCGCGCGCCGCGTCGCAGCTCTCGTACAGGGCGGTGCCATCCGTCACGACCACGCTCCACATGTCGGGACCGAGGACCTTGACGATGGCGTGGCCGGCCTGCCCGGGCGTGACGCCGAGCGGCATGGCGCCGAAGTTGAGGACTTCGAGATAGCGCTTCGCGCCGCGGTCGTCGCGACGGCCGCCGGAGCCTTCGGCGATCGTCGTGCCGCGGGTGCGCCCACTCTCGGTGATGGTGGTCTTGAGACAGACCGTGGGTGCATCGGCAGCGGCCCGCCGGTGGCGGCAAGCGTCGACGCGGCGAGCAGGATCAAGCTGTACAGGGGCAACCTCCTTGTCGTCGGGAACGCGCGGCCGGACCCGGCCGCGCGGGGGTATGGACGCGATGCCATCGCGTCGCCGAGGCCCTGCTAGGGCTGGTAGCAATCGCCGGCCGGGTCGACCTCGATCTGGATCAGTTGGCTGCCGCCGCCCCAGATGTTGCCGCTGGTGAAGATCAGACAGCCCTCGCCGCGGCACAGCGCCTGCAGGCGCGTCACATCGTTGCCGAAGTAGAACGGGATCCAGCGCTTGCCCGACTCGTAGCTGTGGGAACGGTCCGGCGCGCTGTCCATCAGCTCCTGCACGTCCTGCATGCTCGTGCCGATCTGCAACTGCGCGAACTTGCTGCCTTGCGCCGGCGTGCCGACGATCTCACCGGTGAACGAGCCGTCCTGCGACTGCACTTCGCGCGTCTGTCCGTCATTCGCGGTCGCGCTTCCGGCCACCCCCAATACCAGCGCCAGTGCGGCGCCGAGTCCCCGGGCCTGCATTGCAATCCCCTTGCGTGCGTCACCGGAAATGGCGACGTCGGCGGTCCTAGCAGGGCACTGCGGTGTCGCCCCCCATGAAGCCGGGCCCGCCGCGGAACGGGCGGCAGCGTCAGCGGCAGCGTCAGCGTCAGCTGACGGTCGCCGCACGCAGGGCGCCGTGCCGAGGCGTGGGGGTGCCGGCGACCGTCCTTGCGTACGGCGAATTGCCGGGCTCGCCCGCGCCCGTACACGGGCTAGACTGCATGACCGGGGACCAATGGGTGTCGCAGCCCGACTGCGACGGGGGCCGATGCGTTGGGGCGTGGTGTGTGCGCTGTTGCTCACGATGGGACTGTGCGCGGAGGCCGTCGCGGCCGCCGCGCCGACGCTGCGTGTCTCGGTGCTGCCCGCCGGCCCCGGTGCCGGCGAAATCGCCGCGGTGCGCGAGGCCGACGGCTGGCAGGCGGTCGCTGACGATGCACTGCGGCGCCGCGCTGACGCCCGCTGGTGGCGTGTCGACATCGACGCGGGCACCGCGCCCGAGCCCGACGTCTGGATCGTCTCGATCCGCGAGGCCTACGACGCGCAGCTGGTGGCCTACGCCCCGCCCGACTACACGCCCCGCCCGCTGGCCACCTTCGACCCCGCGGTGCGGCAGATCGGCTCGCGCCATCGCTTGACCATCCCGGTCCCGGCAGATCGTCTGGACCAGCCGGTCTTCATCGAAGTGGCCTCCGCGCGCAGGCAGCCGATGGGCCTGCAGGCGCAGCCGCTGCAGACCTACCTTGCGGCCGATTACGCGCGCGTACGTTTCACCAGTGCCGTGCTGAGCGCGCAGCTGCTGCTGGCGGTCGTGGCGGCCATCTTCGCGGTCGCGTTGCGGCGCTGGATGCTGCTGATGTTCTGCGTGTGGGTGCTGTCGGTGGCGCTGTATCTGGTGGTGATGCGCGGGGAAATGGTGGTGCTGGCGCCATGGTTCCCCGCGGAACATGCGATGCGCGCGGCGGGGCTCGGCATCAGCCTGGGCCTGATCGCGGCATATGCGTTCCTGTTCGTGCTGCTGCAGATACCACGCCGCTATCCGCGCCTGGCGCGGCTCTACCGGATCGCCCTGGTCAGCTGCGCTGCGCTGCTGGTGATCGTGCCCTTCCTGCCCCTGGTCACGGTGGCGCCCTACGTGGTCAACACGTTGCTGCTCACTCTGGGCTCGCTGGCGCTGGGCGTGGGGCTGAATCGCGCGCTCGCGGGCGACCGCGAGGCGCTCGTCTTCCTGCTCGGCTGGGGACTGGTGTCGGTCGTCGCGATGACGCGCACGGTGTACTTCTTGCGCTACGTCGGCACACCGGAGTGGCTCGAGTACCTGCATCCCGCGGCCGACGCGGTCGGTGCGCTGATCCTGGTGCTGGCGACCGCGCGCGCAGCGCGATATGCCGAGCGCGAAATGGTCTCGGCGCGGCGCAGCGCGATGACCGATCCCTTGACCGGCCTGTACAACCGCGCGCAACTCGATACCGGCATCGCGCAGTTGATGGAGACAGCGGCGTCGCGCGGCGGCTCGCTTGCGCTGCTGTTCGTCGACCTCGACCATTTCAAGCAGGTCAACGACCGCTACGGCCACGACGTGGGCGATGCCTGCCTGCGGGCCATGGCCGCCATCCTGCGCCGCCAGGTCCGTGCCAGCGACCTGGTGGCGCGCTACGGCGGCGAGGAATTCGTACTGGTGCTCGAGGGCAGCGATACCGCGGCTGCACTGCGCGTGGCGCAGGCCCTGCGCGCGGCCGTGGAGGCCGAAGGGCGTGAGGTCGGCGGCCTCGCGGTGGGCCTGACGGTGTCGATCGGCGTGGCGATGCTGCATCCCGGCGACGACATCGCCAGTCTGTTCAAGCGCGCCGACGAGGCCCTCTACCGCGCCAAGCACGAAGGCCGCAACCGCATCGTGCTGTGCCCGCCGGCGCCGCCCCGCCACCAGCTGGAATTCGCCTGAGCGACCTGCGGACGCGAGGCATTGCCGGCCGGGGCCGCCAAAGCGACGCGTGCGAGGCCAGGCGCAAGCGCGCCGCTAGACCAGGCTCTGCGCCGCCCCGTTGCCGTACCCGATTTCGCCCAGCGCGGCCACATCCACGCCCTCGATGCAGGCCAGGTTGAAGCCGTATTCGTCGGGCGCGCTGCGACGCTGGTGATGGGTATAGATGCCGCAGACACTGCAGAACCAGTGCTTCGCAATCCGCGTGTTCCACTGGTAGAGACTCAAGCTGTCCGCGCCGCGGGTCACGCGCAGGCGATCGAGGGGGACGCCGGCCATCACCGCGCCCTTGCGGCTGCACAGCGAACAGTTGCAGCGGCGGATGTCCTCGAAGCCGTCGATCAGATCGACTTCGAATTCGACAGCCCCGCAGTGGCAGGTGCCGATGACCGTTCGCATGGGGCCAACTCCTGGTATGCCTGCCCGGGAAAGCGGAATCCTGCCGGGGGCGGCCGCGCAGCGGGGCAGACGCTCGCGACATGTGCGCCGGCGAAGGCGGTTATTTCCGCAGGCCCGCCACCACTTCCGACACGTTGAGGCCCAGTTCGAGCTGGAGGCGCACGTATTCGCGCTCCTTGCGAGACAGGGCGCGGCCCATCTCGATGCGCACGTCTTCCGCCTGCATGATGCGGATGATCCGCGGCATCGCGGAGCCGATGGCGTCCTGGCCGTAGCCGGCCTCGCGCAGGGCTGCAATGAGAAGGGCTTCAAGTTCCATGACGCGTCCGGATCGGTGGGAGCGATGCATTGTGCGCCAGCCGAAGCGGTTGAACCCGCCGTGCCGCCCAGATACGCAGGACGGCATCGGCTGGACCCGTTCGCGGCGCTTCGTCGATCGAGTCCAGCGCCCGGTACGAGATCACGCTTGCGATCCAGCCAGTGACGCGGCGGTCATTACACGCGGACTTGATCGATGCCGCCCCGACGCGCCTTCGCTGGATCGCCATCGAACGCACCGGCACCAGGCGGTGCGTCGAGGGCGACGCCGACGATGTCCGCGGGCGCGCCGTGCGAAATGCAGGTCCCTGTCAGGCGCAACCGGCTCGCCAGCATGCCGACCTCGGCCGTGCCGGCTGCGCACCCGGCCACGATGCCGATGTGCCCGGTGCCGGCGATGTCCGCAGCGCGCGGCGCGCGCGCTTTCCTTGCCGAGCCAAGCGCGGCCTGGCCAGCCCGGTTACGAGGCCGCAGGAGGCGGTGATGCGGATGCGTCGGCGAGCGCGCCGTCGGATCCCATCCGCCGCAGGATCAGCAGCCATGCGACCGATCCCAGTACCGTGATCGCTGCACCCCCTGCCAGGGCTGGCGCCCGTCCGTCGCCGTAGAGTTCGGCCCAACCCACACTCCCGCCGACAGGGCGGGCCAGGTAATCGAAGGCCAGGATTGTCACGCCTTGGCAGGCAAGCACGACCGCGGTAGCGGCAAGTGCCACGCCCGGCACGCTGAGACGGCCGAGCCGCGCGGCCAGGAGCAGAGCCGCTGGAATAACGAGCGCCAACTCCGCGGCCTGTCCTACCCAAGGGATCTTCATGCCCGTACTGACGAACACAGCCGCTACCCCAGCACTGAATAGGAACAGCACAAAAGCGAATAGGACATGCGCGATCAACGACTTCATTGCCATGGTCTTTGCTCCCCGAATTGAAAGGCCGCGACGCGGCCGAAGAATCGTCCTGTCCTACCTGTCCTGCTTCCGATGCCGGTACCGACCTCCCCATGGTCATGGCCCCCGGCACCGCCCCCTGGCGGAAAGTATCAGAAGCTGAAGGCCCTGCAGCACCCCGACCGCGACCCGGCCGTCCGGCCATAAAGCAGAGCCCGCGGCCCTGCAGGACGGGATGTGCACGGCGGCCGGGGCCCCGCCCGGATTCGCGGTTCCGGTCGATGGCGTGGGTGGATTCCGCCGTCCGCTCGCGACGAGCCGCAGCGACAGCGCGCGTCGGCATTGCCCCGGCGCGACCTGCACCCACGTGCGCGTCGTGATGTTCGGGCTGCCGGCCCGGTGGGCCCCACGTGTCCGCCGAACGGATTTCCGGTGGCGAGAGGGCTGCCTGGAAGTGGCCGGCCTGCTGCCTCGGCACGGAGTGGGATCCGCAGACCGTCACCAGTGCGGCTTACCCGGCCTGCGGCTCGGGTACGCCTGCCCGGGCGCGCATCGCGCCGCGCACCAGGCGTTTCCATGCGATCCACCCATAGACGATGGTCAGGCAGGCGAGCACCGCTGCGTGGGGCGCGACCTCGCCCAGCGTCGCGCCGGCGGAGTTGAGTTCGACGAAGCCCTGGATCGCGGAGGTGGCCGGCGACAGCTGGCCGATGGCCACCAGCCAGTCCGGCATCAGGAACGGCGGCCAGGCGCTGCCGCCAAGGAAGAACAAGGGCACCGAAGTGCCGACCAGCAGCTGCATCACCCGCATCGGCTGGTCGAAGCAGGTGCCCAGCGCCAGCCCCAGCGCCGAAGCGGAGGCGGCGAACAGCGGCACCAGGCACAGCATCCCCAGCGGGTTGCCCATGCGCGGGTAGTCCTGGAACCAGAACACGAATCCGAAATAGAACAGGTTGCCCAGCACCCCGGCGACGATCAGCCCACCCCACAGGCCGATGAAACCGCGGGTGCCAAGGACGGTGGCGCGGGTGCGGCGGCGGATTGCGGCGACCAGCGCCGAGCCCAGCAGCAGGGTCTGCTGCAGGATGATGCAGGCCACCGCCGGCACCACGTAACTGCCGTAGCCGTCGGAGGTGTTGTAGAGCGGGCGCTGGACGATGCTCGGCACGCGCGTCTGCACGTGCAAGGCGCCGTCGAGCGCCGCCAGCCGCGCCTCGAGGATGCCGGTAATGGTGGCCGTCATCGACTTGCCGATCGCCGACGCACGCACCAGGTGCGAGCCGTCCACGTCGATCGCGATGCCATGCGGCTGCCCCGACAGCAGCCGTGATTCGAAGCCCTGCGGGATCATCACCACGCCATCGACGCGGCCGTTGCGCAGCATGTGCTGGGCCTCGAGGTAGCCGGCGGCGACGGTGCGCGCGTCGATCGCGCGCGTGGCGTCCAGCGCCCGCACCATGGCCCGGCTCAGCGGCGAATGATCCTGGTCGACCACCGCGACCGGCAGCTTGACCGCGGTCTGCCCGGCATACGCCATCGGGTAGTAGAAGGCATAGCCGACCACGCCCAGGATCAGCAGGCTGGCCACCGAGAGGCTGTGCACGATGCCGCGGAAGGTGTCGATGAAGGCGGCGCCGGCGCGGTCTGGCGCGACCGGGAACACCTCGTGCTCCGGCTTCGGCTGCCGGCGCGCGCGTCGGTGCGCGAGCGCCAGCGCCAGGGCCCCCGCCCCCAGGGTGACGCCGAGCAGCAGGCCGACATCGCCCAGCGACGCGCCTGCGTCGGCGCCCATCACCATCTGCGCGTTCTGCACCCGCAGGTAGTGCGTATAGGGCAGCAGCGCGCTCCACACCTGGGTGACCACCGGTCCGTGGGTCAGCGGCAGGGTGCCGTTGGAGAACGCGATGGCGGCGCCGGCATAGACCGCTGTCGCGGAGTAGGCGATGTCCATGTCGCCGGTGGCGTTGACCAGCAGGGCCGAGAGCGCGACGGTCGCGGTCATCAGCACCACCAGCCCGGCCAGCAGCATCGGCAGGCTGCCGGCGATGCCCCAGCCGCGCCAGCCGCACAGCCACGCGAGCCACACCAGTCCCCAGGCGACGAAGGCCACCACGTAGGGCAGGGACTTGGCCAGCGACGCCTGCAGCAGTCGGCCGTCCCAGCGCCGCGCCCACTGCGCCAGCGAGCCGCCGCGCAGTTCGCGTCCGAACGCCATCACCGCCGCGCTGGCGATCAGCAGGTGCAGGATCCCCGGCACCACCAGGCCGCCGAGGAACAGTTCGAAGTTGGTCTGCGGATTGCCGACGGTGGTGTTCTGGATGGCCGGCAGTGTCAGCGGCACCGAGGGCACGCCGACGTCGCGAGCCAGCGACTGCAGCCGGGGCTGCGCCGCGGCGGTCAGCGCGTCGGCCTGCGCCGATGCCGCGATCGCGCCCACCGTCTGGAACGCGGCGTTGTAGTAGACGATGGCCGCGTCCGGCTCTCGCAAGGCGTTGCCGGCCAGGCCGCGCGGCAGGTAGGCCACGCTGTAGACCCGGCCCGAACGCACCAGCGGCCAGGCCGCGTCGAGATCGAGCGGCATCGCCGCGATGCGCAGGGCCGGGCTGGCGTCCATGTTGCGGATCGCGGCGCGGCTGAGCGTCGAGTGATCCTCGTCGACCACCGCGACCGGGATCTCGCGGATGACCCCGGCCGAGAACATGGCGGCCACCACCGCCATCAGCACCGGGGGAATCACCAGCAGCAGCAGCCGGTCCCAGCGGTCGCGCGCGAGATGCGCCAGTTCGGCCTGCAGCGCCTCCCGGAACACCGCGCGACGGGCCGGGGCGCTCATCGCCGCGGGGGCCAGTCCAGCAGCACGCTCATGCCCGGGCGCAGGCCTTCGACCGGTTCGCGCGGACGCGCGCGCACTTCGAAGCTGCGCATGTCGTAGCCACGCGACTGGCGGGTGGCGCGCCAGGTGGCGAAGTCGCCCTGCGGGTCGATGAAGTCGACCTCGAACGCCACCCCCTCCAGATCCAGTGCCGGCACGTTGCCCAGGATCACCACGCCATTCGCCAGGCCGGCGTACTGCGACTCGCGCACCGGGAACGAAACGTAGGGATGGTCGATATCGATGATCGTGTACACCGGCACGCCCAGCAGCACCAGTTCGCCGGGCTGCACGAAGCGCTCGGCGATCTCGCCATCGATGGGGGAGAGCAGATGCGTCTCCTTCTCCAGCGCAGTGGCCTCGAACACGCCGGCGCGCGCGGCTTCCACCTGCGATTCGGCGAGCGCCCGGGTCGGCTCGCGCACACCCGCGGCCAGCTTCAGGTACTGCTGGCGCGCCGCTTCCGCCTGCGCGGCGCTGGCCTCGCGCGCGGCATCGGCTTCGTCGCGGCGCTGCGCCGAGATCACCCCTTCGGCGAAGAGGTTGTCGGCGCGCCGCGCGGTGCGCGCGGCCAGCGCGGATGCCGCGCGGGCGGCCTGCCAGACCGCCTCGGCCGAACGCACGTCCTCGACGCGCGCACCTTCGTCGGCCAGCTCGCGCGCCGCCTCGGCGCCTTGCAGCGCGGCGTTGGCCTGCTGGTCGGCAGCCTGGATCTCCGGACTGGAGAGCTCGGCGAGCAGCTCGCCGCGGGCCACCCGTTGGCCTTCCTCGGCATACATGACCTCGACCCGGGCGACGGCCTTGGGGGCGACGTTGTAGGTGTCCGCGTCCACCATGCCCTGGACCTGCGGCGCCGCCGGCCGCATCGCCAGGTACAGCCCGACCACGACGAAAACGGCTACGACCAGCAACACGAGCCAGAACACGAGGTGCCGGGGGCGGGGGCGCGCGGACGTCATGGCGTGGTCACCGGTTCGGAACTGCGCTGATACCGCGCGAAGGTGTCGTAGCGATCGCTGGCCGCCAGCAGGCTGGCGAGCGACAGCACGTACTCGTAGGCTGCGGCGGCGCGCTGCAGGCGTGCACTGCCGAGCAGGTTGCGCGCGTCGACCAGCGCCGAGGCCGGCGCCTCGCCCTCGCGGAAACCGAGGTCCTGCACGCGCAGGTTCTCCTGTGCCGCGGCGAGACTGGAATCGAGGGTGACGAAGTCGCGCCGGGCCAGCTCGACCAGGTTGTAGGTGCGGGTGACCAGATCGGCGACGGTGTCGCGCGCAGCCATCCGGTCGTGATCGGCGGCGCTGGCGCGGGCGTTGGCGGCTGACAGCGTGCTGCGACGGTCGAGCGTGGAGAGCAGTTCGTAGCGCAGGGCCAGGCCGACCGCCCAGTCGGGCTCGATCGGCAGCGCGCTGTCGCGGTCGAGGTTGTAGGTGCCGAACGCGAACACCTGTGGCCGGTAGCGCGAACGCGCCAGTTCCACGCCGGCACCTGCGAGCCTGCGCCTGGCCTCGGCCTGGGCGACCAGCGGATGCCCGCCCTCGGCCTGGGTAATGAAGCCCTCGAGCGGTGGCAGCGGCGTGCGATCGACGAACAGCGGTGATTCGGGCGTTACCCCGGCCGCCTCGTCCAGGCTGCGCGCCAGCGCTCGCGACGCGGTGTCGTATTCCAGCTGCGCGCGGTCGTACTGACGTTGCGCGGTGTCGCGCGCCACCTGCACCTGCAGCCGCTGCGCGGTGCTGAGCACGCCTTCGCGTTCCATCAGCTGCGCGTTGTGCAGATGCAGCTCGAAGCCATCGCGGGTCTCGCCGGCGATCTGCACCGCCTGCTGCGCCAGGACCACGCCAAAGTACTGCTGGACCAGTTGCACGTCCTCCAGGTCCTGGGTCTGCTCGCGCAGGGCGCGCACCAGCCCGACATTGGCGTCCGCAGCCTCACGGCTCGCGGTGATGGCGCCGCCGGTGTAGATCGGCATCACCGCGCTCACCACCGGGCGCAACGTGGTCTGCGAGCCGCGGATACGGACGGTGTCGGGCAGGGCGGCGAAGAATTCCGGCAGCGTCTGTCGCAGCCGCGCGTTGATCAGCTGCAGGATCTCGCCCGGCACGCCCGGCAGGTCGCCGATGATGCCGGGCACAAGCTGGCTGGCCACGGACTCGACCTGGTCGAGCGCGCCCAGCAGGGAGAGATCGAAGGTCTTCTGGTAATGCAGCCATTGCGCATCGAGCGCGACCGTCGGGCGATACAGCCGCGCGGCGGCATCGGCCTGGGCCTCGGCGGCCGCCAGGTCCGCGCTGCTCGCGCCCAGCACCGGCGAGGTCGCCTGGCGGCGCGCCTGGGCGGCATCGAAGGTCATCGGGATCGGGGGACTTGCGCCCGCCGGCAGCACGGCTGCGGTCGCGGCCAGCAGCAGGGCCATTGCGTGGTGGCGGGGCCCGGGTCGGGGTCGCGGGCCTGCGCTTGTGGTGCGCCTTGCGTCTCGCATTGCGACCCCCGCATCCCTGCCCGCCGGGCCGGATCGGCTGCGAATATAGCACCGGCGATTGGAGGGCAGCGCTCACGCGCGGGGCCGGCCAGGCGGCGTGCCCGCGAGGCGTCGACCGCGCCCATGGGCGGGGTCGCGGCTGCATGCAGGGGCCGGCGTCAGACCCGCGCGCGACACCTGCCGCGTGCCCGGGGGCGGGCACCTTCGCCGCGCCGATCCGGCTCAATTGCCGCTTCGGCGACCTGTCGCGGACGCCTCTCTGTCAGTGACTCCGGCGGCGATCGCCGAGGCACGGGCGTGCACCGCAGCCCTGCCCGACGCCGGTCGAGGCGACCCGCTGCGGCCGCCTCGATGCAGGTCTGCCCGCTGAAGGATCAGCAGGCAGCAGGCTCACTTCAGGCCGCGATGCTCCAGCAGCGGCTCCACGCTCGGCGCCTGGCCACGGAACTCGCGGTAGGCCTCGCCCAGATCCCGCGAATGGCCGATCGAGAGGATCTTGTCGCGGAAGATCTGGCCGTTCTCGCGGGTCAGGCCGCCGTTCTCGCGGAACCACTGGAAGGCATCGTGATCGAGGACTTCCGCGGCGAAGTAGGCGTAGTAACCGGCCGCGTAACCGCCACCCCAGATGTGGCTGAAATAGCTGGTTCGGTAGCGCGGCGGGACCGCCGGCAGGTCGACCTTGTACGCCGCCAGCGTCTGCTTCTCGAACGCGTCGACATCCTGTTTGGCCTCGCCCGCCGGCAGCATGTGCCAGCCAAGGTCGAGCAGCGCGGCCGACAGGTATTCGGTGGTGGCATAGCCCTGGTTGAAGGTGCGCGCGGTGGTGATCTTCTCGACCAGTTCCTGCGGCATGGCCTCGCCGGTCTGGTAGTGCCTGGCGTAGTTGGCGAAGACCTTGGGGTCGAGCGCCCAGTGCTCGTTGAACTGGGACGGGAACTCGACGAAGTCACGCGGCGTGTTGGTGCCGGCCACGGACGGGTACTTCGTGTTCGAGAAGAAGCCGTGCAGGGCGTGGCCGAACTCGTGGAACAGCGTGGTCACGTCGTCGAAGCTCAGCAGCGCGGGCTGGCCGGCGGCGGGCTTGGTGAAGTTCTCGACGTTGTAGACGACCGGAATCGTGCCGGTCAGGCCGTTCTGCTCGACGAAGTTGCCCATCCACGCGCCGCCCTGCTTGCTGTCGCGCTTGAAGGGGTCGAGATAGAACAGGGCCAGCTGCTTGCCGTCGGCATCGAAGATGTCGAACACGCGCACGTCGGGGTGGTAGACGGGGATGTCCTTCCGCTCCTTGGCGGTGATGCCGTAGAGCTGGTTGGCGGCGAAGAACACGCCATCGTTGAGCACGCGGTCGAGCTCGAAGTAGGGCTTGATCTGCGACTCGTCGAGGTCGAACTCGGCGCGGCGCACCTGCTCGGCGTAGAAGTCCCAGTCGGCCGCGCCGGCGGTGAAGCCGCCGTTCTGCGCGTCCACCACGCCCTGGATCTTGGCCAGCTCGGCGCGCGCGCGCGCGGTGGCGGCGGGCACGGTGTCGGTCAGCAGCTTCAGCGCGGTTTCCGGCGTGCGCGCCATCTGGTCGGCGATGCTGTAGGCGGCGTAGTTCGGGAAGCCGAGCAGCTCGGCCTGGCGGGCGCGGATCTCGGCGAGGCGCTGGATGGTGGCGCGGGTGTCGTTGGCGTCGCCCTTCTCGGTGCGGCCCGTCGACGCGGCCAGCACGCGCTCGCGAAGCGCGCGGTTCTTCAGCGACCCGAGCACCGGCTGCTGCGTGGTGTTCTGCAGGCTCAGCAGCCACTGTCCGTCATGGCCGGCGGCCTTCGCGGCATCGGCGGCGGCGGCGATCGTGCCTTCGTCCAGGCCGTCGAGTTCGGCCACGTCGGCGACGAGCACGCCACCGGCATTGCTTGCGGCCAGCAGCTTGTTGCCGAACGCGGTGGACAGCGTGGACGCCTCCGAGCTCAGCGCGCGCATCTCGGCCTTGCCGGCCTCATCGAGCAGCGCACCGGCGCGGACGAAGTTGTCGTGGGTGTGCTCGACCACGGTGATCTGCTCGGGCGTGAGCCCGAGCGTCGCGCGCTGGTCGTAGATGGTCTTGACCCGCGCGAACAGCGCCGGGTCGAGATAGATGGCGGAGCTGTGCTCGGCCAACTTGGGCGCCAGCGCTTCCTCGGCAGCCTGCAGGGTCTCGTTGGTGTTGGCGCCGGTGAGCATGAAGAACACGTTGGCCGAACGGGTCAGCAGTTCGCCGCTGCGCTCCATGGCCTCGATGGTGTTCTCGAAGGTCGGGGGCTCCGGGTTGTCGGCGATCGCGCGGATCTCGGCCAGGTGCTGGCGCATCCCCTCCTCGATGGCCGGCTGGTAGTCGGCGTCCTTGAGCTTGTCGAAGGGCGGCGCCTGGAACGGCAGCGTGCTGGCGGTGAACAGCGGGTTCTGCGCCGGCGCGGCAGTGGTGGATTCGGTGGCGGGCATCGTGGACTCGGCGGAACGGTCGCCACAGGCGACCAGGGCAATCGCGATCGCGGAAGAGAGCAGCAGGGGGCGCAACATGGGGCGGGCTCCGGAAAAGACAACGCGGTGACGGCGTCGACCACGTCACGCGGCCCGCCAGCCGCGCAGCGTGCGCCTGTGGGCGCGGGCAGGGAATGTGCCGTTCGTTGGTGGGTTCAGCGGGCAGAGCGGGCAGGTTCAGCGGGCGGCGGCGAACTCGGATTCGCTGCAGGCATCGGGCGCGATGTCGTGGATCCCACCTTCGGGCGACAGCATGATCGCTGGCTCGACGTGACGCGGAACCGCCGCCTCTGCGGCCAGATCCGCGGCCCGGGCCCCTTCGCTTGGCGTGGCGGCCGCGGCCAGTTCGGCGCGGCGCCTGGCCACATTGCGGGCCACCGGATGCTCAGGGGACAGGCCGGTGATTCCAGGATGGCGTTCCAGTACGGAGAACCAGGCCAGCGCCTTGGCCAGATCGGGCGTGACGGTCTGGGCGAGGAATGGGCGCGAATAAGCGCCGTCGAGGTCTGCATAAGCCATGGCCAACGCGTAGATGCTGGCGACGTCGCCGGCCTTGGCCGCGCGCGTGGCGACAGCTTCGGCTTCGCGGCGATAGGTCTGCAGCGCCGGCAGCGCATCCATCAGGTCATGAAAGCGGAACGCATTGCCGATCGCGTAGTGGCGCATTGACGGCACGTGCCCCGCGAGAGCGGCCTGGCGCCAGTAACGGGCACGTGCCTGAGGCGACAGCGGCGCAGTGGCGTCGCATTGGGCGACCAGCCGCGTCTGCTCCGCCAATTGCTCACTCTGATGCGCGCGCAGGGTTTGGAGCTGCGCGCGGCTTTCCTCGGTGTCGATCTCCAGCAGACGACGCTCCATCCACTCGGGCCCGCGATTGGTTTTGGCGATGGCGCCCCGCAGCTGCGAGCGGAGCACTTCGCAACGCTCGTGTTCGGCGGCCAGCCGACAGGCAGCACGCGCCTCGCCTTGCGCGGCGCGCCGGACAAGCGTGTCGTGGATCGCAGCCAGCGGAGCGCCGGGCTCGGGAAGTTCGGCATCGTTATCGACGGGTACGGCCGCGGGGGCGAACCCTGGGCCAGCTGATGTCACATCCTCGGTGACGGTCGCTGACGACGTTTCCGCCGCCGTGTCGCCATCACCGGGGATCCCGCCGCGGCCGGCGAGGAACCCCGCGCCGCCGGCCAGCAACACGGCGGCGGCGATCAACAGTGCGCGGATCCTCATGCGGCGATTCCCTGTGCCGTCGGTCGATCAGACCGTGCCGCGGTTCTTGCCCATCCACGGCGCGAACCAGGCACGCAGCGCCGCCATGTCGGCGTCGAGATCGTCGCTTGGCTGGATCAGCGGGCCGAAGCCGATGACCTTGTCGGGGTAATGGAAGTACATCGTCTGAATGGGCACATTGGCGGCCTTGGCGATCTTCCAGAAGCCGGTCTTCCAGCGTTCCACCCGCTTGCGCGTGCCTTCGGGGGCAAGGCCGTACCAGAACGGCTCGGGACCATTGATCGCCGCGGCGGCCTGTTCGATCACGCGCGAGGCGCGGCTGCGATCCACCGGAATCACGCCCAGCTCGCGCAAGGCCCAGCCCAGCACCGGAATGCGGAACAGCGAATCCTTGCCCAGCACGCGGATGTCCAGGCCCAGCGCGGCCTTGGCCGCGAAGCCCCAGACACCGTCCCAGTTGGACGAATGCGGAGCGCCGATCAGCACCAGGCGCGAGACATCGGGCAATTCACCCACCACGCGCCAGCCGCCCAGCCGCAGGATGTTGCGGCCGATCCAGCGCGCGAGCCGGCTGGGTTTCACACGCGGTGCATTGGGGGGTACGGGAATCAGTAACGGGTATTTCGTCTTGCTCATGCGTCCTCGGCGCAAGCGCCAGGCTTGTGGCGGATCAATCCCAGTCGCGCGTGGCGCGACCGCGCTTGATGGTACTGCGTTCGCGCTTCTCACCGAGCCGCCGCTCCTTCGATCCGCGCGTGGGCCTGGTCGCCACACGCGCCTTGGGCACCTCGTAACCGGCGGCGATGAAGGCTGCCAGACGCTCGCGGGCGTCCTCGCGGTTGCGGTCCTGGGTGCGGAACCGCTGGGCATTGAGCACCAGCACACCGGCCTCGGTAATGCGCCGGTCGCGCCGCGCCAGCAGTCGCGCACGCACGTGTTCAGGCAGCGAAGGCGAGCCGGCGATGTCGAAGCGCAGCTCGACCGCGGTGGAAACCTTGTTGACGTTCTGGCCGCCGGGTCCGCTCGCGCGCACGAATCGCTCGACGAGTTCGTCTTCGGGAATGGCGGGCGGCGTGGACATCGACGCCCATTGTAGAACGTGGCTGTGGCGCCGGTTTCGGCGGTGTTCTCGCTTACCTGCGCTGGCGGGGGCCGCGCTCGCGCCCAAAGGGTCGGAGGCGGGCGCTCCCGGCCGGGCCGGCCCGGGCCAGGAGCAGACCGGAGATCCAGCGCCCCGGCGGGACCGCGGGGCGTTCATCGGCGCCGCGCGCTAGGCCGGCACCCCGGGAAAGAGCAGCAGGGCCTTGGCGAATTCGTCGCCAGGCGGCGTCTCGACCACGAGCCGCTGGCCCGTCCTGGGGTGGTCGAAGCCCACGCGCTCGGCGTGGAGCAGCATGCGGTGGATGCCGAGCATGCGGAAGTTGCGATTGTGGCGGCCGTCGCCGTGACTGGTGTCGCCGATCAGATGGTGCGAGAGGTGCTTGAGGTGCCGGCGGATCTGGCGGAAACGCCCGGTCATCGGCTCTGCGCGCAGCAGGGCGTAGCGCGAGGTCGCAAACCCCGATGACGGCAATGCCAGTTCGGTCGTCGCCAGGCGGGTGAAGCGGGTGATCGCCGGCTTTTTCACCGGTTTGCCGGGGCCGCCATCGAGTGGATGGTCGACCACGATGTCGTCCGGCCAGCCGCGGCAGATCGCGAGGTAGTGCTTGTCGACCGTGCGCGCCATCCACTGGGCGCCGAGCGCGGACGCGGTCTCGCGGTCGAAGGCCACCAGCAGGCCGCCGCTGGTCGCCCGGTCCAGCCGGTGGATCAGGAACAGCGGCCGGCCGAACTGCTCGCGCAGGCGGTCGGCGAGGAAGTCGTGCTCGTCCCGGGCCAGGGCGCTGTCGTGGACCATCAGGCCCGCCGGCTTGTCCACGACCGCCAGCCATTCGTCCGCGTAGCGCACCTCGATCATCGTTTCCGCCGCTTCCGTGCCGCCGGTCGGCCGCAATCGAGCCGCTATTTTCGTCGATCGCCTTCATCAGCGGGGAACCGCCTGCGTCGCGTTGTCGTGTCCGGGTGCGTGTCGCGTACCTGGGCATCGCCGCTGCACGCCGCGCCGCCGACCCTCGACGCGCCCGTGCACGCAGTCGAGGACAAGCTGCGCGCACTCGTTCCCGACGCCGTGCGTGCGGGGATGGAACGACATCTGCAGCCCGAAGCACTGTCGGTATTCATCGGCGGGATTTCAGTGACCAGGCGCCCGGACGCCGGCACCTCTTCCTGCCGGAGAGGTCGACGTGCGAAGCGCTTCGGGCGGGGTCCGACCGGGCGTATGAAGGCCCGCAGCACACCGTCACCCGCCATGCGTCGTCTGCGGCAGTGGACATCAGGTTCGCAGCAGCGCGTCTCGCGCATCAGGATGCCAGCCGCAAGTCGCTGTCTTCGTTTCGCGCCTAGTTCGCCGGCGGCGGCAGTGTCTGCGAGGCCATGGCTTCGAGTTCGTCGCACATCTGCTTCTGCTGCGGCGGCGCGGCCTCGGTGAACTGGGTGGTGGTCTTGCTGTACGCCGACAGGAACTCGCTGTCGAAAGTGTGGGCATCTCCGCCCATGCCGATGAACTCGCGGCGCAGCCCGTTCTTGGCCTCGGTCAGCTGCGCATCCGAGACGCTCGGGTCGCACAGCTTCGCGGCCGCATGCATCGCACCGGCGATACCGGCGATCTGGCTCAGCATCGCGCTCGCAGCGTCGCCGGTGAGAGGGGCCTCCACCGGGCCGGGGTCCGCCTCCATCTGCGCCTGCGCAGCTTCGGTAGGTTGCGTCCGGGTGTCTTCGACCGGCCGGGTCTCGACGGCATCCGGCTGGGCCTGCGGCGCGGGGCTGCAGGCGGCAACAACGAGGACGGCGGGCGCCAGCAGACGGGCGATGGAGCGGGTGCTGGCGAGCGCCATGGGCACATCTCGATCGGGGGTGCGGCGACCCTAGCAGAGCCCCTGCGAAGCGCTGGCGATCAGGGGGTGTCGGGGGTGTCGCGGCGTGAGCGGTAGGCCTGCAGATGCACCCAGGCGGCATCGAGGTGCGGCAGCGCCAGTCCCGCCGCGTGCGCGCGCGCGCGCATGTCACCGACGATCTGCGCCGCCTCGACCTCCTGACCGGATTCCAGGTCACGCAGCATCGAGGCGGTGACCGTCGAGCCTGCCCGGGTCAGCAGGCTGCGTGCCTGGGCCGCCGCTTCGGCGGGAATGGCCTGGCCTTCGGCGCGGGCGACTGCCAGGCATTCTTCATGCAGCGAAACGAGGAACGCCGTGCCGCCGTCGGTGGCGACGATGCGGCCGATGCTCGCGCGCATCAGGCAGGTCGCCGCAGCGAGCGCGGCAAGGAACGCGAACTTGTTCCAGGCCGCCTGCATGAAGGTGTCGCTGCGCACCGCGTCGAAGCCGGGTGCGCCCGCGCACACCGCTTCGATTGCACGTGTCCGGGCACTGCCGTTGCGCGATGCATCGCGTTCGCCGAAGGTGATCGACGGTGGCGAGGGCAGATGCACGACTTCGCCGTCGCCCCCCTTCATCGCGCTGATGAAACATAGCCCGCCCAGCACGGCATCGGCGCCGAAGCGGGCATCGAGCGCGGCGTAGTGCGGCAGACCGTTGAGGATCGGCAGGACGGCCGTCGACGGACCGACCGCCGGTGCGATCGCGTCGATCGAACTGTCCAGGTCGTAGGCCTTGCAGCTCAGCAGGACGAGATCGAAAGGATCGCGAGCGGCCAGCGCGGGCAGCGCGTCGGCGGTGACGTGGGCGACCGGGAACTGCGCATCGCCCAGTGCGCTGCGGATCCGCAGGCCATCACGCGCGAGCTGCGCGGCGCGGGGCGCGCGCACGAGGAACGTGACGTCGACCCCTGCCTGCGCGAGGCGACCGCCGAAATATCCGCCGGTGCCGCCGGCGCCAAGGACGAGGATGCGCATGCCACGTTCTTCCGTCTGATGGCGCGCGGAGCGACCGCGCGCAGGACTCTTCAGCTGCGCAGCCCGATCCCGCGCTTGAGCAGCCACAGGGCCAGTGCGCCGAGCACGATCACGAAGCCGATCATCAGTGCGAACGACACGCCGAGCGAGACGTCGCTGACGCCGAGCAGGCCGTAGCGGAAGGCGTTGACCATGTAGAAGATCGGATTTGCGTGGGTCGCGGTCTCGGCCCAGCCGGGCAGCAGCGACACCGAATAGAACACGCCACCCAGGTAGGTCAGCGGGGTCAGGATGAAGATCGGCACGATCGCGACGTCGTCGAACTTCTTCGCATAGACCGCGTTGACGAAGCCGGCCAGCGCGAAGATCGTCGCACCCAGCAGCACGGTGGCGAACGTGACCAGCGGATGCGGGATGCGCACGGTGGTGAACAGCATCGCGATGCACAGCACGATCACACCGACGGCGAGCCCGCGCGCTACCGCGCCGACCACGTAGCCGCCCAGGATCACCCAGCTTGGCATCGGACTGACCAGCAGTTCCTCGACGTGTCGGCCGAACTTGGCGCCGAAGAAGCTCGACGAGATGTTGCCGTAGCTGTTCTGGATCACGCTCATCATCACCAGGCCCGGAACGATGAAGTCCATGTAGCGGATGCCGTCCATCTCGCCCACGCGCGCGCCGATCAGGCCGCCGAAGATCAGGAAATACAGCGTCATCGTGATCGCCGGTGGCACCAGGGTCTGGCCCCAGATGCGCAGGATGCGCACGATCTCGCGGCGCGCGATCGTATATAGCGCGACCCAGTGGCGCTGCGCGGTGCCTTCGACGGCGGCGACGTCGGTGGTCTTCGTGATCATGCGGACTTCTCCTGCTGCGAGACGGCATTGGGGCCGGTCATGCGCACGAACAGTTCTTCCAGGCGGTTGGACTTGGTGCGCATCGAGCGCACTCGGATGCCGGCGCCATCGAGCGTGGCGAACACGCGGTTGAGATCCATCGCGCGCGGCATGTCGAGTTCCAGGGTGTGGTCGTCGGTCGCCAGCAGCGTCGCGCCTTCGATCAGCGGCAGGGTTGCGGGCAGGGCGCCATCGATGTCGAAGATGAAACCCTCGACGTCGAGCTTGGACAGCAGCACGCGCATCGGCCCCTGCTCGACGATGACGCCGTGGTCGATGATCGCCAGATTGCGGCACAGGCTCTCGGCTTCTTCGAGGTAATGCGTGGTCAGGATGATCGTGGTGCCGGCGGCATTGATCTCCTTCAATGTCTGCCACATGCCGCGGCGGATCTCGATGTCGACGCCCGCGGTGGGCTCGTCGAGGATCAGCAGGCGCGGGCGCGTCATCATCGCGCGGGCGATCATCAGCCGCCGCTTCATGCCGCCCGACAGCGTGCGCGACATCGTCCGCGCCTTGTCCCACAGCTGCGCGCGCTTGAGTTCCTCTTCGGCCCGCACCATGGCCTCGGCGCGCGGGATGCCGTAGAAGCCCGCGTAGTTGACCAGGATGTCGAAGGGCTTTTCGAAGAAGTTGAAGTTGATCTCCTGGGGCACCAGGCCGATCAGCCGCATCGCCGCATCGCGCTCGCGGTGCAGATCCGTGCCGAACAGGCGCACTTCGCCCGAGGTCTTGTTGACCAGCGAGGAGATGATGCCGATCAGGGTCGACTTGCCCGCGCCATTGGGTCCGAGCAGGGCGAAGAAGTCGCCGGGGGCCACATCGAGAGAGACGCCCTTGAGCGCCTGGACGCCGCCGGCATAGGTCTTGCGCAGATCGCGCACCGACAGCGCCGGTGCGGCTTGGGAAATCGGTGACATGGTCCGTCGCTCGTGCCGCGGATGGCGCGGCGGGGTGCGTAGTATAAGGACGCCTCCCCGCCCTGATCCGCAACGACGCGTTGCACGGCCGCGCGCCCCCGGTGCGCAGCCTCCGTTCGCGTGCAGGCGCATGCCACGCCGGCCGCCGGCCATGAAAAGTCTGTTGCAGGGCGGTCCGCACGGGTCGCGCGGACCCAGCCGGTACCATAGCCACATCGACACTCGACCGCGCGCGGCCCGCACCGGACGCCCGCCGAATCACGGACATCCTGCTGTGGCCATCTCGCAATTCCCGATCAAGCTCGTATCCAGGCGCATGATCGCGCCCACCGTTGCCCATCTCTCCTTCGTCCGTGACGACGGCCAGCCGCTGGATTTCATCCCCGGGCAGTTCATTCAGGTGCATTTCGCTTACGCCGACGGCACCCCGACCAAGCGCTCCTATTCGCTGGCGACCATCCATGACCACACGCTGGGGCCGGGCGAGGCCGTCGATATCGCGGTCAGCTACGTCCCCGGCGGCGCGGCAACCGCGTTGTTCGAGGGTCTGGATCTGGGCGGCTCCCTGCAGGCCAGTGGTCCGTTCGGCCGCTTCTGCCTGATGCCGCAGGACCGCAACCGCCGCTATCTGCTGGTGGGTACGGGCACCGGCGTCACGCCATACCGCGCCATGCTGCCGCTGCTGGCACAGGCGATCGCCGAGCGCGGCGTGGAAGTGGTGCTGCTGATGGGCGCACGTACGCCGGCCGAACTGCTCTATGGCGACGACTTCCGCGCATTCGCCGATGCGCATCCGAACTTCCGTTTCGTGCCCTGTTTCTCGCGCGAGCTGCCGGACGCGCCGCATGCCGATGTGCGCCATGGGTATGTGCAGCAGTTCCTCGGCGAATTCGCTCCCGGCGATGGCGATATCGCCTACCTGTGCGGCAATCCGAACATGGTCGACGCGACATTCGAGGCGCTGAAGGCGTTCGGCCTGCCGGTGCCGCTGATCCGCCGGGAGAAATACGTCAGCAGCAAGTAGGGCTGTCGCCGACGCATCGCCGGCCCCGCGCGCGGCAGGCGCGGCACAGGTGGCGGGCACGACGTCAGCAGCAGGCACTGCCCGGCCACATGCCGGATGCGCGTTGCAGTTGCCTGATCGGACGGCGCCGCGGGCAGCTCCAACCGCCGCACCGCCAAGCCGGCAACAGGAAGGACAAACGGGATGGATACCGATACGTGCACTGCATACACGCCGGAGGTCGCCGCGCTGATGCCGCCTGCGGCGGGTGCGGCATTGGCGAAACGGCCGTGGCGGCGTCGCCTGTTGCCGGTGCTCGGCGGATTCGCCGGCGGTGGTGTGGTCGGCGCGGGCATTGCGGCCGTCGGCCTGCCGCTGCTCGAAACGATGCCGCCATCGGCTGGGTTGGCAGCGCTGGCGGGCTTCTTTCTCTCGCTGTGGCCGCACATCGTGGTGCACGAGGCCGGGCACGCGGTGGCCGGGCTGTCGCGGGGCATGCACGCGATCGCGTTCGGCGTGGGACCGCTGCGCTGGGAGCGCGGCGGCGACGGCCATTGGCGCTGGCGCAACGGCGGTGGGATCCGCGGGGTCGGCGGATTCGCCGCCTTGTTGCCGCGAGGCACGCGCGGCCTGTCGCGGGTCGACCAGATCGTATTTCTGCTCGGCGGGCCCCTGGCGAACCTGCTGAGCGCAGCGCTGCTGGCCGCGCTGGTGGCGTGGCTGCCGATGCCAGCCTGGCTGACCGGCGCGCTGGCCGGCATGGCGCTGGGCGCGGCGACGCTGGGACTGGGCAATCTCCTGCCACTGCGCCTGCAGGGCTGGCGCTCCGATGGGCGTGGCCTGCTGGACCTGCTGCGGCGGACACCTGACGCTGCGCTGCAGCTGCAGGTCAACCAGTTGATGGCGCTGAGCCTGGCGGGCATGCGCCCGCGCGACTGGCCGGAGAACGCGATGCCGACCGCGGACGCCAGCATCGCCAGCAGTGGCCTGCTGCAGACCGCGCAGATGCTGCGGCTGGCGCGGGCTGTCGATTGCGGCGATGCCGGGGCGGCCCGACCCGAGGCCCTGGCGCTGACCGCAGGGTTTGCCGCCGCAGCGCCGGTGTTCCAGAGCGCCATCGCGGTCGCACTCGCCAGCCACGCCGCATTGCTGGTCAGGGACCGCCGGTTGCTGTCGGCCTGGCGCCTGCGCTGCGAGGGTGGACTGATGGATCTGTCGCCGTATCGCGCATGGCTGGATGCGGAGATCGCCGGGCTGGATGGTGACGATGCTGCAATCGCCCTGCATATCGCGCGTGCGCGTGGACTGACCGGACGGATTCCCGACGCGGCAAGCCGGCTCGTGTTCGAGGAACGGTTGGCGGCCCTGGCGAAGTGCCGTGTCGGCAGCGCGGGCGTGCACGCAGAACCCGTACTTGGTTGAGGAGCTGCAGGCATTGACGACTGCGAGAATGTGTCAAGTCTGCTTGACATGCCAGCCCGCGCCCCGGATGCTGTCTGTCAAGCTCACTTGACACATGGACACCCCATGCCGCGTTTCCGCCTTTTCTTCGGGCTTGCTCTGGGATTGATCGGCATCGCCATCGGCGTGCGGCTTGGCATGCCCCGGCTCCCGATCTGGGTGCCCTTGCTGGTGCTGCTCGCCGGCATGGGCCTCATCGCCGCGGCAGTGCTCGACGCGGAGCGGCGATGCGCCACCGCGTCGGGACCGGTGCAGCGCCGCTACACACGGGAGCTGCTGATCGGCATGGGCGCCTACGCGGGGTTGCTGATCGTTTCCCTGTTGCTGCTGCGGCAGGTGGAGGCGCCGACGCTGCGCGCGGTCGTCGCCCTGCTGCCGATCCTGCCCATTGCGCTCGTGCTGCGCGCGATGGTGCGCTTCATCCGCGAGGTCGACGAGTTGCAGCAACGCATCGAGCTCGAGGCGGTCTGCATCGCGGCCGCGCTGGTGTCCTTCGGTTACATGACCGCCGGCTTCCTGCAGGCGGCGCGTGTCATCGACGTGCCCGCGAGCGCGGCGATGTTGTGGGTGTTTCCGCTGCTGTGCGGCACCTACGGTATCGCCAAAGCCGTCGTCGCGCGGCGGTACGGATGAGGCCGCCGGCATGAAGAGCCGGGTGCGCGAACTGCGCGAGGCCTGCGGCTGGTCACAAGCACAACTCGGCGAACGTCTGGATGTATCGAGACAGACGATCAACGCGATCGAGACCGGAAAATACGACCCCAGCCTGCCGCTGGCGTTCCGGATCGCACGCGAGTTCGCCGAGCCCATCGAATCCATTTTCCTGTTCGAGGACGTTCCATGAGTGCAATGAGGCTTTCCCTGTTGGCGCTGGCCGCGGGCGCGACGCTCGCCGGCTGCAGCGGCGGTGCACCGGCGCCCGCCGAGGGCGACGGCGTGCGTCCGGCACGCATGTTCGGCCAGATCCCGTTTCACGCCTGCACGCTCGACGGCGGCAACGCCGCCACGCGCGTCGAAGCGCAGTGCGCGACCTTCGAGGTGCCGGAGAATCCCGATGCACCGGAAGGCCGCAAGATCGGTCTCAACATCGCGTGGCTGCCGGCGGATTCGAATGACGGCGGCACCGCCGATCCGGTGTTCTTCCTCGCCGGCGGCCCCGGCCAGGCGGCGACCGAACTGGCCGCGCAGATCAACAACGGCCTGCGCGAAGTGCGTCGCCAGCGCGACATCGTGCTGGTCGACCAGCGTGGCACCGGCAGCTCGAACCCGCTCGACTGCGTGGACGCCGATGGCGCGCCGATGGAACTCGATGCGCTGACCACGCCGACCGATGCCGACCTCGATGCCTATGTCGGCCGTTGCCTCGCCGGTCTGGCGGATCGCGCCGATCCGCGCTTCTACACGACGGCCAACGCGATCCGCGACCTCGACACCGTGCGCGCCGCGCTCGGCGCCGAGCAATTGAACCTGGTCGGCGGCTCCTACGGCACGCGTGTGGCGCAGCAGTACGCGATGGCGTATCCGCAGCACACGCGCAGCATCGTGCTCGACGGCGTGGCGCCGAACGATCTGGTCGTCGGCGGCGAGTTCGCGCACACCTTCGAAGATGCGCTCAGCCTGCAGTCCAAGCAGTGCGCGCAGGACGCCGCCTGCCGGGCGCGCTTTCCGACCGATCTGCAGGCGCAGCTGCGCGGCGTGCTGTCGACGCTGCAGACGACGCCGGCGCCGGTGACCTATCGGGATCCGACCACCGGCGCGCAGCGCGATGGCGTGGTCACGCCGGACACGGTGACCGGCCTCGCGTTCCTGTTCTCGTACGCGCCGCAGACCGCATCGCTGCTGCCGCTGATCCTCGATGAAGCCGCGCAGGGCCGCTACGGCCCGCTGATGTCGCTGTCGCAACTCATGTACAGCAACGTCGGCGGGCAGATGACCCGCGGTATGCAGTGGTCGGTGATCTGCGCCGAAGACGCCGGCCGGTATCGCGAGGACGGCCGCGTCGCGGACACGATCCTCGGCCCCGGCGTTGCCGGCATGTTCTTCGGCGCCTGCCGCACCTGGCCGACAGGCACGCCGCCGGCCAACCACACCGCGGCGCTGCAGTCGGATGTCCCCGCGCTGCTGATGTCGGGTGAACTCGACCCGGTGACGCCGCCGGCGTATGCCGAGCGCGTGCTGGCCGGTCTGCCCAACGGTCGCCATCTGGTGTTCAAGGGTCAGGGCCACGGCACGTTCGCGCTGGGCTGCGCGCCCAAGCTGCTCGCGCAGTTCATCGAATCGACCGACGCCAAGGCGCTCGACGTCACATGCCTGGATGCGATGCGTCCGGTGCCGCCGTTCACCAGCTTCAACGGGTGGTCGCCATGACCGCGCCGCGCCTGTCGATTTCCCTCTTTCTTCCGGAGCTCTGCCGATGATCACGGCCCAGCAACTGCACAAGGCGTTCAAGACGAAGACCGGCACGGTCAAGGCCGTCGACGGCGTCGATTTCGTCGCCGAGGACGGCCGCATCACCGGCCTGCTCGGTCCCAACGGCGCCGGCAAGACGACGACGCTGCGCATGCTCTACACGCTGATGAAGCCCGACAGCGGCCGCGTGCTGGTCGACGGCATCGACGCCGCGCAGGACCCGGCTGCGGTGCGCCGCGTGCTCGGCGTGCTGCCTGACGCGCGCGGCGTCTACAAGCGCCTGACCGCGCGCGAGAACATCCGCTACTTCGGCGAGCTCCACGGACTGTCGAAAGCGGAAATCCACGAGCGCGCGCGTGTGCTCAGCGAGCAGCTCGACATGGGCGAGATTCTCGACCGCCAGACCGAAGGCTTCAGCCAGGGCCAGCGCACCAAGACCGCGATCGCCCGCGCGCTGGTGCACGACCCGCGCAACGTGATTCTCGACGAGCCGACCAACGGCCTGGACGTGATGACCACGCGCGCGATGCGCGAGTTCCTGTTCAAGCTGCGCGACGACGGCCGCTGCGTGATCTTCTCCAGCCACATCATGCAGGAGGTCGCTGCGCTGTGTGACCGCATCGTCATCATCGCCAAGGGCCGCGTGGTCGCCGACGGCACCGCCGACGAACTGCGCGAACGTTTCGGCAAGCCGAATCTCGAAGACGCGTTCGTCAGTGCGATCGGTTCCGAGGAGGGCCTGCTGGCATGAGCCGGAACCTGCGATGGATGTGGTGCGTGGTGCGCAAGGAGCTGCTCGACATCGCGCGCGACCGGCGCACGTTGTTCATGGCGCTGCTGCTCGGCCCGCTGATGTATCCGCTGCTGATGCTGGGCATGAACTTCATGGCCGAGAAGCGCATGAAGACCGAACAGGACCGCGTGCTGGAAGTACCGGTGATCGGCGCCGAACACGCGCCCAATCTCGTCGCGCATCTGGCGACGCTCGGCATCCAGGCCGTCGATGCACCGGCGGATCTCGACGCTGCGATCGCCGGCCAGGATATCGACGTGGCGATCGAGATTCCGGCGAGCTTCGCCGAGGACTGGCACGCCGGTCGCCCGGCGACGGTCGAGATCATCAGCGACAGCACCCGCCGCAACGCCGAGACGCCGACGCGTCGTGTGCGTACCGCGATTGCTGCCTACGGGCAGCAGGTCGGCGCCCTGCGCCTGCTCGCCCGCGGCATCGATCCGTCGGTGGTGCAGCCGGTCGCAGTCGGCACACGCGATACTGCGAGCGAGGAAGCCAAGCGCGGCATTCTGCTGGCGATCCTGCTGCCGTATCTGCTGATCCTGTCGAGCTTCATCGGCGGCTCCTACCTGATCCTCGACGCCACCGCCGGCGAACGCGAACGCCAGTCGCTGGAACCACTGCTGGCCACCCCGGCCTCGCGTGGCGCGATCGTCAGCGGCAAGATCGCCGCGGCCTGCATCATCGGCATGGCCTCGCTGCTGCTCACCCTGCTCGCCTTCAAGATCAGCGCGCAGATGGGCACGAGTGCGTCGCGGATGCTCGACGTCAGCTTCGTCGCGATCGGCAAGATGCTGCTGGTCCTGCTGCCGATGCTGTTCGTCGGCACGTCGCTGCTGACCTTCCTCGCCGCGACCGCCAAGAGCATGAAGGAAGCGCAGAGCCACATCGTCTGGCTGATGTTGCTGCCGATGGTTCCGAGCTTCGTGCTGATGATCAACCCGATCAAGACCGAGCTGTGGCAGTTCGCCGTGCCGTTCCTCGCGCAGAACCAGCTGCTGCTGAAGATCATCCGCGCGGAACCGATCGCACCGGAAGTGTGGGGTGTGTATCTGGGCGCGAGCCTCGCGTTGGCTGCGGCACTGTGGCTGCTGGCGGTGTGGCGCTATGGGCAGGAGAAGCTGGCGGTCGCGGGTTGACCAGACCGGTCCGCCAGGAAAAAGAAAGCCCGGCTTCGGCCGGGCTTTTTTCTGTGCGCTGCGATGCGCGTGTTTGTTGAAGTCCCGCTGCGCCTATCGCCTGGCGCGTCTGGGTGAGAGCTCCCGGTGCACCAACGTCGCCCTGCGCGACGCAGGGCTCAGGTCGACACGGAACCGCGGATCAGTTGGTCGTCGGCGCGAAGCCGATCGTGCGGCGCGTCGTGACCGGCGCAGGCACCGGCTCGAAACGCCAGCGGCGGACCGCCGCGAGGGCTTCGCGATCGAAGATGCGCGGCGGATCGGCGCGGACCACGCGCGCATTGCTGACCGCGCCGTCGGCGCCGACGGTGAATTCGACCAGGACCTCCCCGCTGGTGCCCGAACGCAGCGCGTCGGCAGGGTAGCGCGGGGCCGGCGTGCTCAGCGGCCGCAGCTGCACCGCAGCCGCAGCCGGTGCGGGCGTCGCCGGCGCTGGGGCGGGCGTCGGCGATTCCGTGCGCGCCGGTGCCGGGGTGGCGGCCTGACGGCCTGCGGCTTCCTCGCGCGCCGTCGCCTGGCGCGCCGCTTCCTCACGGGCCGCAGCCTCAGCTGCGGCCTGCTGCTGCGCCAGTTGCTGGGCGGCCGCTGCCTGCTGCTGCTGTTGCTGCTGGGCGCGTTCGCGTTCCAGCTGCTGGGTCCGCTGCGCCTCCTGTTCGGCGGTGAGCTTCTGCTGCTCGGCCCGCTGGGCTGTCTGCTGCTCGGCGCTGTCGATACTCGCGCGCAGGCGCTCGAGCGCCGGGTGGCCCGCATCGGCGCGTTCGATCAGGCCGAGCAGGCGCCGTGCCTCGGCGTAGTCGCCGCGGTCGCGGCTCTGTTCGGTGGCGATCACGCTCATCGGCAACAGGTCGATCAGCGCGCTCGAGGCCGCGGGATCCCCGGCCTGCTTCTCGCGCAGCGCGAGGTAATACTCCATCGCGTTCTCGCCGGCCGGCGCATACAGGCGGCTTTCCTGGTACGCGGCCGAAGCCGCGGTGCGCAGTTCCTCGGCCGAGAGCCCGGCAATCGCGTCGTCGGCGGCCTGCTGCTGCGCCGCGGCCTGCTGGCTTGTTCCCCCTCCCACATCCCCGGCTGTTTCAGCTGGCGCCTGCGGCGCCTCGTCGCGGCCACAGGCCGCAAGTGCACAGGCAAGAGCCAGCGCGGCGACCAGGCGCGCGCTGGGCGCGCGACTGGACGTCGGAATCTTCGAGACCATCATCTTTCCCCAAGGATGCATGTCCGCAAGAGTGCGTAGAACGCGGCAGCGGCGCCGATTTGTCAATCCTCTCGTGCCGGCGGCCTTCACGGGCTCTCGACACGATAACGAATTTTGTCCGAGTAATTCCGGAAGATCAATGCAGTTGGCCGCCGCGGGCCGCAACTATTTGCCGATGCAGAAGCTCGAGAAGATATGGCCGAGCAGATCGTCGGCCAGGACCTGGCCGGTGATCGCGCCGATTGCGTCCTGGGCGATGCGCAGGGCCTCGGCCGTCAGCTCGAGATGCTGCGCCGCCAGTGTGCCCCGTGCGTCCTCCACCGCCTCCGCTGCATCACGCAGGGCGTCGACATGCCGCTGGCGCGCGGTGAACGCGCCCTCGCCGGCCAGCGGATCGCCGCCGAGCCGCGCCTGCAGCGCTGCGCGCAAGGCGTCGAGCCCTGCACCGGTGTGCGCCGACACCTGCAGCACGTCGTCCGGCGCCGTGGCGGTGCCCGGGGCCAGGAGGTCGGCCTTGTTGTGGACGATGATCCGATCGCCGACATCGGCCACCGCGTCGGCGACCTGCATCCAGCCCGTGTCGGCGGCGCGGCCGTCGAGCACGACCAGGGCGAGGTCGGCGCGTGCGAGTTCCGCGCGCGCGCGGCGCATCCCCTCACGCTCGATCGCATCACCTTCGGCGCGCAGGCCGGCGGTGTCGACAAGGGTCAGTTCGACACCGCCGATACGCAGCGTTTCATGCAATAGATCGCGGGTGGTGCCGGCGATGTCGGTGACGATCGCCCGGTCTACGCCGGCCAGCGCATTGAGCAGCGAACTCTTGCCGGCGTTGGGCGGGCCGATGATCACCGCATGCAGGCCATCGCGGAGCCGCCGGCCCTGTTCGGCCTCGGCCAGCAGCTGCGCCAGTGACGCGGCAAGCGCCTCGATGCGACGCGCCACCTCGTCACCGCCGAGCCCGTCGATCGGCTCGTCGGAGAAATCGATCATCGCCTCCACATGCACGCGCAGATGCAGCAGCTCGGCGGCCATGGCCTCGCAGCGCGCCGAGAATACGCCGTCGAGCGCGCGCCGGGCCGCGCGCGCAGCCCGCACATCGCCGGCTGCGATCAGGTCGGCCACCGCTTCGGCCTGGGCCAGATCCAACCGGCCGTTGAGGAACGCGCGTTCGCTGAACTCGCCAGGCCGCGCGAGTCGCGCGCCGAGCGCGCGGCAACGCGCCAGCAATTGCTGCAGCACCACCGGGCTGCCATGCGCCTGCAGCTCCACCACGTCTTCGCCGGTGTAACTGGCGGGCGCCGGGAATGCGAGGACGAGACCGTCGTCGAGCACGCTGCCGTCGGCGTCGCGGAACCGCGCGTAATGGGCATGGCGCGCGCGCAGGGCGCGGCGCGCGCTGATCGTCCGCGCAATCGCCAGCGCCGCGGGTCCCGACAGGCGCACGATGCCGACCCCGCCGGCGCCGGGCGCTGTGGCGATCGCGGCGATGGTTTCGTTGCACTGGTGCATGTCACTTCTCCTCAAACGCACGAGCCCGCCATGCGGCGGGCTCGTGGATCCACACGTCGACGCGGCCGTCAGGCCTTCGCCGGCGCCTCGCTGTAGCGCCTGATCATCCACCACTGCTGCAGCAGGCCAAGGCCGCCGTTGGTGACCCAGTACAGCACCAGGCCCGAGGGGAAGAAGATCATGATCGCGCCGAACACCAGCGGCATGAACTGCATGATCTTCTGCTGCATCGGATCCATGCCGACCATCGGCGTGAGCTTCTGCGTGGCCCACATGATCGCGATGTTGAGCACCGGCAGGATGAAGTAGGGATCGCGCGCGGTGAGGTCGTGGATCCACAGCATCCACGGCGCGTGGCGCAGTTCCACCGACTCGAGCAGCACCCAGTACAGGGCGAAGAACACCGGCATCTGCAGCAGTACCGGCAGGCAACCGCCGATGGGATTGATCTTCTCTTTCTTGTAAAGCTCCATCATCGCCATCTGGAACTTCTGCTTGTCGTCGCCGTAGCGCTCCTTGAGCTGGGCGATGCGCGGCTGGAACTTGCGCATCTTCGCCATCGACTTGTACTGCGCGACCGACAGCGGATACAGCGCCAGCTTCACCAGCAGCACCAGTCCGATGATCGACCAGCCCCAGTTGCCGATCAGGCCATGCAGCTTGGCCAGGATCCAGAACAGGCCTTCGCCGAGCATCGCGAAGATCGAGAAGCGGCTGTAGTCGACGACGCGGTCAAGGCCACGCACGCCCTGGGCCTGGATCAGGCCGACCTGCTTGGGGCCGACCCACAGGCGGGCGGTGGTCGAGGCCTGTTGGCCGGCCGCGACCGCGAGCGGTGCGCCGATCTCGCGGATCAGGTAACGCGGCGCGCCGGTGCTGCGGTCGACCTGCATCGAGATCGTGCCGTCATCGTCCGGGGCCGGGATCCAGGCGCTGAAGAAGTGGTGCTGGACCATCGCGATCCAGACCTGGCTGTCCCTGGCATTGAGCGGGCCATCGTCCTCGAAATCGCCGAGCTGGCGACGGCCGTAGCCGATGTTGCTGCCGAACCACGTCGCGCCGACCAGGCTGTAGGACTCCGGATTGGTCATTCCGCGCGTGACCACCGGCGCGGTACGGATCAGCTGGCGGTACGGGAAGCCCTGCCACACCGCGCTGCCACCATTGACGATCTCGTCGCGTACTTCGATCGCATAGTTGCCGCGGGTCAGCACGAAGCTGCGGCGGATGGTCACGCCGTCGGCGCCGGTCCACAGGAACGGCACGATCACCGACTGCTCACCCTCGGCCAGCGTGGCGCTGGCGGCGGCGTTCTCGGGGACGAACTGGCCTTCGTGGCTCGGCGCGGCATTGGTGCTGCTGACCCAGCCGGCCTGCGCGGCGTAGTAGTGCGAGGGGTCGGTGTCGAGCATGCGCACCGGGGACGCGGCCTCGTCGCGGGTCTGCGGATACTCGAGCAGATCGGCCTGGACGACGTTGCCGCCCTCGAGGACCACCCGCAGTACGTCGGTCTGCACGACGACCCGCTGCGCGCCGGCGGCGGCAGTGCCGGCGGCTGCGGCGACGCCCGGTGTCGGCGCGATCGGCGCCAGATCCGTGGGCGCGCTGGGCACCGCGGCGCTGCCGGCGGCCGCGCCGGGTACCGTCACCGACGCGCCCGGCTGGACCGCGCCGCTCTGCTGCGGCTGGGCGGCGGCAGTCTTTTCCTTGCCCCACTCCATCCATAGCAACACGGCGACCATCAGCCAGGCGAGGACGAGGAAAGTACGGATCTGGTTCATCAGGCGGGCATGCTCATGCGCCGGGCGATGCCGGCGTGGGTGGAATCTGGGTGGCAGGCATTGTGCCGGCCGCGGATGACGGCGGCAACGCGCGGGCGCGCTTGAGCACGCTCAGGAACGCGGCGCGCAGCGCGGCATTGTCGAGCTGGGCTGCGGCGGGGCGGGCCACGACGACATAGCTGCCCGAGCGGAGCTGGGGCTGCAGCAGGCGGAATGCATCGCGCAGCGTACGCTTGATCCGGTTGCGCCCGACCGCGCGCTTGTCGACCTTGCGCGAGACCGCCAGGCCCAGACGCGCCGGGCCGGCTTCAGGCAGCAGGTGCACGGCCAGCGTCGGCGACGCGGTTCGCGTCGCGCTGGCGAAGATGCGATCGAAATCCGCACGCGCGCGCACACGCACGTGCCGCGGATAGCGGACACCGGCGGTCATGGAATCAGCGCTGCGGGACGGGCGGTGAGTACGCGGAGGCGACTCACCGGCCCGGAGAGCTTCAGGCCGAGAGGACCTTGCGGCCCTTCGCGCGGCGACGCGCGAGGATCTTGCGGCCGTCGGCCGTCGCCATGCGCGCACGGAAGCCGTGGTCGCGCTTGCGCTTGAGGTTGCTGGGCTGGTAGGTGCGCTTGGTAGCCATGGTCGAGCCCTTCGGGCAACGTGACGAATAAGGAACCGGAAATTCTAGCGGCCTGGCACCGCGCCGGTCAAGCCGGGGCCCGGCGCCCGCGCGACTCCGTTCCTCGGGGACGCGGTGGCGACATGGTAGTCTGCCTGCCCTTCTCCGGCGACCGGACCGCGCATTCGCGCGGCGGCGCCCGCTTTGTCGAATTCCGCCGCATGATGGATGCCTGGCCCCGCTGCCTCCAACGCCTCGAAGCCGAGTTTCCGGCCGAGGATGTCCACACCTGGCTCAAGCCCTTGCAGGCCCACGCCGATGACCGCTCGACCGTGCTGTACGCGCCCAATGCCTTCGTCCGCGACGAAGTGCAGGCACGCTACATGCCGCGCATCCGCGAGCTGCTCGAGCATTTCGCCGGCATCGAGGACGTGAGTCTCCAGGTCGGGTCGATGCCGCGCGCCGCGGCGCCCGCCCAGGCGACGCCGACCTCGATCTTCGACAGCCGCGCCGCAGCGGCGGCGCCGATCGAAGCCTTCGCCGGCAACATGGACAGCCATTACAGCTTCGACAACTTTGTCGAAGGCCGCAGCAACCAGATGGGTCGTGCCGCCGCATGGCAAGCCGCGCTCAAGCCCGGCGACCGTGCGCACAACCCGTTGCTGCTCTATGGCGGCACGGGGCTGGGCAAGACCCACCTGATGTTCGCCGCGGGCAACGAGATGCGCCGGCAGAATCCGCGCGCCCGGGTGCTCTACCTGCGCTCGGAGGAGTTCTACAGCGCGTTCTTCCGCTCGATCCAGGAAAAGACCTCGGACCAGTTCAAGCGCCAGTTCCGCCAGATCGACGCGCTGCTGATCGACGACATCCAGTTCTTCGCCGGCAAGGACCGCACCCAGGAAGAGTTCTTCCACACCTTCAATACGCTGTTCGACAGCAAGCAGCAGATCATCATGACCTGCGACCGCTATCCCCGCGAGGTGGAAGGGCTGGAGCCACGGCTCAAGTCGCGCCTGTCCTGGGGTCTGTCGGTGGCCATCGATCCGCCCGACTTCGAAACCCGCGCAGCGATCGTGCTGGCCAAGGCCGCCGAGCGCGGCACCGTCGTGCCCGACGACGTGGCGTTCCTGCTGGCCAAGAAAATGCACTCGAACGTGCGCGATCTCGAGGGCGCGCTCAATACGCTGGCGGCACGCGCGAACTTCATGGGACGCCCGATCACGGTCGAGTTCGCCCAGGAGACGTTGCGCGACCTGCTACGTGCCCAGCAGCAGGCGATCAGCATCTCCAACATCCAGAAGGTGGTGGCCGACTACTACGGCCTGCAGATCAAGGAGCTGCTCTCCAAGCGCCGTACGCGCTCGCTGGCGCGCCCCCGGCAGGTGGCCATGGCCCTGTCGAAGGAGCTGACCGAACACAGCCTGCCCGAGATCGGAGAGGCCTTTGCCGGCCGTGACCACACCACGGTGCTGCATGCCTGCCGCCAGATCCGCACGCTTATCGAAAGCGACGGCAAATTGCGCGAGGATTGGGACAAGCTGATCCGCAAACTCAGCGAGTAAGCTGTGCGTTCCGGGGTTTGTACAACTCCGGGACGCATTGGGGAGAGCCTGTGGACAGTTTGAGGGGCAAGAACTTGTCCACAGCTTCATCCACCTCTCCAGCCCCCGCTGTCCACCGCGTTTGAGAGTCGAAAAAATTCATTTGTTTCAACGGGTTGCGCTAGATATCCACTGATTTTGGCGTCACCCAGCACCACCATCTTTAGATTTATATCCTTTCTATAAAAGCACGGGACAAGGGGATAACACCGTCATGCGTTTCAGTCTCCAACGCGAAACTCTGCTCAAGCCGCTGGCCCAGGTCGTCAATGTCGTCGAGCGCCGCCAGACGCTGCCCGTGCTCGCCAACCTGCTGGTCCAGGTCCAGGACGGCCAGCTCTCGCTGACCGGCACTGACCTCGAAGTCGAAATGGTCTCGCGCCGCCCCGTCGACGACGCCCAGGACGGTGAGACCACGGTCCCGGCCCGCAAGCTGTTCGATATCGTTCGGGCGCTCCCCGATGGCAGCAAGGTTTTGATCTCGCAGTCCGGTGAGAAGATCACCGTGCAGGCCGGGCGCAGCCGCTTCTCGCTGTCGAGCCTGCCGGCCGGCGATTTCCCCTCGGTGGACGAGGTCGAGGCCACCGACCGCATCGCGGTTCCAGAGGCGGCCCTGAAGGAACTCATCGAGCGGACGGCGTTCGCGATGGCCCAGCAGGACGTGCGCTATTACCTCAACGGCCTGCTGTTCGACCTCAGCGATACGCGCCTGCGCTGCGTCGCGACCGACGGCCACCGCCTGGCACTGTGCGAAACCACGCTCGACACCGCGGTTCAGACCAAGCGCCAGATCATCCTGCCGCGCAAGGGTGTGACCGAGCTGCAGCGTCTGCTCGAGGGTGGCGACAAGACCCTCGAGCTGGAGCTGGGCCGCAACCACCTGCGGGTCAAGCGCGATGACGTGACATTCACCAGCAAGCTGATCGACGGCCGCTTTCCTGACTACGAGGCGGTCATCCCGATCGGCGCCGACCGCGAAGTCACGATCGACCGTGAACTGCTGCGCGCCGCGCTGCAGCGCGTGGCAATCCTGTCGAACGAGAAATACCGCGGCGTCCGCCTCGAGGTTTCGCCGGGCACCGTGCGGATCAACGCGCACAACCCCGAGCAGGAAGAAGCGCACGAGGAAGTCGAGGCTGAAACCAAGGTCGACGACCTCGCGGTGGGCTTCAACGTGAACTACCTGCTCGACGCATTGACCGCGTTACGTGGTGAGCGCGTGATCCTGAAATTGCGTGATGCCAATTCGTCGGCGCTGGTGCGGGAGGCGACCGATGAACGCAGCCGCCATGTCGTGATGCCGCTGCGACTCTGACGAAACGAGGATGTTTCACGTGAAACCCGACGCCCGGCCCAGTCCGGGCGTCGTCCGTTCTGCTCCCACCGCTTCCAGGTCCGCCATGCGCCTCACCCGGCTCGATCTTCGCAATGTGCGCAATCTCCAGGCCGTGTCGCTCCGTCCGGCCGCTGGCCTCAACCTGCTGCTCGGTGACAACGGCGCCGGCAAGACCAGCGTTCTGGAAGGGCTGCATGTGATGGCCTACGGCCGGAGCTTTCGCGGCCGCGTGCGCGATGGCCTGATCCGGCGAGGCGCGGATGCGCTCGAGGTCTTCGTCGAATGGAGCGATGGCGAAGCGCTGGACGGCCAACTGCGCCGGGCGGGACTCCGACATACCGGCCAAGAGTGGAGCGGACGGCTGGACGGCGCCGACGTAGGGCAGCTGGGCGAGCTGTGCGCGGCGCTGATGGTGGTGACGTTCGAGCCCGGCAGCCACGCATTGATTTCCGGCAGCAGCGAGGTGCGTCGCCGCTTCCTCGATTGGGGGTTGTTCCACGTGGAACAGGATTTCCTGCCGCAGTGGCGCCGTTACGCGCGAGCGCTGCGCCAGCGCAATGCGTTGCTCAAGTCCGGGGTGTCGAATCCGCAGTTGGACGCCTGGGACCTTGAGCTCGTCGAGGCGGCGCAACCGCTCGACAGCCGCCGGGATGCCTACCTGAGGCGCCTGCACGGTGCAGTGCAGGCGGTTGCCGCCGACATCGCGCCCGGGCTTGGGCTTCCGGAGCTCGTCTTCCACCCCGGATGGCGCCGCCAGGAGCTTTCCTTGGCCGATGCCCTGCTGGTCGCCCGGGATCGCGATCGGGCCGTCGGCTACACCAGTGTCGGACCGCATCGCGCGGACTGGCGGATCCGGTTCGAGGATCGCCCCGAGCAGGGCTTGCTTTCACGTGGGCAGGCCAAGCAGGCGGCGTTGTGCTGCCTGATGGCCCAGGCGCAGGACTGCGCCGCGCGTTCGCAGGGGCGATGGCCGATCATTGCTTTGGACGACCTCGCCTCCGAACTGGATCGGCACCACCAGCACCAGGTGCTCGACTACCTGCACCGGATGCAGGCACAGGTCCTGATCTCGGGTACCGAGCGGCCCGCGCATTGGCCGGCTGAACTGCTGGTAGACGCAGCCATGTTCCACGTGGAACATGGCGAGCTTCGGGCTGGCTGAATCCGCGTCTGGCCCGCATGCAGAATCATTCGCCCGGCGGATGTTGTTCCACGTGGAACAATGACCCCCGCTTCGCCCGCAATGCTACAATTCCGTCCTTGCGGCCCCCTCCAGCCGCGCCTCCGGCCTGCCGGACCGCGCGTGGACGCCGCGCACCGGCCAGACTGCGAACCGAATGAGCGACGAGACGATCTCCGGCGGCGCGCCCGCCAATACCGACTACGATTCCAGCCGAATTACCGTGCTGCGCGGCCTCGAGGCTGTGCGCAAGCGTCCCGGCATGTACATCGGCGACGTCCATGACGGCACAGGTCTGCACCACATGGTGTTCGAGGTCGTCGACAACTCGATCGACGAAGCCCTGGCCGGCCACGCCGACGACATCGTGGTCACCATCCACGAAGACGGCTCGGTCTCGGTGTCGGACAACGGACGCGGTATTCCGGTCGACATCCACAAGGAAGAAGGCATTTCCGCGGCCGAGGTCATCATGACCCAGCTGCACGCCGGCGGTAAGTTCGACGACAACAGCTACAAGGTTTCCGGCGGCCTGCACGGCGTGGGCGTCTCGGTGGTCAATGCGCTCAGCGAGAAACTGACCCTCGACATCTGGCGCGATGGCTTCCATCACCACCAGGAATACGCCTCCGGCGAGGCAGTGGCCCCGGTCGAGCGCCTGGAACCGTCCGACAAGCGCGGCACCCTGCTGCGGTTCTGGCCGGCGGTTGCGACCTTCAGCGATGTCACGTTCCACTACGACATCCTGGCGCGACGTCTGCGGGAGCTTTCGTTCCTCAACTCCGGTGTGCGGATCAAGCTCGTCGATCTGCGCGGCGAGGGCCGGCAGGATCTGTTCGAGTACCAGGGCGGTATCCGCTCGTTCGTCGAGCATCTGGCCCAGCTCAAGACCCCGCTGCATCCGAACGTGATCTCGGTGACCGGTGAGCAGAGCGGCATCACGGTGGACGTGGCCCTGCAATGGACCGACGCCTACCAGGAAACGATGTTCTGCTTCACCAACAACATTCCGCAGAAGGACGGCGGCACCCATCTGCAGGGTTTCCGCGCGGCGCTGACGCGCACGCTGACGAACTACATCGAGCGCAACGGCATCGCCAAGCAGGCCAAGGTGGCCCTGTCGGGCGACGACATGCGCGAGGGCATGATCGCGGTGCTGTCGGTGAAGGTGCCCGACCCGAGCTTCTCCTCCCAGACCAAGGAAAAGCTGGTCTCCTCCGAGGTGCGCCCGGTCGTTGAGAGTGCGTTCGGCCAGCGCCTGCAGGAATTCCTCGACGAGAACCCCGCCGAGGCCCGCGCCATCGCCGGCAAGATCGTCGATGCCGCGCGCGCCCGCGAGGCCGCCCGCAAGGCACGCGACCTGACCCGCCGCAAGGGCGCGCTCGACATCGCCGGCCTGCCGGGCAAGCTGGCCGACTGCCAGGAGAAGGATCCGGCGCTGTCGGAACTCTTCATCGTCGAGGGTGACTCGGCCGGCGGCTCGGCCAAGCAGGGCCGCAACCGCAAGAACCAGGCGGTGCTGCCGCTGCGCGGCAAGATCCTCAACGTCGAGCGCGCGCGCTTCGACCGCATGCTCGCCAGCGCCGAGGTCGGCACCCTGATCACGGCCCTGGGCACCGGCATCGGCAAGGACGAGTACAACCCGGACAAGCTGCGCTACCACAAGATCATCATCATGACCGACGCCGACGTCGACGGTTCGCACATCCGGACGCTGCTGCTGACGTTCTTCTACCGGCAGATGCCCGAGCTGATCGAACGCGGCCACGTCTACATCGGCCTGCCGCCGCTGTACAAGGTCAAGCAGGGCAAGAACGAGATCTATCTCAAGGACGATACGGCGCTCGACGTCTACCTCGCCGGCAATGCGGTCGAGGGCGCGTCACTGGTCCCGGCCGCCGGCGAGCCGGCGATCGAGGGTGTCGCCCTGGAGAACCTGCTGCTGGTGTTCGCCGCCGCGCGCGACACCATTGCCCGCAACGCGCATCGCTACGACCCGGCCGTGATCGAGATGCTGCTCGACGCCGCGCCGCTGGTCGGGCCGGGGATCGACAGCGCTGCCGCGCTCGAGGCCTTGGAGGCCGGGCTCAACCGCAAGGGGCTCGGCCGTCCGCGCTACCGCTTCGGCATCCAGCCGGCGACCGAAGCGCGAGGCGCGGTGCTCACGATCGAGCGGCGCCACATGGGCGTCGACATCACCCAGCTGGTGCCGCTGTCGGCGCTGGAGACCGGCGAACTGCGGGCAGTCGGCGAGGCCGCGCGCCAGCTCCACGGGCTGATCCGCGAAGGCGCCCAGATCACCCGCGGCAACCGCACCCACCCGGTGAGGTCGTTTGCCGAAGTCCAGGCCTGGCTGCTCGACGAGGCCAAGCGCGGTCGCCAGATCCAGCGCTTCAAGGGTCTGGGCGAAATGAACCCCGAGCAGCTGTGGGATACGACGGTCAACCCCGATACGCGCCGCCTGCTGCAGGTCCGGATCGAGGACGCGGTAGCCGCGGACGAGATTTTCAGCACCCTGATGGGCGATGTCGTGGAGCCCCGCCGGGCGTTCATCGACGACAACGCGCTCAAGGTCGCTAATCTCGACGTCTGACCCACACTGCCCGTGTGCCCCCCTCCGAGTCGGATTGACGGCGCGTTAATCTGCGCCGCTCTACAACGAGGGTTCTTGAATAGGGAAGTCCCGTGATGAAAACGCCGATCGCAGCGCTTGCCGCCGCCCTGCTGCTTGCCGGCTGCGCGACGACCACGTCCCCCACCGGGCGTACCCAGTACGTCGGCGCCGTCAGCCAGGCGCAGCTTAACCAGATGGGCCTCGAGGCTTTCGCCGACACCAAGGCGAAGATGCGCGCCTCCCCTGACGCCAAGCAGCAGGCGTACGTGCGTTGCATCGTCACCGACATCGTGCGCGAGCTGCCACCCAACTGGCAGCAGCTCAACTGGGAATCGGTGGTCTTCGTCGACGACAACCCCAACGCCTTCGCTCTGCCGGGCGGCAAGGTGGGCGTGCACACCGGGATCCTCAATGTCGCGAAGGACCAGGACCAGCTGGCGGCGGTCATAGCGCACGAGATCGGGCACGTGTATGCAAACCATCACGATGAACGCGTCACCCGCCAGATCGGCGCCCAGGGCGCCCTGGGCGTGGTCGGTGCGCTGGCGGGCTCGCGTTACGGCGAAGGCGCGCAACAGGCGACCAGCCAGCTCGGTGGCGCCGCCGCGCAGGGACTGTTCCTGCTGCCCGGCACGCGCGTCCAGGAAACCGAGGCGGATGTCGTCGGCCAGGACCTGATGGCCAAGGCGGGCTTCGATCCGCGTGCGGCAGTCGGCCTGTGGCAGAACATGATCGCGGCCAGCGGCGGCAGTCGTCCGCCGCAGTGGCTGTCGACCCATCCCGATCCCCAGAGCCGCATCAGCGAACTGCAGACGCGCGCCGCGAGCCTGGTGCCGGTCTACGAACAGGCCCAGGCCGCAGGCAAGCGCCCGCGCTGCGGCTGACGCGGGCCGCCTCTTCGTGCAATACAGGCCCGCATTCTTCCGGCGATAATCGCCGTTCCAGCTTCCCGCCCCCGTGTCTGCGCGGGCACCTGCCAATCGAGGTAAACGATGTCGAAGTCCCGCATGTCCCAGCAGGCCCTGGCCGCCGCCCTGAGCACCGTGCTGCTCGCATTCGCGGCGCCGACCGCGTTCGCCCAGGAAGAAGGCGGCAACGCGCGTAGCGAAGGCGAGGATCGCAGCGAGCGCCGCCGGGTCGACCGGTCCTCGCGCAGCAGCGAGCGCAATGAGCGCCGTTCCACTCGCGCCGCGCCCGTCGTCGAAGCCCGCTTCCCCAGCGCCACCCGTCAGGAACCGGGCGTGGCGGCGAGCCAGAGCCTGATCAAGCAGCTCAACGCGCTGTCTGAAGCCAGCAACCAGAACGATGCCGCCAAGGGGTTGCCGATCGCCGACGAGATCCTCGCCAACGAACGTGCCAATGCCTACGACAAGTCGATGGCGGCCCTGCTCGGCGCCCAGCTGCTGCTCAATGAAGACAACGAGCGCGCCAAGACCTACCTCCAGCAGGCGATCGACACCGGCGGTCTCGACAACAACAACCACTTCCAGTCGATGCTGATGCTGGCCCAGTTGCAGGCCCAGGAGCAGCAGTACGACGAAGCGCTCGCGTCGCTGGACCGTTACCTCGCCGAGTCCGGCTCGAACGATCCCAAGGACCAGGCCCTGAAGGGCAACATGCTCTATCGTCTCGAGCGCTATCCCGAGGCGATCGCAACGCTCAAGCCGCTGGTGGAATCGGGCGGCGATGTCGACCCGCAGTGGACGCAGCTGCTGATGGGCGCGTACGCCGAGTCGGGCAACACCGCCGAGGCGACGCGCCTGGCCGAGCAGGTCGCCCAGGCCACTCCGGACGACAAGCGCTCGCAGATCAACCTCGCGGTGTCGTATCTGCAGACCGATCAGAACGACAAGGCGATCGAGGTGTTCGAACGCCTGCGCGCCGCCGGGCAGCTGACCGAGGAAAGCGAGTACCGCAACCTTTACGCGCTGTACCTCAACAGCGACAACAAGGAACGTGAGGCCATCGCGGTGATCAACGAGGGCCTGCAGAAGAACATCCTCAAGGAGGATTACCGCACCATGGCGGCGCTCGGTCAGGCACACTACTTCTCCGAGCAGATCGAGCCGGCGATTGCCGCCTGGCGCAAGGCAGCGCCACTCGCCGAGAATGGCGAGACGTATCTCAATCTCGCGCGCGTCCTGCATCAGGAAGGACGCACCTCGGAAGCCCAGGAAGCGGCGCGTCAGGCGATTGCGAAAGGCCTGAAATCCAACACGGACGCCGAGCGCATCATCTCGGGACGTTAAGAAAAAGTTGCCTGAATTTTGATGGTGCAGGCTACTCGGATTGGTATAAGCTTTAGGGTTCCTGCCGCCCGACAGGGCGGTAGATCGACATTTCCACCGGGGCGTACCTCCCCGGCCCCACCAGAGTTCTTCGCATGACGCTACGCTCGACGACGACCAACACGAACGACGAAGACGAGGGCCTCAACTGGGGTCGCATTGCCGGCTTCACGATGGTGGTCGCGTTCCATGCCGCCGCAATCATGCTGCTGCTGGCGCCGGTCAACCCGCCCAATGCCGCGCAGCAGGAAGAAGCCGCCACGCGTGTGGTGATCATCGAACCGCCGCCGCCGCCCCCCCCGCCGCCGCCGCCGCCGCCGGAACCGCCGAAGCCGACTCCGATCAAGGAGCTGACACCGCCGCGCCCGACGCCCGTGCCGCCGCCGCCGGAGGCCCCGCCGGTCGTGTTCGACGATCCGTCACCGATGGATACCCCGGCTCCGCCGCCGGCACCTCCGTCGCCGCCAGCCGCGGTCGCCGACATCGGCGCCAGCGTCGACATCTCGTCGAAGAACATGAATCCGCCGCGTTACCCGCCTGCGGCCGCTCGCGCGCAGATCGAGGGCACGGTGATCCTGGTCATCGACGTCGATGCCAGCGGCAACGTCACCAACGTGTCGGTCGAGAAGTCCAGCCGCAATCGCGACCTTGATCGCGCTGCGATCGAGGCCGCACGCAAGTGGTCGTTCGCGCCGGCCATGCAGAACGGCAAGCCGGCTGCCGGTCGCGTCCGTGTTCCGGTCGACTTCAAGCTCGGCTGATCCTCACGCGTCACCCGATACAACGGGGTCCGTCGGACCCCCGCTGTTCCGCGTCAATGTTCCACTCTTCAAACCACTACATCTAGAAGGTAAGCGTCATGCTGCAGGAAACCACCAACGCCGCTGTGTCCAACGCTGCAGGTCTGCAGCAGATGGGCTTCGCCGACATGATCGAGCACATGGACGCGGTCAACTGGACCGTGCTCATCGTGCTGATCGTGATGTCCGCGATGTCGATCTTCTGGATCATCTACAACGCCATCAAGGCTGCCCGTCTGCGCGGCAGTACTGACCGCGTGATCAACACGTTCTGGGAAACGCACAACGCCCAGGACGCGATCCGCTTCATGGAAGAGCAGCCCAAGAGCGAGCCCTTCTCGAAGGTCGCCCTCGACGCCGCCCAGGCAGCCGCCCATCACCAGCGTCACGAAGGTTCGCGTCTCGTCGAGTCGCTGAACCGTTCGGAGTTCGTCGACCGCGCCCTGCGCCAGGCCGTGACCCGCGAATCGCTGAAGCTTGAAGATGGTCTGACCGTGCTCGCCACCGTCGGTGCGACCGCGCCGTTCGTGGGTCTGCTCGGTACGGTGTGGGGCATCTACCGCGCCCTGATCCGCATCGGTGCCAGCGGCCAGGCCGACATCGGCGCGGTGGCGGGTCCGGTCGGCGAGGCGCTGATCATGACCGCGATCGGTCTGGGCGTCGCGATCCCGGCGGTGCTGGGCTACAACTTCTTCGTCCGCCTCAACCGCGGCACGAACAACAAGCTCGACACGTTCGCGCACGACCTGCACGACTTCTTCGCCACCGGTTCGCGCGTCGGCGACATGCCGGCCAAGGTCTAAGAAGCGCGCACGTCAGTAGCGACAACGGAGTTCAGATATGGCTTTCAGCTCAGGTGGTGGCAACGACAAGGTCAATGCCACGATCAACATCGTTCCGCTCGTCGACGTCATGCTGGTGCTGCTGATCATCTTCATGGTCACAGCACCGCTGATGGCACACAAAGTGCAGGTCGAGTTGCCGGAAGCCAACCTCGATGAGCGTCCGGAGAATGCGCCCGGCCCGCCGCCACTGACCGTGGCGGTGACCGAGAACGGCGACATCTTCCTCAATGACGAGCCGGTCACGCTCCAGTTGCTGGAGAGTGCTTTCTCGGTCGAGGCACAGAAGACGCCGCAGCCGCCGGTCAACATCCGTGGCGACGCGACGACGAAGTACCGGACGATCAACGACGTGGTCAACACTGCACAGGCCCAGGGCATGCGCAAGGTCGGCTTCATCGCGACGCTCGAAAACAGGTAAACCGGAGCAACACGCATGGCATTTTCATCCGGTGGCGAAGGCCCGATGGCCGACATCAACATCATTCCGCTCTGCGACGTGATGTTGGTGCTGCTGATCATCTTCATGGTGACGGCGCCGAAGGCTTCCTATCCAATCGACATCGATCTTCCACAACGCTCCACGACGCCGCCGGAAAATCCGGTGGAGCCACCGGAGCCGATCCGGCTGCGCATCGATGGCTCTGGCCAGGTCTTCTGGAACGACAGCCCGACGCCAGTCTCGGCACTGCGCAACATGATGGAGTCGGAGGTCCAGCGTGACCCGACCAATCAGCCGACGCTCGAGATCGACACCAATGCCGACGCCGATTACGGCGTGCTGGCGAAGGTGCTGGCTGAAGCGAAGAACGCGCAGATGCAGAAGATCGGATTCGTCAAGCAGTAAGCAGTCACCGCATCAACGTCGGACGAGCCTGCAGCGCGTCCGACGCTTACCGCGAAGTCTTGAGCGCCGCCTTCGGGCGGCGTTTTTTTTTGGTTGCGCCGGTCCCGTCGCTGGCAGCGCAACCCGCCTCCGCCTGGCGGGGCGGGCGTGTGACCACGGCCCGGACCCACGGCCTGTGCCGCAGCCGCAGTCGGGGCCGCCATCGCGGGTGGGTCCTCAGACCATCGTGAAACCGACGCGCGCCCCAGTGGGGATCGGGACTCCGGGCAGCGCCGGCTAGTCGCGATCAACGATCGCGCGGTACCGCCGGACCGTCGTCTCCAGACCGTCGTAGAGGGCCTCACTGATCAGTGCGTGGCCGATCGAGACCTCGTCGATCCTGCCCACGGCGTCGAGGAAAGCAGCCAGGTTGGCCTGGCTGAGGTCGTGGCCGGCGTTGACCCCCAGCCCCGCCGCGCGCGCGCAACCTGCCGTCTCCACGAATGCCGGCAAGGCGCTTGCCGGGCGCCCGGCGTCGAACGCTTCCGCCCACGGGCCGGTATAGAGCTCGATCCGCTCTGCGCCACTGGCCCGCGCCGCGCCGATGTCGGCGCCGGCATCGGCGAACAGGCTCACCCGGCACCCGAGTGCGTGGAAGCGCGCCACCAGAGGCACCAGGGCCGCCTGTTCGCGGGCGAAGTCGAAGCCGTGGTCGGAGGTGAGCTGGGCATCGCCGTCCGGCACAAGGGTCACCTGCGCCGGGCGGGTCTGTTCGCACAACGCCAGCAGACCCGGATAGCCGTCGCGCGGAGGCGCGAAGGGGTTGCCCTCGATATTGAGTTCGACGCCGCGTGCGCTCGTCAGCCGGGCCAGCGCATACACATCGTCGGCGCGGATATGTCGCGCGTCCGGCCGCGGATGGACGGTGATCCCGTGAGCGCCGGCATCCAGACACACGGTAGCTGCGCGGAGCACGTCCGGCTCGCGACCGCCGCGGGAATTGCGCAGCACCGCGATCTTGTTGACGTTGACGCTGAGCCGGGTCACGGACCCGCCGGCGGAGATCGCGTGGACGGGTCCGAGGGCGTGGCGGCGCGACGGGCTTCGGCCTGCTCGCGCAGCCGGCGCAGCTCCATCGGATCGACCATCATCGCCTCGCTCCGGCTCTGGCTTCCGACCCGCTGCGCGAGCAGGCCGAGCACACCGATGACCACGAACACCAGCGACAGCAACAGGGCGATCGCCGCGAGCGGGACCGACGTGGTGGTGAAGGCAATGGCGACCGCACCGAGCGCGAGCAGCAGGAACAACCAGGGCATGGGACGGGCTCCACCTGACGTGTGCGGAGTCTAGCCCAGTCGCCGGTCGGTCGGCTTCGCCAGCCGGGCCGGCATCGACGAACGCGCAAGCGGCGCGACGAACGGCGCAGCGCAGCGTCGCCGGGCGCGCAGGCAAGCCGGAACTACGGGACTGTGCACGTAGCGACTCCCAAGGACCCGCGGCTGCGGATCGTGGCACAGCGGGCGGCCTGCGGTCACCGGACGTGGTTCGGCTGCCGCCGCTGCGAGATGGCGTGCTCCGGCAACCGGCCAGCCGTGCGCCGCAGCGGGTTCGGGCAGCGCCGTGGTGGTTGGCGCACGGATCCGCATCGCGGATTGGCCGCTACAGCAGAGGCGAGCACAGCCGCGCCAGCGCCTCGGGCAGGCGCGCGGTCAGCAGCGGACGCCGTCGGCCCCGCTGGACGCGTGGGGCGTGGGCGAACTCGCTTTCGATGTGCTGGGCGAGCGCCGCGGCTACGCCCGTGTCATCGAACAGCACCGAAACCTCGAAATTGAGCCGGAAGCTGCGATGGTCGAAGTTGGCGCTGCCGATCAGCGCCAGGTGGTCGTCGACCAACAGCGTCTTGCTGTGCAGCAGGCGCGAGCGGTATTCGTAGATCCGCACCCCCGCGAGCAGCAGCTCACCAAAATAGGACCGTGCCGCCAGCGTGACGATCCTCGAGTCGCTGACCTGCGGCACCAGCAGGCGCACGTCGAGTCCGGCCAGCGCGGCCGAGGTCAACGCCATCATCGCCGCCTCGCCGGGCACGAAGTACGGCGTGGTCATCCACACCCGCGTCTTCGCGGAGTGGATCGCGCCGACATGCGCGCGGTGGATCGCTTCCCAGTTGGAGTCCGGCCCCGAAGTCAGGACCTGGGTGCGGATCGGGCCGGCATCGGCCGGTGGCGTCTGGCGTTTGACCTCGGCAAGGAAGTCGCGCTGCCCGGTGGCGTAGGCCCAGTCCTCGGCGAACACCAGCTGCAGCACCCGCACCGACTTGCCGACCAGACGCATGTGCAGGTCACGATAGGCATCGCTACGCAGCCGCTCGTCCTGCTGGTCGGCGATGTTCATGCCGCCGGTATAGCCGATGCGGCCATCGATGATCACGATCTTGCGGTGCGTGCGCAGGTTGGTCCAGGGACGCTGCCAGAAGCGCCCGAACCGCATCGGATGGAACCAGGCGAGTTCCCCGCCGGCCTCGAGCAGCGGCGTGAAGAACCGGCGCGACGCGCTCGAGCCGACGAAGTCCAGCAGCACGCGCACGCGCACGCCGGCGCGCGCGCGCTCGACCAGGGCATCGCGCAAGGCTGCGCCGGTGTGGTCCGGTTCGTAGATGTAGTACTCCAGATGCACGTGGTGCTCGGCGCGGGCGATGTCGGCGAGCAGTGCGGTGTACTTCGCCGCGCCGTCGACCAGCAGCGTCACCTCGGCCGACGAGGTCGCCGGCAGGCCCGTCGTTGCCTGTCCGAGGCGCACCAGTTCCGCGGCCTCGCCCTGCTCCGCCTCGATCTGCGGGCTCTGCATCATGGCGCGGTTGTGGCTGCGACGCAGCCGGTTGCGGCGGATCCGCTGCGGACCGAACACGTGATAGACGAGGAACCCCAGGTACGGCAGCAGCGCCAGGCCCAGCAGCCAGCTCAGGGTCGCGGCGGGCTCACGCTTCTGCAGGACGATCCAGACACCCAGCACCACCAGATACAGCGCCCAGCACGCGACCAGCAGTCCGAGGAGATGGGGATTGGTCGCCACCATGGCCCACAGGCGGAGCAGGAAATCGGGCATCGAACAGCAATCCAGCAGGCAGCGCGATTCGCGCCGCGCACAGGGTAGCGATCCGGGGCGACGACGACATGCGGGGCGATGCCGGGACCTGCGACACCCGGAGGCCCCGGCGCTGCGCAGTCTGCGCCCCAGCATGTGCTCACGGAGCCGGTCGGCGATGACACCAGGCAACGATGCCGGCCGCACTGGGCGACAGGATTGCGGGACCGATGACGACGAACCCGGCTACGGCGTTCGCGTCGGCCGCCTGCACCGGTTGCCCCGGCGGGTGAGGCCGGGCATCGCGGTCTGGCCTGCCCGGTGCCCTCCGCCGCTGGGGTGTCTGTCCTGGAGCTCCCCCGCCGGCTGCGCCCGCCACGAACGGGACCGGGCGCTATGCCGCGCGTGGGGCCAGCCGATCGGGGTGATCGATGCCCGGCGGCCACGACAGGAATTGCCGGACCGGGACAACGCCCGACGACGAAGCCAGCGCGTCTCACAGGCTGCGACAGGCTGCGGCCACACTGGCGACGATGAGCTCGAACGGTGTCCGCCCGCCCACCGCACTGGTCCGCAAGGGTCGTGGCAGCAGCTCGTGGGTCGCCGGCCGCTTCGAGAAGCAGACCGCCGTGGCCGAGGACGATGGCTGGGACGCGTTGCAGGTACTCGAGGACGAAGCCATCTCGCCCCAGACGGTGGTCACCGAGGAGCGCGCGCGCAGCATCGTCAGCCGCAACAGCTCGCCCGACATCGGGTTCTCGCAGTCGGTGAATCCGTACCGCGGATGCGAACACGGCTGCGTCTACTGCTTTGCCAGACCTTCGCACGCATATCTGGACTTGTCGCCGGGCCTGGATTTCGAGACCCGTCTGTTCGCCAAGACCAATGCCGCCGAGCGCCTTCGCGCCGAGTTCGCCCGGCCCGGCTACCAGTGCTCGCCGATCGCGCTGGGCATCAACACCGATTCGTATCAGCCGATCGAACGGCGTTACGGCCTGACCCGGGCACTGATCGAGGTCATGGCCGAAGCCCGCCACCCCTTCAGCCTGGTCACCAAGGGCGCGGGCGTGGTGCGGGATCTCGATCTGCTGGCGCCGCTGGCCGCCGACGGACTGGTGAGCGTGTACTTCTCGGTGACCACGCTCGACAACCGGCTCTCGGCCCGGATGGAGCCCCGCGCGGCGGCCCCGCACGGTCGCCTGCGCGCGATGCGCACCCTGGCCGATGCGGGGGTGCCGGTCGGGGTGATCGTGGCGCCGGTGGTGCCGATGATCACCGACCAGGAACTCGAGGCGATCCTCGAAGCGGCGCGCCAGGCCGGCGCGGCCAGCGCCACGTACGTGCTGCTGCGCCTGCCGCATGAGCTCAAGACGGTCTGGCGCGAGTGGCTGGACCTGCACTATCCCGAGCGCGCCGCGCACGTGATGAGCCTGATGCAGCAGATGCACGGCGGGCGCGACTACGACAGCCGCTTCGGCCATCGCAAACGTGGCGAGGGGCCGTTCGCCGACCTGCTGGCCGCCCGCTTCGCCCGGGCGCGGCGGGCGCTCGGTTTCGGTAACCTGCCTCCGTTGCGCACCGACCGGTTCAGACCGCTGCGGCCGGACTCCCCACAGGGCGAACTGTTCTAGCCACGGCGCTACGGCCAAGGCCCGCATTCACACGCTTCCACTTCGTGTGGACGCGGTAATTTCCTACACTGCGCGGTCTGCGTGAGAGTGCCTGCCCGATGTCCAACGCTGTCCCGCTACGGACCACGCCCGATGTCCCCGTGGACCTGATCGACCAGTTGCCGATCGGTGTCGCCGTGATCGGCGCCGATGGGCATTGGCAGCGCGCCAATCCCGCACTCGGCGCGTTGCTGGGCGTGGATGCCGGAATGCTGGCAGGCCGGGTGGCGCATCACGACCTGCTGCCGGGGCTGTCGGCGCGCATCGACGCGGCCCTGGCTCGATTGCCCGAGGACGCCGACCTCCACGACGTGCCCGTGACCCTGGCGGCCGGAGACAGCGGTCCGCAGCGGCACCTGCGCGCGACCCTGCGGCCGCTCGCCGGGACGGCCGGCGCCCTGCTGCAACTCCATGACGGCAGCGCCCAGCAGGCCCTGGAAGCGCAGCAGGAAACCCTCGCCTTCGGCATCTCGCACGAACTGCGGGCGCCGGTCCGTGCGGTCGAACAGTTCGCGCGCAGGTTGCTGGCCCAGGAGGGAGATCCCGACCGGGGGCGCGAATACCTCAAGCGCATCCAGCACGCGGCCGGGCAGGCCGGCGGGCTGATCGATGCCCTGCTCGAGACCATGCGGGCCTCGCGTCCGTCGCGCCCGCCGACCCCCGTCGACATCGGCATGCTCGGCGAATGGGTCGGCGTGGAGCTGCAGGAGGCCGATCCCGGCCGTCCGTCCGACATCCGCGTCACTCCCGATCTCTGGGCCTGGGGCGACGAACATGCGCTCAAGCAGATGCTCGGCAAGCTGTTGCACAACGCCTGGAAGTTCTCCGCCCACCGCGAGGTGATCCGGATCGAACTCGACGGCACGCGGGTCGGCGATCGCCTGCAGCTGGAGGTTCGCGACCAGGGACGCGGTTTCGACATGCGCTATGCTGAACGTCTGTTCGTTCCGTTCAGGCGCCTGCATGGGGCCGACGACGGTGCGGGGCATGGCCTCGGTCTGGCCATCGCCCAGCAACTCGCACGCGCCCAGGGCGGTCACATCCGCGTGCACTCGACACCGGACGTCGGGACCACCTTCTTCATCGACTTACCGGCGGCGCCGGACGAGGATGCACCAGGCCCATGAGCGAGCACACGATCCTGCTGATCGAGGACAACCCCGACGACGCCGAACTGACCCGTATCGCGTTCTCGGAGGCTGGCATCGACAGCCAGCTGGTCGTGGTCGGCGACGGCGCCGAGGCGCTCGACTACCTGTTCGCCAGGGGGGCCCATGAGGCGCGGAACGCCGCCGATCTGCCCTCGATCGTGCTGCTCGATCTCAACCTGCCCAAGCTCGACGGCCGCGAGGTCCTGCAGGCGCTGCGCGCCAATCCGGCCACGCGCGGGCTGCCGGTGGTGGTGCTGACCACGAGCACCGAGCCCTTCGATGTGGAAGCCAGCTATGCGCTGGGCGTCAACAGCTATATCCGCAAGCCGGTGGATTTCAAGAAGTTCGTCGAGGTGGTCAAGCAGATCGGGCTGTATTGGCTGGTGCTGAATCATCCGCGTGGATAAGCGTCTCGCCTGATCGCTCGGCGTGTTCGGTGGATACGCCGCGTGCCATGGGTGCGCCGAATCCTGGTCGTACGCTCCGCGACTGCAGTCGCCTGCCCTTGGCCGTGCGCGTTAGGTCGACATGCATCGTTTGCCGTTGGCTTTGATGTTGCGATTGCGGTTGCCCTGATCCGGCTTGGCTTTTGACTTCGATCGAGCCGTAAAGCGCAGCCGAGCATCGCAGGGCTGCTCTACGGCCGCGTCAGGCTCCGGTGCTCGGCTCGCTTTACGGCCCGATTGGAGATCCAGGGCCGAAGGCAAAAGCAGGGCAGAGACCAGAAGCGGAGCAACAGCAACAGCGTCCCTCACCCGATGCGCTGCGCGCGCTGACCTTTCCCAAAGGGAGAGGCGCCCGGATCAACCTGCCCCGTACAGCGTCTCCGCCCGCTGGAACAGCACCCAGCTGGTGGCGATGAACTTGTCGCCGCCCTGGGGCCGGTTGCCGCGATGGGTGTGGGTAAACGCGGTCGGGGCGATCAGCAGGTCGCCGGTACGCGGTGCGACCTTGCGCTGCTGGAACAGGAACTCGGTCTCGCCGGCCTCGAAGCCGTCGTTGAGATAGATCGTCCACAGCAGGTGGCGATGCAGGGTCTCGCAGCTGGGGTCGCGGGGATACAGCTCGCAATGCCAGTACGGATAGCCGCCTTCGCCGGCGGCGTACCACTGCAGGTTGATCGCGCCGGGACGCAGGCAGGTCTGCAGCAGGCCGCCGAGCCGCGCTTCGTCCATCGTGGCGAAATCTTCGGCCTCCAGTCGCCGCAGTGCGCCCGAAGTGTCGGGCTGCTGCAGCATCAGCGGCGCGATCAGGGTCTGCGGGAACTTGCGCAGGTAGGCCATCAGGCCGTCATGGACGGCCACATTGAGCTGCTGGACCACGTCGGCCCAGTCGGCGCGGCCGCTGATCGACAGATCGCGGCTGCGTTTGAGGTCGGGATAGATCCCGCCACCAATTTCCCCGGCATGCAGGTCGGCGCTGCCGCGCATCCGCGCGACGATCGCCGCGCAGGCGTCCGGCGACAAGGCGCCCGGCGTGACTTCGATGAAGTCGGCACCGCTCATGCGGCTGCGGTGTCGTGCTGCCGGTGATAACGCGTCGCGGTTTCCACTTCCTCCTTCGAGCCGAGGAACACCGGCACGCGCTGGTGCAGCGATGTGGGGGGGATGTCGAGGATCCTCTCGCGGCCGGTACTCGCCGCGCCGCCGGCCTGCTCGACCAGCATCGCCATCGGATTGGCCTCGTACATCAGCCGCAGCTTGCCGGGCTTGGCCGGGTCCTTGCGGTCCCAGGGATAGATGAAGATGCCGCCACGGGTCAGGATGCGGTGCACGTCGCCGACCATCGCCGCGACCCAGCGCATGTTGAAGTCCTGGCCACGCGGGCCGTCCTTGCCGGCCAGCAGGTCGGCCACGTAGGCCTGGGTCGGCGCTTCCCAGTGGCGCTGGTTGGACATGTTGATCGCGAATTCGCGGGTCTGCTCGGGGATGCGCATGTGCGGGCCGGTCAGTACGAACGACCCCTGCTCGCGGTCGAGGGTGAAGCCATGCGTGCCGTGACCGATGGTCAGCACCAGCATCGTGCTGGGGCCGTAGAGGCAGTAGCCGGCGGCCACCTGGGTGCTGCCGGCCTGCAGGAAATCGTGGTCTTCGGCTGCGCTCACGCCTTCCGGGCAGCGCAGCACCGAGAAGATCGTGCCGACGCTGGCATTGATGTCGATGTTGGAGCTGCCGTCGAGCGGGTCGAACACCAGCAGGTAGTTGCCGCGCGGGAAGGCATCGGGGATCTGCTGGGAGTGTTCCATCTCCTCCGATGCGCACGCCGCCAGATGCCCGCCCCAGGCGTTGGCCTCGAGCAGGATCTCGTTGCTGATCACGTCGAGCTTCTTCTGCGCCTCGCCCTGGATATTGATGCTGCCGTCCGCGCCGCCCGCCTCGCCGAGCACGTCGCCCAGGGCGCCCTTGCCGACCGCCACCGAGATGCGCTTGCAGGCACGTGCGACGACCTCCAGCAGCAGGCGCAGGTCCGGGGTCACGTGGCCGAGGCGCTGTTCCTCGATCAGATGGCGGGTCAGGGAAATGCTGGGCATGCGCGGACGGTCCATGGCGGCGAAGAGGGCTGCATTGTCGCCCCAAAGGCCGTAGCTGTCCCCCCGGTGAATCGCGCGCGATGGCCGCGCCCGGTATTCTGGCCGGGTCGGCCGCGCGCGCGCGCCGCCCGATGCTCCCCTCTATCGTGCAAGGCTGCCTTTCCGTGTCCTCTTTTTTCGCGAACGTCGAACTCGTTCCAGGTGATCCCATCCTCGGCCTGACCGAGGCCTACAACGCCGATGCGCGCGCCACCAAGGTCAATCTCGGCGTTGGCATCTACTACGACGAAGCCGGCCGCATTCCGGTGCTCGACGCGGTCCGCGAGGTCGAACAGCGCCTGGCCGCCGAGGCCAAGCCGCGCGGCTACCTGCCGATCGATGGCCTGCCCGACTACACCCGCGCCACCCGCGAGCTGCTGTTCGGCGCAGAGTCGCCGCTGCTGGCCGCCGGTCGCGTCGCGACGACCCAGACCATCGGTGGCAGCGGCGCGCTGCGCACCGGCGCCGAGCTGCTGCGCAAGACGCTGCCCCACGCGACCATCGCGATCAGTAATCCCAGCTGGGAGAACCACCGCGCGGTGTTCGGCGCCGTGGGGTTCGACGTCGTCGACTACACCTATTTCGATCCGGCTACGCACGGCGTCGACTTCGCCGGCATGCTCGCCGACCTGCGCAGCCTCGAGCCCGGCACCGTCGTGCTGCTGCATGCGTGCTGCCACAATCCCACCGGTGCCGACCTCACCGATGCGCAGTGGCGGCAGGTCATCGAGGTGCTGGCCGAGCGGGATCTGTTCCCCTTCATCGACATGGCCTACCAGGGCTTCGACCGCGGCATCGACGAGGACGCCGCGGCCGTGCGCCTGATGGCGGAATCGGGGATCAGCGAGTTCGTCGTCGCCAGTTCGTATTCGAAGTCCTTCTCGCTGTACGGCGAGCGCGTGGGTGCGCTGACCGTGGTCTCGGCGACGGCCGAACAGAGCCGCGCGGTGCAATCGCAGATCAAGCGTCTCGTGCGTGCCAACCATTCCAGCCCCTCCAACCATGGCGCGGCGCTGGTTGCCGGCGTGTTGGGCAGTGCCGAACTGCGCGCGCGCTGGGAAGCCGAACTGGGCCAGATGCGCGAGCGCATCCACGCGCTGCGTGCCGGGCTGGTCGAGCAGCTCGCCGAACACGGCGCGCCGGAGTTCGCCTTTATCCAGGATCAGGCCGGCATGTTCTCGTACTCGGGCCTGAGCCGCGCCCAGGTCGAGCGCCTGCGCGACGAGTTCGGCATCTACGCTGTCGGCACCGGCCGCATCTGCGTGGCCGCGCTGAGCCTGGGGAATCTGGGCTACGTGGCCAAGGCGGTCGCGGCGGTCAGCCGCGGCTGATTGCAGTGGCACCCTTCCCGCTGGCGGGAAGGGTGACCGCGGCTTCGCGGGACGTTCGGTCCCGGCCGCACCACGCGTCCACTCGATCCAACCGCCGGAAGCGCATGTCGATTGCGTGGAACGCATACGCGTGGGCAGGGTCCTGCTCGCGCCGTGTTCGAGGATTCGCTGCGCTTTCGTATCCGACGCAATCGCATCTCATGGCATGTCCGGGCACCCGCAAGACAGCCCGGTTGCTGCGTTGTTCCGTGTGGCCGCGCGCCAGCGCGCGTCCCGGCGATGCCAGCAGTACACCCGGCGCGACGAACTGCACCGTAATCCGCGCGCTGCGTCTGATCGTGATGGGGATCGCCTGCACGCTCGACGTCGCGCTGCATCGCGATGGCGATCGCCTGCGCGTGACCATCGAGGACGACGGCCGGGTACGCGAGGGCTGGCGCGAAGGCAACGGCATCGCCGGCATGCGCGAGCGCCTCGCAGCGCTGCAGGGCAGGTTGCAGCTCGCGCGCACGCCCCGGGGCGCGATGCGCATCGATGCGGAACTGCCCGCGTGAGCGCGGGGCCCGTCCGTATCGCGCTCGCCGACGACCGGGCGCTGGTCCGCGCCGGCCTGCGCGCTCTGCTCGAACGACACGGCATCGTGATCGTATTCGAGGCCGATTCGGGTACGACATTGCTCGAGCAGCTCGCGTCGCACCGGGTCGATGTGGTGCTCAGCGACATCCGCATGCCCGGCCTCGACGGAATCGAAGCATTGGCCGCACTGCGCGCCCGCGGCGACACGACACCGGTGCTGCCGCTGACCACGTTCGACGACAGCGACCTGCTGCTGCGTGCGACCGATGCTGGCGCGCAGGGCTTCCTGCTCAAGGACGCAGCGCCAGAAGACCTGCGGGATGCGATCGCACGCGTCGCGGCAGGCGAAACCCTGCTGCAGCCGGTCAGCACCGAGCCGGTCCGGGCCCGCTACCGCTTCCACGACGAGCACGCACCGCGCGAGACGTTCACCGAGCGCGAGGTGGCAATCCTGCGCCTGCTTGCCGGTGGTTACTCCAACAAGGAAGTCGCCCGCAGCCTGTTTCTCGCCGAGGGCACGGTAAAGAACTACGTGTCGGGGATTCTGGAGAAGCTCGGCACGCGCGATCGCACGCGAGCCGTGTTGAAGGCGATCACCCTGCAGGTGATCTGAACTCGCCGTGCTGCGGTGGACCCCTGGCTCGCCCACCCGGCGCGAGGAACGGATGCGGCCGCCAACAGGCGCAGGCCGGGCACCCGGTGTTCGCGGTGATTCTCCCGAGCGTTCGAGCCGAGATGTCGATGGCCGCGGCCGATCGGACAGGTGCCCGCCGGAAGTCGCCGGGGCAATCGGGATCCGGTGCTGCGCTCGACCAGCAGACGCGTCCGGCAGCAACCATCGGATCGTTCCTGCGACATTCCGTCCCGGGTCATTCACGCCGGCCTTTGCGACAATACGCGGCGTGATGTGTCGCATCACAACCCGCTTTCCCCCGGAGATGTCATGCCGAACCGCGCCTTGCGCGGCGCGCTTGCGCTGCTGCTGCTGTTGCCCGCCACCGGCGCCCTCGCCCGTACCTGCGATCTGTCGATCGGCAGCGACGATGCGATGCGTTTCGACACGTCCGAGCTGCGCGTCGCCGACGACTGCACCCAGGTGCGACTGACCCTGCGTCACACCGGCCGGCAGAAGGCGGCGGCGATGGGCCACAACTGGGTGCTGACCCGCACCGCCGACTATCGCCCGGTCGCGATTGCCGGTGGTCGCGGCAGCCTGGCCCACAGCTATCTGCCACCGGGCGACGGGCGCGTCATCGCGCACACCCGTGTCATCGGCGGCGGCGAATCGACGACGGTCACTTTCCCCACCGCCGGCCTGACCCGCGGCGGCGACTACACCTTCTTCTGTTCCTTCCCGGGCCACTGGAATGTGATGCGCGGCAAGCTGGTGTTCGGTTGATGGGTGTGGCCCCCCCTGCGCTTGCGTCGGCGCTGTCGCTGATCCTGCTGTCGCCCGGGTTCGCCCGTGCCCAGGCGACGACCGCTGCCCCCGTCACGCTCGATCGCGTGCGCGTGGATGCGACGCGTCTTCGCGGCGTCAGCGATTTCGACACGCCGGCCTCGGTCGACGCGATCCGGCTCGACGACGCCGACAGCAGTCGCGCCGGCACCGTCGCGTCGGAACCGCTGGCAGGCGTCCCGGGCCTGCTCGCCCGCGACCGGCAGAACCATGCGCAGGACACGCAGCTTTCGATCCGCGGCTTTGGTGCGCGCTCCACTTTCGGCGTGCGCGGCGTACGCCTGTTCGCCGATGGCATTCCGGCGTCGATGCCCGACGGCCAGGGCCAGCTCTCGCATTTCAGCCTGGTCGGCGGCGATCGTATCGAGATCATGCGCGGACCGTTCTCGGCGTTGTACGGCAATTCCTCGGGCGGCGTCGTGCAGTTGTGGAGCGCCGATGGCGCGCCGGGTGATCCGTGGCGGCTCAAGGCCAGCCATGGGCGCGACGACACCACCAGCCTGTCGGCGCAACTGCTCGGCGGGTCGGAGACGCTCGGCTACAACCTCGCGCTGTCGCGCTTCGACACCGATGGCTGGCGCGACCACAGCGCTGCGCGCCGCGATTCGGCCAACGCGAAGCTGCGCCTGGATTTCGGTGACCGGCGCCGGCTGGACGTGGTTGCCAACCATGTGGACATCGACGCCCAGGATCCGCTTGGCCTGACCGCCGCGCAGGTCCGCGAGAACCCGCGCCAGGTCGCAGATGTCGCGCGCCAGTTCGATACGCGCAAGACCGTGCGCCAGACCCAGGTCGGCGCGGTTTACGAGCATGGGATCGGCGAGGCGCACACGCTGCGCGCGATGGCTTACGGCGGCGAGCGCGCTGTGGTGCAGTACCTGCCCATTCCCGCCTCGGCGCAGGCCAATCCACTGAACTCCGGTGGCGTGATCGATCTCGACAACCGCTACGGTGGGCTCGACCTGCGCTGGAGCTGGGAAGGTGCGCTGGCCGGGCGTCCGCTGGAGCTCACGGTCGGCGCGAACGGCGACCGCCAGCGCCAGCACCGCCAGGGCTTCGAGAACTTCATCGGCGAGACGCTCGGCGTGCGCGGCCGGCTGCGGCGCGACGAGCGCAATACGGTCGAGAACCTGGACCAGTTCGCGCAGGCCTACTGGGCATTCGCGCCGCGCTGGTCGCTGCTCGCCGGCGTGCGCCACAGCGAGGTCGAATTCACCTCACGCGATGCCTTTGTGACCGCGACCAATCCCGACGACAGCGGCCGCGTCACGTTCCGGCAGACGTCGCCGGTCGCAGGTGTCACGTTCGCGCCCGACGACGATCTGCGCGTGTACCTGTCGGCGGGTCGCGGTTTCGAGACGCCGACCTTCAACGAGCTCGGCTACCGCGCCGACGGCGGCGCCGGCTTCGCATTCGATCTGGCGCCGGCGGTCAGCGACAACCTCGAACTCGGCGCCAAGTGGCGTGCGGATTCGGGCGCGACCGTCAATGCCGCCCTGTTCCGCGCCGACACCGATGACGAACTCGCCGTCGCCCGCAACGTCGGCGGCCGCAGCAGCTTCCAGAACATCGGCCGCGCGCGCCGCCAGGGCGCGGAGCTCTCGCTGCGCCAGCCCCTGGGCGAGGCGTTCGACCTCAGCGTCGCGGCGACCTGGCTCGATGCGACCTTCCGCGATGCCTACCTGGTCTGTACCGGTGCGGGTTGCACCGTCCCGTCCACGCCGGTCGCTGCGGGTGCGCGCATTCCCGGCGTGCCTGCGCGGCATATGTACGCGCGACTCGACTGGGCAGGCGGGCCGTGGAGCGCTGCGATCGAGGGCGTGGGCGTGGGGGATGTCGTCGTCGACGATCTGGCGACCGGCCGCGCGGCGGGCTACGCGCTCGTACATCTCGAAGGCGCCCGTCGCTGGCGCTTCGATGCCGGCACGCTGCGCACCTTCGTGCGCGTCGACAACCTGCTCGACCACGCCCATGTGGGCTCGGTGATCGTCAACGAAGGCAATGGCCGCTTCTACGAACCGGGACCGGGGCGAGGCGTCATGGTGGGCGCGCAGTGGAGCTGGAATCGCTGAGGCGACCGGATCGCTGCCCGCTGTCCAGCTGCGGACAGCGACCGCCTGATGCGCTGGATCCCGCGACAGTGCGTCATGCCGGCGCGAGTTCGCGCGTCTCTGCCAAGGCGGAACGGCGGGGTCATCCCTGACGCCGCGGTCCCTTGAGGATCAGACGTCCCCGCCCGCCGTCCAGCCTTCACCGGTGCCGCGATGGAACACGCGGTCCTCGTCGCGCACCGTGCCGGCGCCGATCGTGTCCTGGGTCGCCAGGCGCGCGTAGATCGGAGTGAAGTCGGGACGCGTCGCGTCCATCAGCTGCTCGAAGCTGTCGATGACGAAGTAGGTCTTCTGGTAGGTGTCGATGCGGTAGCGCGTGCGCATGATGCGTTCGAGATCGAAGCCGATGCGGTTGGGTGCATCGGATTCCAGCGAATAGATCGACTCGCCCTTCGACGACACGATGCCGGCGCCGAAGATGTGCAGTCCGTCGTCCTGGCGGATCAGGCCGAACTCGACGGTGTACCAGTACAGCCGGGTGAGGTTCTGCAGCGCGTCCGGGCCGATCCCGTGCGCCTTCACCCCGCCCTTGCCGTAAGCCTCCATGTAATCGGCGAACACCGGATTCATCAGCAGCGGTACATGGCCGAACAGGTCGTGGAACAGGTCGGGTTCTTCGATGTAGTCGATCTGGTCCGGGCGGCGGATCCACCAGGTGACCGGGAAGCGGCGGTTGGCGAGATGGTCGAAGAAATCGAGTTCCGGCAGCAGGCCTTCCACGCCCATCAGCGTCCAGCCGGTCGCAGCCTGCAGGACCTCGTTGAGCTCGACGAACTTCGGAATCGCATCCGGCGTCATGCCCATGGCGTCCTGCGCCTGCAGGAACTCGTTGCAGGCGCGGCCGACCAGCAGCTCCCGCTGCCGGGCGTAGAGCGTGGCCCAGGTGGCGTGGTCGTCGGCGCTGTAGCCGTCCCAGGGCTGTTCGATGATGCCGGTGGCGTAGACCGGCACCTTGCCCTTGTCGGTCTGCAGGTTCTCGACACGGCGCGGCGTATTGGCGGGCTGGGCGGACATGGCGGCTCCGGCAGATGAACGACTCAAGACAATAGCGTCGATGTGGCGCAACAGGGTTGCGTCATTGCGCAGGATGCCGCTACGCGCGCAATATTCGTTTGCTTCCTAGCAATTCAGGACATTATGAATGTCGGGCACCCTTGATCGTACCGATCTGCTGCTGCTGGCCGAACTGCAGCGCAACGGACGCCTGGCCAATACCGATCTGGCCGATCGCGTCCATCTTTCCCCGTCCGCCTGTCTGCGCCGGGTGCAGCGGCTCGAGCGCGAGGGCGTCATCGCCGGCTATCGCGCCGAGGTCAGCGCCGAGCATCTGGGCCTCGGCCTGCAGGCGTTTGTCCGGGTGCAGCTCAAGCACCACGACAGCGCCGCCGTCGCCGGCTTCGCCGGCCTGGTCGACGGCTGGGAAGAGGTGGTGGCCTGCCACGCGCTGACCGGAGACATGGACTACCTGCTCCAGGTGGTGGTGCGCGATCTCGAACACTTTTCGCGTTTCCTGCTTGATCAGCTCCTCAACCAGCCGGCGGTGGCGGACGTGAATTCCAGTTTCGTGCTGCGCACGGTCAAGGCCAACCGCGGGCTTCCGCTGGGGCAATGACGCACCGATTCGGTGCAAAGAGGATTGCCGTGCACCATGCGGGCGCAGCAGACGCCGGTGTAAAACCGGAATCCAGGTTCAAGACTTTGATCCGAAAGGAAAAATAAAGTTGGCACGACCATTGCTTTGATATGGGCACACTTCAACAAGGCGTTCCCCGATGTCGATGGACACTGTCGAAAAACTGATCAAGGACAACAAGGTCGAATTCATCGATCTTCGCTTCACTGACATGCGTGGCGTCCAGCACCACGTGACGTATCCCAAGTCGATCATCGAGCCCGGCCTGTTCGAGGACGGCAAGATGTTCGACGGCTCGTCGATCAGCGGCTGGAAGGGCATCCACAACTCCGACATGGTGCTGCTGCCCGACCCGTCGACCGCGTTCGTCGATCCCTTCACCGCCGATCCGACGCTGGTGCTGACCTGCGACATCCTCGATCCGACGACGATGCAGTCCTACGAGCGCGACCCGCGTGGCATCGCCAAGCAGGCCGAGGCGTTCCTGAAATCCAGCGGCATCGCCGACCAGGCGTTCTTCGGCCCCGAGCCCGAATTCTTCATCTTCGACTCGGTGCGCTACGCCAACGAGATGGGCCACACCTTCTTCCACATCGAGTCGGAAGAAGCGCACTGGAATTCGGCCAAGGAATACGAGGGCGGCAACAGCGGCTACCGTCCGGGCATCAAGGGCGGCTACTTCCCGGTTGCGCCGCTCGACTCGCTGCACGATATCCGCGCCGAAATGTGCAAGACGCTCGAGCAGGTCGGTATCGAAGTCGAGGTGCATCACCACGAGGTCGCGAACGCCGGCCAGTGCGAGATCGGCACCCGCTTCAACTCGCTGGTCAAGAAGGCCGACGAGCTGCAGACGATGAAGTACATCATCAAGAACGTCGCCTTCCGCAACGGCAAGACCGCGACCTTCATGCCCAAGCCGATCGTCGGCGACAACGGCAGCGGCATGCACGTACACCAGAGCTTGGCCAAGGGCGGCACCAACCTGTTCACCGGTGACGGCTACGGCGGCCTGAGCCAGACCGCGCTGTGGTACATCGGTGGCATCTTCAAGCACGCCCGCGCGATCAACGCATTCGCCAACGCGTCGACCAACTCCTACAAGCGCCTGGTGCCGGGCTTCGAAGCGCCGGTGATGCTGGCCTACTCGGCATCCAACCGTTCGGCCTCGTGCCGCATCCCGTATGTCGCCAATCCCAAGGCGCGCCGCATCGAGATGCGCTTCCCCGATCCGATGCAGTCCGGCTACCTGACCTTCGCCGCGCTGATGATGGCGGGTCTGGACGGCATCAAGAACCAGATCGATCCGGGCGGCCCGAGCGACAAGGATCTCTACGACCTGCCGCCCGAGGAAGAGAAGAACTTCCCGACCGTCTGCCATTCGCTGGACCAGGCGCTCGACGCGCTCGACAAGGACCGTGACTTCCTCAAGGCCGGCGGCGTGTTCTCCGACGACTTCATCGATGCCTACATCGCGCTGAAGATGAAGGAAGTCACCGCGTTCCGCGGCGCGACCCACCCGCTCGAATACCAGATGTACTACGCGATCTGATGCACCCACGGGGTCGGCCACTGGCCGGCCCCGTTGCGTTTCAGCGTCCGACGGCAGCGCCTCCCTCCCCCACGGTGGGCGGCACCGCCGACAGGCGCCACGCGTCCGGATTCAACCGATGGATGGGACAGCGGCCACACAGGCGCCATAGAGCGCCGGTCGCGGTGACGACCGCCAGGGGGCGGGCCGGCGCCGAACGTTCGGCCTGCGAAAAGACCAACAACAGACGCAGACGCAATGACCGGGGAGGGCTTTTTCATTCATTTGAGGAGCCTGTCATGTCGCCACGCAATCACGCACGCGCCGCCCTGCTGTGCGCAGGGCTGCTGTCCGCCGGTGCCGCCCAGGCGGAGCTCTCCGGCTCGATCACGCTGACCAGCGATTACCTGTTCCGTGGCATCACCCAGACCGACGGCGAACCCGCCCTGCAGGGTGGCGTCGAGTGGGCGCACGAAAGCGGCTTCTATGTCGGCACCTGGGGCAGCAGCATCAGCTGGCTGTCCGATTCCGATCCCGCCATCTCCAGCCAGCTCGAACTCGACGGCTATGCCGGCTTCCGCGGGGACTTCGGCGACAGCGGCGTCGGCTGGGACGTCGGCGCCGTGCATTACTGGTATCCGGGCAGTTATCCCGCCGGCTTCAACAAGGCCGACACCACCGAGCTCTACGCGGGGGTGAGCTGGAACATCCTCGGTGCGAAGTACTCGTACGCCGTCACCGATCTGTTCGGCATTCCCGACTCGGACGGCAGCAGCCACCTCGAGGTCGACATCGGCTGGGAGTTCGCACCCGGCTGGACGCTGGGCGGCGTCGTGGGCAAGCAGTGGGTGGCCGGCAGCGCAGGCACTGCGACGTATGCCTACTGGTCGGTGGGCGTCGGCAGAGCGTTCGACAACGGCTTCGATATCGCCCTCGACTTCAACGACAACGACCTGATCGGTCCCGACGACACCATCACCCTCGCCGTCACCAAGTCGTTCTGACGCGGTGCGCATCTGGAGAGCCACATGAAACTGATCATCGCGATCATCCGCCCGTTCAAGCTCGACGAAGTCCGCGAGGCGCTCGGGGATGCGGGCGTCAACGGCCTGACCGTCACCGAGGTCAAGGGCTTCGGCCGTCAGAAGGGCCACACCGAGCTCTATCGCGGCGCCGAATACGTCGTCGACTTCCTGCCCAAGCTGAAGATCGAATGCGCCGTCGCCGACGAGGTGTTCGAGGCCGCGATCGAGGCAATTACCACGGCGGCGGCCACCGGCAAGGTCGGCGACGGCAAGGTGTTCGTCATCGCGCTGGACCAGGTCCTGCGCATCCGCACCGGCGAAATCGGCGCCGACGCGCTCTAACCCCCACGGAGGCTCCATGAAGACGATCGAAATCCGCGGGTGGAAAACCCGTATGCAGCTGCTGCTTCAGATGCTGGTGTGTGCGTGCGCGATGTTGGGTGTGGCAGGCGGCGCCTTTGCGCAGGACCTGCCCGCCGTCGAAGCCGCAGCGGTGGTGCTGGAGACGACCGGGGCGGTGACCTTCGACAGCGGCAATGTGGCCTGGATGCTCACCTCCACCCTGCTGGTGCTGCTGATGGTGGTGCCGGGCCTTGCCCTGTTCTACGGCGGCATGGTGCGCGCCAAGAACGTGCTCTCGGTCATCATGCAGGTGCTGGTGGTGTTCTCCGTGGTGATCATCCTCTGGGTGGCCTATGGCTACAGCGCGGCGTTCACCGAGGGCAACGCGTTCTTCGGCTCCTTCACCGAAAAGGCGTTCCTGCGCGGCATCACCGCGGAGACGGATGCCGGAGGCCTCCCGGAATTCCTGTTCATCGCTTTCCAGTCGACGTTCGCCGGCATCACCACCGCGCTGGTCGTCGGCTCGTTTGCCGAGCGCATCAAGTTCGCGGCGGTGCTGCTGTTCTCCATCCTGTGGGTGACGTTCGCCTATCTGCCGATGGTGCACATGGTCTGGAGCGGTGAGGCGGGCTTCCTCGCGCACAAGGGCGTGATCGATTTTGCCGGCGGCACCGTCGTGCACATCAATGCCGGCGTCGCCGGCCTGGTCGGCGCGTACTTCCTCGGCAAGCGCCTGGGCTACGGACGTGAGGCGATCAAACCGCACAGCGTGCCCTTCACCTTCATCGGGGCGTCGCTGCTGTGGGTGGGCTGGTTCGGCTTCAACGCAGGCTCGGCGCTTGCCGCCGATGCCAGCGCATCGCTGGCCATGCTCAACACCATGGTCGCGACAGCGGCCGGCGTGATCGCCTGGAGCATCGTCGAAGCCTTCACCAAGGGCCGTCCATCGGCGCTCGGCGCGGCCTCGGGCGCGATCGCGGGCCTCGTCGGCATCACGCCGGCAGCCGGCACCGTAGGCCCGATGGGCGCAGTCGTCATCGGTCTGGCCGCCGGTGCACTGTGCGTATGGGGCGTCACCGGACTCAAGCGCATGCTGCGGGTCGACGACAGCCTCGACGTGTTCGGCGTACACGGCATCGGCGGCATCGTCGGCGCGCTGCTGACCGGCGTCTTCAGTGCCCAGTCGCTGGGCGGCACCGAGGTCGATCTCGCGATAGGCGCGCAGGTCTGGGTGCAGCTGGTCAGCGTCGCGTTCACCGTGCTGTGGTGCGCGGTGGTGACTGCGGTCGTGATGCTGATCGTCAGGCTCGTCGTCGGCCTGCGCGTCACCGAAGACCAGGAGCGCGAAGGCCTGGATATCGTGTCGCACGGCGAATCGGCTTACGAGAAGTAAACCGCAACCGGTGTCCGTGATCCTGCGCGGACGCCGGCAACGAGGACGGGCGACGGCCGCGCAGGCCGCCGCCCGCTTCTCTGGCGCTTGTGTCGCCTGCCCTGGCACGTTGCAATGCGTGCATGCCCAAATATCTGCTTGCCGCGCTCGTCGCCCTGCTGCTCTGCGCGTGCGCCCACCAGGCGCCGCGCAATCCGCTCGCCACCTGGGTGCCGTCCGACAACTTCGATCCGCGCCGACCTGTACTGGTCGTGCTGCATTACACCGAGCAGGATTCGGCGCAGCGCAGTCTCGATACCTTGCGGACCGCCAACAGCGGTGGACGCGTCAGCTCGCACTATCTGATCGGCAAGCACGGCGAGCGCTACCAGCTGGTCTCCGACGTGGACCGGGCCTGGCATGCCGGTGCCGGCAGCTGGGGCGCGGTGGCGGACGTCAATTCCGCCTCGATCGGCATCGAGCTCGACAACAACGGTCGCGAACCGTTTTCCGAGCCGCTGCTCGAGAGCCTGCTGGTGCTGCTCGGCGATCTGAAGGCGCGCTGGCGGATTCCGGCCGGAAACTTCATCGCCCACTCCGACCTCGCCCCCGGCCGGAAGATCGATCCGGGCGTGCACTTTCCGTGGAAGCGCCTGGCGCAACACGGTTACGGGGTCTGGCCGCGCGACGATACGCCGCCAGCGCCACCGGGTTTCGATGCGGCCCAGGCACTGCGCACGGTGGGCTACCCGGTCGACGATCTCGACGCGACGTCGCGCGCGTTCCGCTTGCGCTTCCGGGCGCTGGCCGATGGGACCCTGGATGCGGAGGACCATCGGATTCTGTATGCACTGGCGCAGGGGTGGACGATTCCGGCGGATGGGGTGCAGCCGTAGCTTTGCAGTTGCTCCGCTGTTGCCCGCTCCCAACGCCGCCCACGTGATTGCAGACCCTCCGGGTAAGTGGGCTGGTAGAGCCGTGAGGGGAAACCCACGGCAACGGCAACGCAGAGCGAAGCCCACAACGAGACAGGCCCGCCGAAGCGGGCCTGTCGATCACGCACTGCAGTGGGGCTCAGGCCTTGAGCGAATCGATCGCCGCATTGAACGTCGCGCTCGGACGCATTGCCTCACCGACCTTCGCAAGATCGGGGTGGTAGTAACCGCCGATATCCACCGGCTTGCCCTGCGCGCCGTTGAGTTCGCCCAGGATCGTTGCCTCCTGCTCGGTCAGCGTCTTCGCCAGCGGTGCGAACGTCGCCTTGAGCTCGGCATCGTCGTCCTGGTCGGCCAGGGCCTGCGCCCAGTACTGGGCAAGGTAGAAGTGGCTGCCACGATTGTCGAGTTCGCCGACCTTGCGCGCCGGCGAGCGGTTCTCGTCGAGGATGCGGCCGTTGGCGACATCAAGCGCGGCAGCGAGCACCCTGGCCTTCGGGCTGTCGTAGGCGTTGCCGAGATGCTCGAGCGACGCGGCCAGCGCGAGGAACTCGCCGAGCGAATCCCAGCGCAGGTAGTTTTCCTCGACGAACTGCTGCACGTGCTTGGGCGCGCTGCCGCCCGCACCGGTCTCGAACAGCCCGCCGCCGGCCATCAGCGGCACGATGGAGAGCATCTTGGCGCTGGTGCCAAGTTCCATGATCGGGAACAGATCGGTCAGGTAGTCGCGCAGGACGTTGCCGGTCACCGAGATCGTGTCCTCGCCGCGGCGGATACGCTCGAGCGAGAACCGCGTCGCCTCCACCGGCGGCAGCACGCGCAGATCGAGCCCCGCGGTGTCGTGGTCCTTGAGATAGGTCTCGACCTTGGCGATGACCTGCGCGTCGTGCGCGCGGCTCTTGTCGAGCCAGAACACGGCCGGCGTTCCGGACAGGCGTGCGCGGTTCACGGCGAGCTTCACCCAGTCCTGGATCGCCGCGTCCTTGGTCTGGCACATGCGCCAGATGTCGCCGGCCTCGACCGCATGCTCGAACACGACATTGCCATCCTGATCGGTCACGCGCACGGTGCCGTCGGCGGGGATCTGGAAGGTCTTGTCGTGGCTGCCGTATTCCTCGGCCTTCTGCGCCATCAGGCCGACGTTGGGCACCGAACCCATCGTCGTGGGATCGAGCGCGCCGTGGGCCTTGCAGTCGTCGATGACCGCCTGGAACACATCGGCATAGCAGCGGTCGGGAATGACCGCCTTGGCATCCTGCAGCTTGCCCTGCGCATTCCACATGCCGCCCGAGTCGCGGATCATCGCCGGCATCGAGGCGTCGACGATGACGTCACTCGGGACATGGAGGTTGGTGATGCCCTTGTCCGAATTGACCATCGCCAGCGCCGGGCGCTGCGCGTACAGCGCGTCGATGTCGGCGCGGATCGCGTCCTGCTCATCCTGCGGCAAGGACTGGATGCGCGAGTACAGATCGCCGATGCCGTTGTTGGCATCGAAGCCGATACGGGCCAGCGCATCCGCATGCTTCTCCAGCACGTCGCGATAGAACGCCTGCACCACGACGCCGAACATGATCGGGTCCGACACCTTCATCATCGTCGCCTTGAGGTGCAGCGAGAACAGCACGCCCTGCGCCTTCGCGTCCTCGATCTGCGCCTCGATGAAGCTCGACAGCGCCTTGCGCGACATCACCGCGGCATCGACGATCTCGCCGGCCTGCACCGGCACCGCGTCCTTGAGCACCGTGGTCGCACCGTCCTTGCCGACCAGTTCGATCTTCAGCGCACCGGCCTTGTCCAGCGTCGCCGAGCGTTCGCTGCCGTAGAAATCGCCCGCATCCATGTGCGCGACGTGCGACTTCGAGTCGCTCGACCACTTGCCCATGCGGTGCGGATGCTTGCGCGCGTATGCCTTGACCGACTTCGGTGCGCGGCGGTCCGAATTGCCTTCGCGCAGCACCGGGTTCACCGCGCTGCCCTTGGTACGGTCGTAGCGCGCCTTGATGTCGGCTTCTTCGTCGGTCCGGGGTGTGTCCGGGTAATCGGGCAGATTGAAGCCCTGGTCCTGCAGTTCCTTGATCGCGGCCTTGAGCTGCGGCACGGATGCGCTGATGTTGGGCAGCTTGATGATGTTGGCTTCGGGCGTCGTTGCCAGCTCACCGAGTTCGGCCAGATGGTCGCCGATCTTCTGCGCATCGCTCAGACGGTCCGGGAACTGCGCCAGGATGCGGCCGGCCAGCGAGATGTCGCGCGTCTCGACCGCGATGCCGGCCGGTTTGGTGAATGCCTCGACGATCGGCAGCAGCGACTGCGTCGCCAGATACGGTGCTTCGTCGGTGAGCGTGTAGATGATCTTCGGGCTATCGGACATCGGACGTGTCTCGCTTCTTCAGAAAACAGGGGGATGCGGTACCGGCACGCAGGCGGCCATCCAGTGGCCGCATGCGCCCATGCGCGCGCGATGGCGGTGCAGGCCGGTACACGCTGGGGTAGAGCCTTGCGATTGTCGCGCGTTTACCCGGGCCAAGAAAGGCGCGCGCCTGCGAGCGGGACATACGCGACAGCATGCTGCGACACCGTAATCGCACACGAAAAACGCGGCCGGGGCCGCGCTTTTTCATCAGGCATCGCAGGGGTTGGCGCTATTTCACCGAAAACTCGCGCGTCTCCACCACCTTGCCGTCGAGCGACACCTCGAGCTTGTAGTTGCCTGTCGGCCAGCCTGCGGGATGGTGGATGTCGAAGGCGATGACCTGCGGGCCCGCCGCGACGTCGGCTTCGGTGGTGCGCACCAGCTGGCCGTCGCCATAAGTCCAGCGCGCCGCCAGTTTCGCCGCGCTCTCGCCTGCGGTGCCGACGGAGGCGTAGATGGTGTCGGTGGTGGCGAACTCGGAGGCGGGGGTTGCGACCCGGTTCTGATCGTCGACGGCATTGCCCAGTTCCACGCTGGTCACCGTTGCCGGCGCGGGTGGCGCGGGCGGCGGCGGGGGTTCCGGTGCGGTCGCGACCGGTGCCTGCGCAGGGGCCGGCGCATCGCGGTTGCAGCCGGCAAGCAGCGTCACGCCAGCGAGTGCGACGGTCAGGCAGGTCAGGGCGACGGGTCGGGTCATGGCAACTCCTGGAGACGGGGTTCGGTCAGTCGGACGGCAGCTGCAGCACCTGGCCGGCCTGGATGCAATCAGGATCGTCGAGCAGGTCGCGGTTCGCCTCGAACAGCTCGCGCCAGCGGTCCTGGGCGCCGAGCTCGGCTTCGGCGATGCCGGAAAGCGTATCGCCCTTGCGCACGACATAGGTGCGCAGCGACGTGGCGTCGGCATTGCGGGAAAGCGTCATGGCGGGGCCTCGGTCGGATCGACCTGCGAGGCTCCCACTTCCCGCGTTAAGAAACCATCGCGCGGGGATCGGCCGTGTTACTGGCGCTCGTCGCGACGCGCGGGCGGCGCGGCATGCGCCGGCGTCGCGCGCCAGGGGTTGATGTCCAGCCCGCCGCGACGCGTATAGCGCGCTTCGACCGACAGCGTCTCGGGATGGCAACGCGCCATCAGATCGACGAACACGCGCTCGACGCACTGTTCGTGGAACTCGGCATGGTCGCGGAACGACACCAGGTAGCGCAGCAGGGAGGCGCGGTCGATGCGCGGTCCGCGATAGGCGATGTGCAGGCTGGCCCAGTCCGGCTGGCCGGTGACCGGGCAGTTGGATTTGAGCAGCGAAGAGGCCAGGCGTTCCTCGACGACAGCATCGCCATCGGCATCGGCCGCGAGCAGTGCCGCATCCGGCGGACCATAGCTGGTGATCTCGATGTCGAGATCGTCGATCGATACCTCCCCGCTCGCGGCGGCGGCCATCGGCGGCAGGCCGTAGCTCACGTCGACTGTTGCGCCGGCGGCCTGCGAGAGGTCGGCCGCGATGCGCGTGCGCACCGCATCGGCATCATCGAAGCGCGTGTGGTTGAGCGAGTTGAGATAGAGCTTGAGCGACTTCGACTCCACCAGTGACGGCGAGTCGCCGGGCACGGTGATCGTTGCCGTCGCCACCACCGGCTTGCCGCGGCCGTCGAGCCAGCCCAGCTCGTAGGCGTGCCAGCGGTCGTGGCCGGTGAAAGGCAAGGCCTCGGCGATGCCGAGCTCGGCGCGGCCGAGCGTGCGTGCGATCGGAAACAGCAGACCGGGGTCGTAGTGCCGGGGATAGGCGACCTCGCGGCCGAGCGGAATGGGCGGCGCGGCCGCGGTGTCGAATTCGGAGGACATGCGGCGATTTTAGCGCCGGGTGGCGAACGGGCGCGGAACGAAGGCCGATACGCTCGGCGCTCCGGAGTTCGTCAAACGTCGGTCGGCCGCGCCGCGCAGGCCCGTAGGCCCGCAGGACCGCTGGACGAGGCGCGCTGCGGCATCGACGTCGCAGCGCGGACCCTCAGCCCGCGCCCGCCTCCAGATAATCCAGGCTGACCTGCAGCATCGCCCGCAGGCCCAGGTCCAGCGCCGACTCGTCGAGGTCGAACTGCGGGGAATGGTTGCTCGGCGCCGTCGCCGGATCCTTGCCCGCTGCCGTCGCGCCGACGAAGAAGAACATCGCCGGCACTTCCTTCGCGTAGTACGCGAAATCCTCGGCGCCCATGTTGAGCGGCGTCTCCACCACGTTGCCTGCACCCGCGACGGCCTGCAGGCTCGGCAGCAGGCGCGCGGTCAGGGCCGGATCGTTGACGGTGACCGGGTTGCCGGTGGTGTCGGGCACCTGCGCATCGACCGTCGCGCCATGCGCGGCGGCGACGTGCGCGGCCACGTTCTTCAGGTCCGCGAAGATGTCGTTGCGCACGCTTTCGTCAAAGGTGCGGATCGTGCCGACCAGCTCTACCGAGTCGGGAATGATGTTGTAGCGGATGCCGCCCTTGATCGCGCCGAAGGTGACGACCGCCGGCAGCGCGGAGATGTCGGTGCGCCGGCTGACGATGCTCTGCGCGCTGCCGATCAGGTCTGCGGCGGCGACGATCGGATCGATGCCGCCCCACGGCCGCGAGCCATGCGTCTGTCGCCCGGTCACCTTGATCGCGAAGCGGTCCGACGCCGCCATCAGCGGACCGCCACGAACGCCGAGCTGGCCCGCCTGCAGGGTCGAGAACACGTGCAGGCCGAAGACCGCCTCGGGCCTGAAGTCGCGGAACACGCCTTCGGCCAGCATCATCGACGCGCCACCGTCCTCGCCGTCGGGCGGCCCTTCCTCGGCCGGCTGGAACACGAACAGCACCTCGCCGGCCAGCTGCTCGCGCATGCCGACCAGGGCCTCGGCCACGCCCATCAGGATGGCCACGTGCGCGTCGTGGCCGCAGGCGTGCATGACGCCGGTGGTCTCGCCGCGATAGGTCGCCGTCGCGGTGGAGGCGAACGGCAGTCCGGTCTGCTCGGTGACCGGCAACGCGTCCATGTCGGCGCGCAGCGCAATGCGCGGACCCGGGCGTCCGCCCTTGAGCACCGCGGTCACGCCGGTGTGGGCGACGCCGGTGGTCGGCTCCAGGCCGAGACTGCGCAGATGTTCGGCCACCCTGGCGGCGGTGCGGGTCTCGCGATTGCCCAGTTCGGGATGCTGGTGGAAGTCGCGGCGCCAGTCGACCACCCGGGCCTGCAATGCAGATGCGGCGCTGGCGACTTCGGGCCGTTGCGCCTCCTGCGCGCGTGACAGGGCGGGCAGGGTGGCGCAGGCACACAGCAACGCGACAGCAAGACGATGCATCGGCGGATCCTCGAACCGGAGATCAGCCGATGCTAGTGGATCCCGCGCCGCGCGGGTCGGCCGCTAACGTGCAGCCGAGCCCTTCACCACGCTGTCAGCGACCGCACTGCCAGGCGGCGAAGCGCTGGCTGCCGCCGGCCGGCTCGCCAAGCGGGCTGATCGTGTCCGCGCCCAGACCCGGCGCCTCGTTGCGCGCCAGCGTCTCGAGTTCCTCGCGCACGCGCAGCGCATTGCGGTCGACGAACGCGATGTTGTGCTTGACCGACACCTCGACCTCGCCGCGCTTGCTGCAGTCGGCGGGCGCCGCGCTGACCACGCGCACCGCACTCGCGCCGGGCGACATGTGCACCCAGGTGCATCCCGCCGCGGACAGGGACAACAGCATCACAACAGCCAGGGATTTGCGCATCGGTAACGCTCCGTAGATTTCGAGGGTGGTGCCGCGATGCCCGCCAGTGTGGCGGGCATCGCCTGAGTGGACGATCACCGCTTCGCGCTGGCGACCGGCTTGCCGTCGGCGTCGAGCACCTGCACATCACCCAATCCCAGCGCGCGCACCGGTGCCTCGATCTGCGAAAGATCGCCGACCACCACCCAGGTCAACGCCCTGGGGTCGATGCTGGCCGCCGCGCCGGCAAGGTCGGACACGGTCATCGACTCGATCTCGGCCTTGCGCTGGAACACGTAATCGTCGGGCCGGCCGAAGCGCACGTTGCCGCCGATGGTCGACATCACCGACCACGCCGTCTCGTAGGCACCCGGCAGGCTCAAGGTGTTGATCGCCCGGGCGCGGGCCAGCTCGGCCTCGCTGGGCGGGCGCGTGCCGCTGGCGAAATCCGCGAACTCGCGCTGCATCTCGGCCATGGCTTCGGCGGTCTTGTCGATCTGCACCGGCGCTGACGCCATCCACGGACGCTGGCCCAGCGTGCCGCTCGCCGAGCTGCGCGCGCCATAGGACCAGTGCTTGTCCTCGCGCAGGTTCATGTTGAGACGCGCGGTGAAATCCCCGCCGATCACGGTGTTGGCCATGTCGAAGCGGGTCGAGGCCGGATCGTTGGTCGGCGGGATCACCTGCGCGGCGAAGATGTTGGCCTGCACCGCGCCCGGCTGGTCGATGAGAAACACGCGCGAGGTGGCGGGACGCGCGACCTCGGCCACTTCGACCGGTGCCGGCGCCGGACCGGTGCCGCGCCAGGCACCGAAATGGGTTTCGAGCATCGGCACGATCTCCTCGAGCGTGGTGTCGCCGACCACGATCAGGGTCGCGCCTTCCGGACGCACCCAGTCGCGGTGGAAGGCGAGCAGGTCCTCGCGCCCGAGCTTCGCGATCGAGGCTTCGTCACCGCTGCCGGTGAACGGGATCGCATACGGGTGGCCTTGGCCATAGACCAGCGGCGGCAGCACACGCATCGCCACGCTGGCCGGGCGCGCCTTCTCCTGGGCGATGCCGGCGATCCACGTCGCCTTGATGCGGTCGATCTCCTTCTGCTCGAAGTTCGGACGCTGGAGCATGTCGGCAAACAGCGCCAGCGATCCGTCCAGGTTTTCCTTGAGCGCCGACACGTAGGCATTGCTGCCGTCGAGCGAGGCGCCCGCACCGATGCTCGCGCCCAGCGATTCCACGCGGTCGGCGAACTCGAGCGCGCCCAGGCCGCCGGCGCCCTCGTCGAGCAGGCTCATCGCGAAGCTCGCGGTGCCGGGCGTGCGGCCCTGGTCGGCGGTGTAGCCGCCCTTGAACTCGTAGCTCAGCTGCACGACCGGGATCTCCGGCCGCCGGGCGAGGATCACTTCGGTGCCGTTGGACAGCATCGCGCGCTGCAGTTCCGGGAACTTCAGCTCGGGGAACTCGCGCGTCTCGGGCACGCCGGTACTGCGGTCGATGCGGCTGCGCGTGGTGGTGAACTTGCGATCCGGCGCGGGCGTCGTCAGCGGCGCCGGGGTGACGGCGGGCTCTTCGGCCAGCGGCGCGCGCGCGCCCGGGACCACGGTGATGGTGTGGCTGCCGACGTCGAGCCATTTCGCGCCGACCGCCTTGACGTCTTCGGCGGTGGTCGCCGCGACATTGGCCAGCGAAGCGCGGAAGCAGCCCGGATCGCCCTCGTAGACGGTGCATTCGGCCAGCGCGTCGGCCTTGCCGCCGAAGCCACCGATGCGCTCGATGCCACGCACGAAACCGGCGCGGAACGAGGTCTTGGCACGCTCGAGTTCGTCGGCGGTCGGACCTTCGGCGATCAGTCGCTCGAGTTCCTCGTCGATCGCCGCTTCGACCATCGCCGGGTCCACGCCCTGCTTGACGGTCGCGATGATGCCGAAGCTCGAGCCCAGCTGCGACGGCCAGGCGCCGGCGCTGATGTTGTCGACCAGCTTGTCCTCGTGCAGCAGGCGCCGGTCGAGTCGCGAGGCCTTCGCGCCGCCGAGCACGCTCGCCAGCACCTGCAGCCGGTCGATGTCGACGCTGCCCAGCTCGGCAACGTTCCACACCCGGTAGATACGCGCCTGCGGCACCTGGTCCTGCATCGTCTCGCGGGTGTCGGCGGGGCGCTTGGCCACGTCGACCTGCGGCTGGGCCATGGTCGGGCCGGCGGGAATGTCACCGAAATACTGCATGGCCTTGCGCCTGGCCGTGGCCAGGTCGATGTCGCCTGCCAGCACCAGCACCGCGTTGTTGGGGCCATACCAGGTGCGGAACCACTGTTTGACATCGTCCAGCGAGGCCGCGTTGAGATCGTTCATCGAACCGATGACACCGCGGTGGTAGGGGTGGTCCTTCGGATACAGCGAGCGGCTCAGCCGGTCCCAGACCTGGCCGTAGGGCTGGTTCTCGCCCTGGCGCTTCTCGTTCTGGACTACGCCGCGCTGTTCGTCGAGCGCCGCCTGGTCGACCGCGCCGAGCAGGTGGCCCATGCGGTCCGATTCCATCCACAGCGCCATGTCGAGCGCGGTGGTCGGCACGTTCTGGAAGTAGTTGGTGCGGTCGGTATTGGTGGTGCCGTTCTGGTCGGTCACGCCGACCTGCTTGAACGGGTCGAAGAATTCGCCGTCGTGGTGTTCGCTGGCCTGGAACATCAGGTGTTCGAACAGGTGCGCAAAGCCGCTGCGGCCGGCCGGTTCGTCCTTGCTGCCCACGTGGTACCAGATGTTCACCGCGACGATCGGCGCCTTGCGGTCGGTGTGCACCACCACGCGCAGGCCGTTGGGCAGGGTGAAGGTCTCGTAGGGAATGTCGACGCCCGCGGTTGCGGCAGGTGGTGCGGCCCAGACCATCGGCGCGGCACTGATACCGGCCAGGACGAGCCCGGTGGCCAGCGCGAGCAGGGCCGCGCGCGGACGGGACGGAGCGGTACGGAGACGGTCAGCGGACATGCCGGGCCTTGGATTGGACGGAATTGGACCCGCATCGTAGCCAGCCGCGGGCCGTACGGCACGGGTCGCAGGTCATGGAGCGGGATCCGCCGACGGTCGCGTGCGTCCGGTTCCGGGGTCTCCACCCGGCCCAGGATGGCGGATGGGGCGCATTCGTCGACAAAGCCGGTTCTGCAGACGCGCTGTACGCGTCCGCCCGGCGCCCGGCAGACCATCGCCCGCCACCCGCCACTCATCAGCGCGCGACTAGCATCGCCCTGTTCCCGATCGAGAGTGCATGCCATGACCCACTGGACCCTCGTCACCGGTGCCAATCGAGGTCTCGGCCTGGAGCTGGTCCGGCAACTGCTTGCCGATGGCGCGCGCGTGGTCGCGACCTGCCGCCAGCCGGGCCGCGCGCAGGCGCTCAATGCCCTGGCCGCCGAGTATCCCGGTCATCTCAAGGTGCTGCCGCTGGATGTCGGCGACGCAGCCTCGCGCGAGGAACTGGCGCGCGAATGGCCGCTGGCGGCCGGCCGGGAGGCGCGGATCGGCCTGCTGGTCAACAACGCGGGCGTGCTGCATGGCGGCGAGCGGTTCGGTGCGCTGACCGAAGAGATCCTCGACGACAGCCTGCGGACCAACGTCGTCGGCCCGTTGCTGCTGACCCAGGCGCTGGCGCCGCTGCTCGCCGATGGCGCGCGCGTGGCCAACCTGTCCTCGCAGCTCGGCTCGATCGCCGGCACCACCCGATTCGGCACCCCGAGCTACGCGATCAGCAAGGCCGCGCTGAACATGGCCACGGTGCAGCTGGCGCATGCGCTGCGCGAGCGCGGCATCGTCGTCGTCGCCCTGCACCCGGGTTGGGTGCGCACCGACATGGGCGGTGCCCAGGCGACCGAGACCCCGGAGGAGTCGGTCGCCGGCCTGCGCCGGGTGATCGCGGGCCTGGGCGCGGCCGACAGCGGCCGCTTCCTCGACTGGACCGGCGCGTCCCTGCCCTGGTGACCGACAATGGCCGGCCCGCAGCCCGGCCCGGCCCATGTTCGACGTCATCCTGAATACGCCCGAGATCCCTCCCAATACCGGCAACGTCATCCGGCTGTGCGCCAATACCGGCGCGCGCCTGCACCTGGTACGACCGCTGGGCTTCGACCTCGACGACCGCAACCTGCGCCGCGCCGGCCTCGATTACCACGAATACGCGACGCTGCAGGTGCACGACGATCTCGACGCCGCGCTGAGCGTGATCCGGCCGGCGCGGCTGTTCGCGCTGAGTACGCGCAACAGCCGGCGCTTCGATACGCCGGCGTTCGCGCCGGGTGATGCCTTCCTGTTCGGCTCGGAGACCCGGGGCCTGCCGGCGGAGGTCCTCGAACGCGTGCCCGACGGCCAGCGCCTGCGCCTGCCGATGCGACCCGGCAACCGCAGTCTGAATCTGTCGAATGCGGTGGCCGTGGTGGTGTTCGAGGCCTGGCGGCAGCAGGGATTCGCCGGCGCGGGGGTTTAAGCGCCATCGCCACGTGGTCCGGGGCGGCACGATCCTCGCGAAGACGGAAAAATCCTACACTTGCCGGTTCAATATTCAGCGCGGGTTGCAGGGAGCAGTTGAGAATTGATCTCACCGGCCCGGGTGATCTGCTTCGCCCCCTCGAAGCATCCCCTCCCCCCTTCACCCGGGCCGGCATTTTTTCGCATTGCCACAGAATAGAGCCGCGTCCCAAGCAGGCGTCGGCCGGAGATATCCCCCGAATGAAGCGTTTGTCTCTTGCGGTCCTTGCGGCCGCGCTGCCGCTCGCCGGTCATGCCGCCGACGGCCTGTCCTACACCTATCTCGAAGGCGGTTATTCGGCCAGCAAGTCCGATGTCGCGCCCCTCGACCGCGACGTCGATTCCGATGGCTGGTCGATCCGTGGCTCCGCCGCGTTCCACCCCAACTTCCATGCTTTTGGCGACTACACCCGCGAAAGTGTGGATCGTAGTCCGCTCGACCGCGATCAGTGGCGTCTGGGCGTGGGCTACAACCACGAAGTCTCGCCGCGCACCGACCTGCTGACCCGCGTGGCCTACCAGAAGCTCGATTTCGGCCACGGCATCAACGGTGACGGCTATTCGGTCGAGGTCGGCGCGCGCAGCGTGCTGCTGCCGGCGCTCGAAGGCTACGCACTGGCCGGTTACGACCACCTGGACGACGGATTCGCTAGCGACTTCTATGGCCGCCTCGGCGCGCAGTGGAAGTTCACCCCGAACTTCGGCGTGGCTGGCGACGTGAAGCTCATCAAGGGTGGCGACACCCAGTGGTTCATCGGCCCGCGCCTGCGCTGGTAAGCGCCACACCGCGCGCCCCACGGTTTCCGGTCCCCAGCGCTTTCCCGGCGCGTCTCTCTCCCGGAAACCGACCGAACCCGGCCAGCAATGGTCGGGTTTCTTTTTGGGTCGGAGAGGTCGAGGGATTCCAGTCGCAGCTCGCGGCGCCCCCTGTGTTGTCCTTCCCCTCGGGGGAAGGTGCCCGGAGGGAGATGCAGGTGCTTTGGGCGCCTTGGCGAGGCCTCCCCTCACCCCACCATCCGCTTTGCGGATGGTGCCCCCCTCTCCCGGAGGGAGAGGGGCTTTGGTCGGGCCTTCGGCCCGAAGCTTCTTATTCGAACTCGGGCTTCTGCTCGCGGGCCATCAACCGGCCCAGAGCTTCGGCCGGGGTGATATCGCCGTGCAGCACCGCGCGGACATTGCTGGAGATCGGCAGTTCGATGCCGTGCCGCTCGGCCAAGCGCATGACCTCGTCGGCGGTCTGCACCGATTCGACCACCTGGCCGATCGCGCGCACCGCGTCCTCGAGCTTCTCGCCGCGGCCCAGCGCCAGGCCCAGCCGGCGGTTGCGCGACAGATCCCCGGAGCAGGTCAGCACCAGATCGCCGAGACCGGCCAGGCCCATCAGGGTTTCGGCCCGGCCGCCGATCGCGCGGTTGAGCCGCAGCATCTCGTTGAGCCCGCGGGTGATCAGGCCGGTCCGGGCGTTGAGGCCCAGTTCCATGCCGTCGGCCGCGCCGGTGGCCACGGCCAGCACGTTCTTCATCGCGCCGCCGAGTTCGGCGCCACGCATGTCGGTGCCGGTATAGGCGCGGAAGGTCGGGCCGTGCAGCACATCGGCCACGGTCTGCGCGAACGCTTCGTCCTCGGACTGCACGGTGATCGCGGTCGGCAGGCCGGAAGCGACCTCCTTGGCGAACGAGGGGCCGGTGACGACGGCCAGGGGCACGTCGCCACCCAGCAGATCGCCGGCCACTTCATGCAGGAAACGCCCCGAACCCGGCTCGAAACCCTTGGTCGCCCACGACACGCCGACGCCGGCCGTGCGCAGCGGCGCCAGCAGGGCCAGCGTTTCGGTGAACGCATGCGAGGGCACCACGACCAGGATCAGCCCGGCGCCTTCGATGGCGTGGGCCAGGTCGGTGGTCGCGCGCAGGGTGTCGGGCAACGGAATGCCCGGCAGATAACGCGGATTCTCGTGGCGCTGGTCGATCGCCTCGACCTGCGCCGCGTTGCGACCCCACAGCATCGTGGGGTGGCCATTGCGTGCGATCAGCGATGCGAGCGCGGTTCCCCAGGAACCGGCGCCCAGCACCGCGACCGCGGACTTCGGATCGCTCACGCTCAGGCGTTGCCGACCTGGTCGGTGGTCGGCTGCTCGCCGCCCTGCTGCGCGCGCTGGCGCAGGCCTTCGGCGTAGAGCGCGTCGAAGTTGATCGGCTGCAGCAGGAACGGCGGGAAGCCGCCGGCCTGGATCAGGTCGCCGATCAGCTGGCGGGCGTAGGGATAGAGCACGTTCGGGCACTGGGTGCCGAGCAGCGCATCGAGGGTGTTGCCGTCGAACCCGGCCAGGCCGAACACGCCGGCCTGCTTCACTTCGGCCACGTACACCGTGTTGGCGTTGTCCTCACCGGTGGTGCAGGTCAGGGTGATCCCCAGCACGACTTCGTAGGCGTTGTCGCCGACGCGCTGGACGCTCTGGTTGAGGTTCATGTTGAGCTGCGGCTGGGCCTGCTCGTTGAAGATCGCCGGCGACTTGGGCGATTCGAACGAGACGTCCTTGACGTAGATCTTTTCGACGCTGAACTGCGCGCCGGCCGGCTGCGCCGGGGCTGCGCCATTGGCGCCGTTGGTGGTCTGTTCTTCGGACATGTGGATCGACTCCAGCAGAAAATTGGGTGGAAGCGGGATCGCCGATTATGGCACCCGCCGATGGACGGAGCCTGGGCTCAGCCGCGGCCCTTGACCAGCGGCAGATCGGCCTGCAGCCAGCCGCCGATGCCGCCGTCGAGGACGTAGACGTTCGCGAAGCCGGCCTTCTTGAGCCGCTTGGCGGCGTCGCTCGCGGTACTGCCGGTCTTGCAGACCAGCACCACGGGCAGGGCCTTCGCCGGTGCGAGCTGCTTGCTCTCCGGGTCGAACTGGCTCATCAGCACGTTCTTCGATCCGGGGATGTGGCCCTTGGCGTAGTCCGCCGAGGGCCGCAGGTCGACGACGAGCGCGTTCTCGCGGTTCATCAGCACGGTCAGTTCGGCCGGACGCAGCGCCTTGAAGCCGCGGAACAGCCGCGAGATCTCATTGACGATGATCGCCACCGTCAGGGCGGCGAAGACCAGCGACAACATCTGGTTGCGGCCGAGGAAGGCCAGAAGTTCTTCGAAATTCACGGATCAGTCGCGGTGCGTCGGAGGGCGGCGATTGTCGCACAACGCCGCGGCTGCCCGGCGCCAGGGGCCGCAGCCGTTATTCGCCCGCCCACAGATCGGGCAAACCATCCGTGATCCACCAGGTGCCGGCGTCCGGATCCCAGCGCCAGCGCTCGGTATAGCGCACGGTGCGCTCGGCCATCGTATGGCGGTTGACCACGCCGATCTGGATCTCGCGCAGTGCCTCGTCCGGCCCGGCTTGGCCACCGACCTCGCGATAACCGGTCACCTGGACCTGGGCGTAGCGTTCGAAGTCCAGCGCGTTCGCCGGATTCGCGGTGCGGTACTCCGGATCGACCAGTTGCCAGGCGCCGTGCAGATCGTTCCAGCGCACCGCCGACGACCATGCATGCTGCGCGCTCTCGAGGGCGCTGCGCTGCTTGCCGGCGCTGGCACAGCCCGGCAGCCACAAGGAGAGCATCAGGACGAGCAGCAGCGGAGCGGGGAAGCGGGGAACGCGCATGGCGGTGTCCGTGCGGGAAAGCGGCCATCCTAGTCCGTCCCCGGCCGTGCGCGTGCGGCGGCCCGGTATCCTCTCGCCGATGCAAGCACCCATCTCCCCGGCCGCGGACGCGGTCAACATCGCCGCAGCCCTGCCGCGGCTCGCGCGCGAGCGACCCGACCGGATCGCGATGCGTTGTCCCGGCCCCGACGGCCGCTACGGCGAGGCGCATGCACTGACCTATGCCGCGCTGGACGCACGCAGCGATGCGATCGCCGCCGGCCTCGCCCGGCGCGGCATCGTCCGCGGCACGCGCGCGGTGCTGATGGTCCGCCCCACACCCGAGTTCTTCCTGTTGATGTTCGCGCTGTTCAAGGCCGGCGCGGTGCCGGTGCTGGTGGACCCGGGCATCGACAGGCGCGCACTCAAGCAGTGCCTGGATGAAGCCCAGGCGCAGGCGTTCATCGGCATTCCGCTGGCGCAGTTCGCGCGCACGCTGCTGGGCTGGGCGAAATCGGCGCGTATCCGCATCACCACCGGTCACCGCGCGTGGCTGGCCGATGCCACGCTGGCGCAGGTGGAACGCGCCGGCGCGGGCGCCGGGCCACAGTTGGCCGCGACGCAGGCCGACGATGTCGCCGCGATCCTCTTCACCAGCGGCTCGACCGGCGTGCCAAAGGGCGTGGTCTATCGCCACCGGCATTTCGTTGCCCAGATCGACATGTTGCGTGGCGCATTCGGCATTGCCGCCGGCGGCATCGACCTGCCGACGTTCCCGCCGTTCGCGTTGTTCGATCCCGCGCTCGGGCTCACCTCGATCATCCCGGACATGGATCCCACCCGCCCGGCGAATGCCGATCCCGACAAGCTGCATGCGGCGATCGCACGCTTTGGCGTGGACCAGCTGTTCGGGTCGCCGGCGCTGATGGGCGTGCTTGCGAAGGACGGCAGGCCGCTGCCGACGCTGCGCCGGGTGACCTCGGCCGGCGCGCCGGTGCCGCCGGACACGGTCGCGAGGATTCTCGAGCTGCTGCCGGGCGATGCGCGCTTCTGGACGCCCTACGGCGCCACCGAGTGCCTGCCGGTGGCGGTGGTCGAGGGCCGCGAACTGCTGGAACTGCGCACGCGCACCGAACAGGGCGCCGGCACCTGCGTCGGCCGACCGGTGCCGCCGAACGAGGTGCGGATCATCCGCGTCGACGACGGCGCGATTCCGGTCTGGTCCGACGCACGGTGCGTGCCCGGCGCGCAGGTCGGGGAGATCACCGTCGCCGGGCCCAGCGCCACCGATACCTATTTCAACCGCGACGCGCAGACGCGGCTGGCGAAAATCACCGAGACGTTGCCTGACGGCAGCACGCGCATCGTCCACCGCATGGGCGACCTCGGCTATTTCGATGCGGAAGGCCGGCTGTGGTTCTGCGGCCGCAAGGGCCATCGCGTCGTGACCGCCGAGGGGACCCTGTGCACCGAACAGGTCGAGCCGGTGTTCAACGTGCATCCCGAAGTACGCCGCACCGCGCTGGTCGGTGTCGGCCCCGCGGGCCGGCAGACGCCGGTGCTGTGTGTGGAACTGCGCGCCGGCATCGCCAAGCGCGAGCACGCGCGCATCGCCGACGAGCTGCGGCACATCGGCGAAGGCCATGTGCATACCGCGCGCATCGAGCGCGTGCTGTTCCATCCGGGGTTCCCGGTCGACATCCGCCACAACGCGAAGATCGGCCGTGAGGCGCTGGCCGTGTGGGCGGCAAAACGCACACAGGAGATCGCATGAAACTTCTCGTCACCGGCGGCGGCGGGTTCCTCGGGCAGGCGCTGTGTCGCGGCCTGGTCGAGCGCGGCTTTGATGTCACCAGCTTCAACCGCGGCCACTATCCGGAACTCGACGCGATCGGCGTGCGCCAGGTGCGCGGCGATCTCGCCGATGGCGCGGCCGTGGCCAATGCAGCGCGGGGCATGGACGCGATCTTCCACAACGCGGCCAAGGCCGGCGCCTGGGGGAGTTACGAGAGCTACCACCGGGCCAACGTGCTCGGCACGCAGAACGTGCTCGATGCCTGCCGGGCGCACGGCATCGGGCGCCTGGTCTATACCTCCACGCCCAGCGTGACCCATCGCGCGACGCATCCGGTCGAAGGCGGCACGGCCGAAACCGTGCCATACGGCGAACACTTCAAGGCGCCATACGCGACCACCAAGAAGATCGCCGAACAGGCGGTGCTCGCGGCCAACGATGCGACGCTCGCGACGGTCGCATTGCGTCCGCGGCTGATCTGGGGGCCTGGTGACCAGCAGTTGCTGCCGCGTCTGGTCGAGCGCGCCAAGGCCGGCCGTCTGCGCTTCGTCGGCAACGGCGAGAACCGCATCGACACCACGTACATCGACAACGCCGCGCAGGCGCACTTCGACGCATTCGCGCATCTGGCGCCCGGCGCCGCCTGCGCCGGCCGCGCGTACTTCATCAGCAATGGCGAACCGACGACGGTGCGCGAGATCGTCAATGCGCTGCTGGCCGCGGCCGGCGCGCCGCAGGTCGACAGGACGGTGCCGTTCGGCGTGGCATATGCGATCGGCGCGATCTGCGAAGCGGTGTGGCCCGTGCTGCGCCTGTCCGGGGAACCGCCGATGACGCGTTTCCTGGCCGAGCAGCTCAGCACCACGCACTGGTACGACATGGCGCCGGCGACGCGCGATTTCGGCTATGTCCCCAGGGTTTCCCTTCACGACGGACTCATCCGCCTGAAAAATTCGCAAGTCAGGTACATGACCGTCACCTGATCGCGACTTCCGGCCGCATAGGGTGGCACCCGAACCGCCACGGGACCTAGGAGATCAACCCATGCTTCGTTATGCCATTATTTTTCTTGTCGTTGCCATCATCGCCGGTGTACTCGGCTTCAGCGGCGTCGCTGGCGCCGCGACCAATATCGCCTGGATCCTGTTTGTCGTGTTCCTGATCCTGGCTGTGGTCTCGATGCTGCGTGGTCGCGGCCCGTAACGGTCAGCGTCTCCAGATCGATCCAGCGCCCGCCTTCTGGCGGGCGTTTTCTTTTGCGCGCGCCGTACCGGCCGGCGCATCTGGGCTCGCCGGCCCGACGCTACAATGCGGCCATGGCCGGACTCCCTTCTCCTTTCGCGATGCTCAAGCCGATTGCCGGACGTGCGCTGGAAACCGCGCTCAACCGGGCGCTCGCACTCGATGCCGACACACGTGCGGCATTGATCGGCCTGCATGGCCAGCGCATCGCGTTGACGCTCGCCTCCCCGCCGCTTGCCCTTGAACTGCGGGTCGAAGGCGAGAGATTGTGCGTCGGCCCGGTCGACGCGGCGCTCGAGCCCGATCTCGCCGTGCGGACCACGCTCGCCGGCATGTTGTCGCAGCTGCCATTCCTGCGCCGGGACGATGCCCCGCCGATCGGCAAGGTGCGCGTTTCCGGTGACGCCGAACTCGCGCGTCGCCTGCAGAAGCTGGCGGGCAGTTTCGATCCCGACTGGCAGCAGCCCTTCGTCGCCGTGTTCGGGGACGTGATCGGCGTGCAGGTGGCCAATGCGTTCGCCGCGGCGCTGCGACAGGCAAAGGATCTGGGCGGAACGCTGACCGAAAGCGCGGTCGAATACGTCACCGAGGAATCGCGCGATGTCCTCGGCCGCGACGAGCTGGCGGCGTTCCACGACGATGTCGATGTCCTGCGCGACGATGTCGAACGACTGTCGGCGCGCGTGTCGCGACTGCAGCACGGGCCTGCTGCATGAGAGGTGTGCTGCGCGCGTCGCGCATCGGCCGGGTGCTGTTGCGTTATCGCCTCGATGACCTGTTCGACGGCACCCCCGCCGAGCGCTGGCTCAAGCTCGCGCGTCCGTTCGTGCCGCGCGCCTCGGCCGATATCGCCGCGCAGTCGCGCGGCGCGCGTCTGCGTCTGGCGCTGCAGGAACTCGGGCCGATCTTCGTCAAGTTCGGACAGATCCTCTCGACCCGCCGCGACCTGGTGCCGCCCGACATCATCGACGATCTCGCCCTGCTGCAGGATCGGGTGCTGCCGTTCGATGGCGCGCTGGCCCAGGCGATCATCGAGCGCGAGCTCGGCCTGCCGATCGCGCTGGCCTTCGAGAGCTTCGACACCACACCGCTGGCGTCGGCCTCGATCGCCCAGGTCCATGCGGCGACGCTGCCCGCCGACGAACGCAATCCGCGCCGCGACGTCGTGGTCAAGGTGCTGCGGCCGACCATCGAGAAGCAGATCGCCGCCGACGTGGCCCTGCTGAAGAACCTCGCCGCGCTGGTCGATCGCACCCATCCCAATGCCGACAAGATCCGTCCGCGCGAAGTCGTGGCCGAGATCGAGAACACGCTGGCCGCCGAACTCGACCTGCAGCGCGAAGGCGCGAATGCGTCCGTACTGCGGCGCTTCTGGACTGGCTCGCAGGATCTCTACGTGCCCGCCCCCGTGTGGGAGCGCACCACCCAGCGCGTGCTCACGCTCGAGCGGGTGCACGGCATTCCCAGCGACGACATCGTCGCGCTCGATGCCGCGGGCATCGACCGCAAGGCGCTCGCGGCCAAGGGCGTGCGCGTGTTCTACACGCAGGTCTTCCGCGACAACTTCTTCCATGCCGATGCGCACGCGGGCAACATCTGGGTCGACCCGGACCGCAAGACCAATCCGCGTTTCATCGCGCTGGATTTCGGGATCATGGGCCAGCTCTCGCGCGAGGATCAGTACTACCTCGCCGAGAACTTCATGGCGATCTTCCGCCAGGACTACCGGCGCATCGCCGAGCTGCACATCCAGGCCGGCTGGATGCCCTCGCACATCCGCATCGACGAACTCGAAGCGGCGGTGCGCTCGGTCTGCGAGCCGTACTTCACCCGGCCGCTGTCGGAGATCTCGCTCGGCGAGGTGCTGGGCAAACTGTTCCGCACCGCGCAGCGCTACCAGTTGACCCTGCAGCCGCAGCTGATCCTGCTGCAGAAGACCCTGCTGAGCATCGAAGGCATCGGTCGCCTGCTCGATCCCAAGCTCGACATCTGGGCGGTCGCGCGGCCGGTGCTCGAGCGCATCCTCGTCGAGCGCTACAGCCCGCAGCGCCTGGCGCGCGAATTCCGCGACCGCCTCCCGGAACTGATCACCCAGGCGCCCGACATGCCGCGCCTGCTGCACGGCTGGCTCAAGCAGCAGGTCGAAGGCCGCCACGAACTGCGCATGCGCTCCGACGATCTCGCCGCACTGACCGCGACCATGCAGGGCATGCAGAAGCGCGTGGTCGCGGCCATCCTCGGCGTCGGCCTGCTGATCGTCGCCGCGGTGCTCTACGCGCTTGAAGCCGGTGGCCCGGGTTTCATCGGTCTGCCGGTCGCGACCTGGGTCGCAGGCGTGGGTGGCCTTTGGGCATTGCTGGCCGCCTGGCCGCGCCGCGTCCTGGTGCATCTGCGCGACTGAGGTTCGCCGCGGTAGGTCTGGTGGTCGAGCCGGCGCGCAGGCCACCGTCCGGGATGTATGAAGACACGCCCGTGCAATGTCGCGGGACCGTGGCCCACGATCACATCGCTGTCGGACCTTGGCCGCCGGCCGACGAGGTATCGCGCGAGGGCGTCTCAAGGAGATGCCTGCGCGCGACATTCCGCCGCGCGGCCACTCAACCAGTCGCGCTCGCGCGGATTGCGCGCCAGTGACGCCGCCCGCTCGAAGGCGGCGGCGGCCTCGGGATGCCGACCGAGCTTCGCCAGCAGATCGCCGCGCACCCCCGGCAGCAGGTGGTAGCTGGCGAGCGCAGGATCATCGGCGAGCGCGTCCACCAGGGGCAGCGCCGCCGCCGGGCCGGCGGCCATGCCGGTCGCGACCGCGCGGTTGAGGGCGACCACCGGTGAGCCGGTCAGGGCCAGCAGGCGTCCGTAGAGCGCAGCGATGCGCGTCCAGTCGGTGGCGTCCGCCGCGGGCGCGAGGGCATGGCAGGCGGCAATCGCGGCCTGCAGCTCGTAGGCGGCGGGCGCCGCCGGCCCGCGCACGGCCTGTGCGCGCGCCAATGCGGCGAGACCGGCGTCAATCAGCGCGTGGTCCCAGCGCGCGCGGTCCTGCTCGGCGAGCAGCACCGGGTGACCGTGGGCATCGGTGCGCGCGGCGAGGCGCGAGGCCTGCAGCGCCATCAGCGCCTCCAGTGCATGGACTTCCGGCTCGCGCGGCATCAGCCCGGCCAGCACCCGCACCAGCCGCAGGGCTTCGGCGCACAGGTCCGGACGTGCCCAGTGCGCGCCGCTGCTTGCAGCAAAGCCTTCGTTGAACACCAGGTAGAGCACGTGCAGCACGGCCGAGCGCCGCGCCGGCAGGTCCGCACGCCGCGGCACCTCGAACGGCGTGCCGGCCTTCGCGATCCCGCGCTTGGCGCGGACGATGCGCTGGGCGATCGTGGCCTCGGGCACGAGGAACGCGCGCGCGATCTCGTCGGTGGTCAGGCCGCCGATCAGGCGCAGGGTCAGCGCGACCTGCGATTCGATCGTCAGCGCCGGATGGCAGGCCACGAACATCAGCCGCAGCACGTCGTCACCGATCACATCGTCGCGCGCCTCCTCGGCGCGCGTTTCGGCATCGCGCTGCGCCTGCTCGATCTCGCGCGCGAGTTCGGCATGGCGGGCATCGAGCAGGCGGCTGCGGCGCAGGCGGTCGATGCCGCGGTGGCGGGCGGTGGTCATCAGCCAGGCGCCCGGGTTATCCGGCAGGCCGGTCTGCGGCCAGCGTCCCAGCGCCGCGAGCAGTGCGTCCTGGGCCAGTTCCTCGGCGAGATCGAGATCGTGGACCAGGCGCATCAGGCCGCCGATGATCCGGGGCCGCTCCTCGCGGCACAGGCGGTCGATCGTGCGATGCAGGGCGGCGGTGTCCATCGCCGGCGATGACAGCACCGCAGCCGCGGCCGGGCAAGCCGCACTGCGTCGTCGCGGTCGGCGCTCCATCGCGCACGGGGCGGCGCTCATCCGGCGTCGAATGCGGAGGCATCCATGTAAAACACCTCCCACAGCTGTCCGTCCGGGTCCTCGAAAGCGTGCTGGTACATGTGGCCGTGGTCGACCGGCGGGCCGGGTACGGTGGCGCCGGCCGCGCGGGCCTGCTCGACGATCGCATCGACGCTCGCACGGTCCGGCTGCGACAGGGCGATGATCGCGGCGGTGCGATCACGCCCGCACAGCGGTCTGCTGGTGAAGGTCTGGAAGAACGGCTTGACCAGCAGCATGACGAAACTGTCCTCGCCGATGATCATGGCGGTCGCGTTCTCGTTGGTGAAGCGCGGTTCGAAGGCGAAGCCCAGCGCGGTGAAGAAGCGCACGCTGCGGTCGAGGTCCTCGACCGGCAGATTGACGTAGATCTGGGGACGGAACATTGCGGGTCTCCTGTGCGGGGGCATGTGTATCAGCAGGGCTTGCTACGCAGCACCATCCAGCCCGTACCGAAACGGTCGACCACCATGCCGAAGCGGTGGGCGAAGAAGGTCTCGGCCATCGGCGCGCGGATCTCGCCGCGTTCGGCGAGCGCGGCGAAGATCCGCTCGGCGTCGGCGTCGCTGTCCACGCCCAGGCTGACGAAGGCGTGTGGCGCACGTGGCAGCGGCGTGCCCGGCGGCACGTCGGATCCCATCAGGAACCCGCCATCGATGTCGATGCAGCCGTGCATGATCCGGTCGGGCGCTACGGCAACGCCCCCGGCGCAGGTCGGATCGTCGCCGTAGGGCATCAGTACCGGTGCGGTGCAGCCGAGCAGGCCGGCATAGAACCGGAACGCGGCAGCGCAGTCGCCATCGAAATAGAGGTAGGGATCGACACGCATCGGGGGTCTCCTTGGCCGCCGGGATGGCGGTCTCGTGATCACGACGATCCGGCAGGCCGGTTCTCGACATCGACCGGCGCGCATCCGGCCGGGCGCAACGGAACCTTGTCGTCCGCACCGCTAAGCTGGTCCGCCCGTTCCGAGCGAGGAGACGCCATGCACCGCCCTCTGATCCTGCTGTTGCCGCTGGCGCTGGCCGCCTGCGGTGGGTCGCCATCGTCATCGCCGGACCCGGCCGCGACAGCGCCATCCAACGCAGCGGCAGCCATCCCGGATGCCGCGCCGGCCGACCATCGCCCCGCCCTGGAGGCCTACCACTGGCGTCTGGTGGAGGCCACGACCGGAACCGGGGCGGGCATCGACGCGCTCACCGGCGGCAGCGGAGACGCGCTGCAGCTGGATTTCTCCGACGGTGGCGTGCAGGTGTCCAATGTCTGCAACAACATGGCGGGCAATGTCGCCCTCGACGACGATCGCATCACCGTCGACCAGGTGATCTCCACGTTGATGGCCTGCGCCGACCCGGCACTGACGGCGCGCGAATCGGCGATCGCTGAACGACTGCCCGGTACCCATCGCATCGCGCTTACGGTCGGACCACCGCCGCGGCTGACGCTGTCGCTCGACAACGGCGATGTGTTGACGTTCGAAGGCACCCCGACCGCGGCAACGCGCTACGGCGGCGCGGGCGAAACGGTCTTCCTCGAGGTCGCGCCCGAGCGGATCGCCTGCGAGCACCCCGCGTCCGATGGACGCTGCCTGCAGGTGCGCGAGGTGCGCTACGACGACGAAGGCATCCGCACGCCGGGCGATGCGGACTGGACGCCGTTGCAGGAGATCGAGGGCTTCACCTTCGAGGATGGCGTACGCAGCGTGGTGCGCGTGAAGCGCTTCGACGTGCCCGCGCCGGCGGTCGACGCGCCGGCGCAGGCCTATGTGCTGGACACGGTGGTGGAGTCGGAGACCGCAGCGCAGTGACGGCCGCGGCGCCAGGGCGGTGCCGCGGAGCATGGCGTGTCACGCTCGGCCCCGGGGCCGCAGCCTCCGGCCCGCCCGGCTGACCGGGCCCAGGCGGACTGCCTGCGGATGCGGGCAGCAGGCCTCGCGGCCACGGTGCAACGCGAGCATCGCCGCGCGCGGCTCGGTCAACGACCCGGGCACCCGCTCAGGGCCTGTCCACCTCGCCGGCCGGTCGCGACTGCAAGCGCGGGGCCTGCGGACAGCGGTCAGCGCCGCGTCGCGGCCTCAGACCGCCGCAGCCTGCGGATGCAGCGCATAGCTGCCCCAGACCAGCGCTTCGGCCAGTACGTGGCCCTGCATGGCGCGCAGCACATCGCCCGCCGTGAAGCGCTCGGGAACATCGAGCCGGGCGACGTCGAGCGCGAACAGCCGGAAGAAATAACGGTGCGTGCGCAGGTCGTTGGGCGGTGGATACGGGCCGTCGTAGCCGAACCAGTCACCCGCGAGTCCGGCGTCGCCCGCGAACCAGCCGGTGTAGTCGTTGAGGCCCTGGCGGGCGCCGGCCGGCCCGGGCGGATTGCGCTTGCCGCCCTTGGTCACGCCGTCGCTGGCGCTGCCCTCGGCGATCTCGCGCAGCTCGGCCGGCAGGTCGACCACCGCCCAGTGCACAAAGCTGCCGCGCGGATGCTCGACCGGGATCTCGACCCCTGCCTTGCCGGCCAGCGAAGGATCCGTTGGCGCGTCGGGGTCTATGCACAGCAGGGCGAATGAACGCGTACCCGCGGGCACGTCGTCCCAGGCCAGGTGCGGGTTGCGGTTGCCGCCGAAGCCATCCCTGGTGCCGACCGCATAGGTCGCCGGAATCGGCCGGCCGGGTTCGAAACTGTCGCTGTGGATACGCATGGTGGCTCCTGTCGGGGCGGGTCAGTCCTGTCGGTAGCCCAGGCGGACCGCGACCGGGGTCAGGGTCGCGATCGGGCCGGCGAGTACGTCGCGATAGGCGAGCCAGCGGCCGGCCGGGATCCGGTCGGGGCCGAGCAGCGCGCGCGGCGGAGTCGGGAACGTCGGCACGCCGAGTGCCTCGGCAAAGCGCGAGGCCAGGCGCTCGAGATCCTCGCCCGGGGCGTCGGTACGCACGACGGTATGCGGAAACAGGTCCTGCTCGATGAGGTCGGCGAGCTGCGCCAGATGCGCGGCCAGCCAGGTCGCCGCGCTGTCGGCATCGGTGATCTTCATCGCCAGCGGCGTGCCGTAGGCGAGCCAGTCGAGCAGCATGTCGCGCGGGTCGCGCAGCGCCAGCAGCAGCCGTGCGTGGGGCATCCGTGTCCGCAGCGCCAGCAGCCAGGCGTTGTCCCAGAACGGCAGCCAGTCAATGACCGCCCCATCGCCGATGCCGCGCGCGGGCAGTTGCGCCACCCAGCTGTCGGCGACCTGTTCGCCGGTGAATTCACCAGCGGCCAGGCGCACGGGCGCCGTGGTGTCCTGGAAGGCATCCTGGATCGGCGTGGTGAAGCGGTCGCTGCGGAATTCGGGCAGCGCGCGCTGCAGCGGATTGGCGATGCGGTCCGCCTGCGCGCCGGGTGGACCGTAGAGGAACACCGTGGGCCGCACCGTGCCTTCGACGGTGCCGATCTCCGGCCAGCTGGCCGGCGCGGCCGAGGGCGCCGGCGGGGCGCCGACGTTGGCGGTCGCCTCGACATTGAGCGCCATCCAGGTGGCCATGGCGTCGGCAGGCCGCTCGGCCTTGTCCTGCGCCATCGCGATCCAGCGGCGCAGCATCACGCGCGCAGGCGCACTGGCGGCCGGGAGCAGGCCTTCGGCAAAGGCGACCGCGGCATCGGGATCACGTCCGAGCAGCCGGTTGAACAGGAATTCGTTGGCATTGCCGTGGCCCGGCTGCAATTCGGCGATCTTGCGCGCGGTGGCTTCCGCGGCCTCGAGTTCGCCGGTGCCGGCCTCGAGCGCCAGCTGCGCCTGCAGCGCCGGCACATGTTCCGGACGCGCCGCGGTCCAGCGCGCGATCAGTTCGCGCGAGACGTCGCTGCCGAAGCTCTCCATCGCCAGGCGCGCCAGCCACAGGTGGTCCCACTGCGCATCGCGTGCCAGCGCGGCGTCGAGCGTGTCGCGGGTGTCCTCGGTGTTGCCCGTGGCTTCCCAGAGCAGCAGCAGCCCGTTGGTGGCGCGGCGTGATTCGGGGTGGGCCGCGAACGCGGCCTGCAGCAGCGGCCTGGCACGGTCGAAGCGCCGGGCCTGCAGCTCGAGCTCACCGGCGAAGGTCTGCATGGACGGGGAGACATGGGCCGGGTCGGTCATCAGCGCGGCGATCTCGTCGGCGGCCTCGGCCGGGCGGCCCTGCTGGAACAGGATCTGCGCCAGCAGCCCGCGCAGCGGCGCGTGACCGGTCTTCTCCAGGATGCGCCGGAACGCCTGTTCGGCGAACGCGAGATGGCCCTTGGCGAGATAGGCGAACCCCAGTGCATTGAGCACCTGCACATCCTCGGGCGCGCGCTGCGACGCCGCCGTCAGCAGCGACAGGGCGCGATCGTGATCGCCGCGGCGCGAGGCCACGGTGCCTTCCAGCATCAGCGTCCACGGGTGCTCGGGGGCGACGCGCGCGGCCAATTTGCTCTGGCGTTCGGCCTCGGCGAGGTCGTTGCGGCCGATCGCCATCTGCGCCTGCACGACATAGGCGCCGTACTGGTTGGGATCGAGCGCGATGGTCTGCGCGAGCGCGGCCTGCGCGCCGCCCAGGTCGCGCGTGTCGAGCAGCATGCCCGCGCGCAGGAAATGGAGTTCCGCGTTGTCGGGCATCTGCGCAATGGCCGCATCGATCGTCGACAGCGCGGCGTCGCGATCGCCGTTCGAGCGGAACGCCAGCGCGGCCGCGCTCAGGGTCTCGACGTCGGTGGGCGCGGTGGCCATGGCCTGGTGGGCCAGTGCGGCGGCTTCGGCATTCGCGCCGCGTTGCAGGGCCTGGTAGATCTGTTGCGACATTGCGGACATCCCGGCGCGAAGCCGACCAAAGGCAAGGCCGGGCATTGTAGCGGGGGCGCCGCCGCGGCCGCCGTCCGCGCATCGGAGACGCGGAAGACCTGCGCCCGCATGCGGCGATCCCGGTCGCGCTTGTCGGCGCGCGCCCGAGCACGAGGCGCGGGCCGGCCAATCGGAACAGATGGATGGCGCCGGACGGGCGCGGCGCTCAGGCTTCCGGCGAACGGGGGCGGGCGCGGATCGCGGCCGCCAGTCGCGTGCGTTCCGAGGACGTCTGCGCGGCGCGGGCGTGGCCCGACAGCCGGCCGGCGACCCAGCGTTCGGCGAAGCTGTCGAGCGAGTGGTCGAGCAGGAACCCGCAATGACCGCCCCAGCGGCTGATCTCGACCCGCGCATGCGCCGGCAGCGTCAGGTCGTGGAAGGCGTCCAGCGGAATCACCGGATCGTCCGCCGCCATCAGGATGTCGGCCGGGACCTGCAGTGACGACAGCCGGTTGCCGGCGATGGAATAACCATCGAAATAGTTGTCGAGCGAGCCGAAATCGGTGTGCGTCCGCACGAGCCAGTCGGTCAACTCGCGCATCCCCAGGCCGAGGGTCGCGTCGTCGAAGGCGAGCTGCTCCGGGAACAGCTCGCGCTTGCGGCGCAGCGATGCGCGCCAGGTGCGCTCGAAATGGCGCAGGTACAGGCGGTGACCCCGTTCCATGTGCAGCATCGTGCGCGAGGGATCGATGACCGGGCACACCGCGGCCACTCCGGCGAGCTGCAGTCCGGCTGCGGGCGCGCGCAATGCCAGGCGCAGCGCGAAGTTGCCGCCCAGCGAATAGCCGGCCGCGAGCATCGGCCTGGGCGCGAAGCGGGCGGCGATGTCGAGCGCCGCGTGCACCACTTCGTCGATGCGGTTGGAATGGAAGATCGCCGGATTGAGGTGGTGGGTGCCGCCGTGGTCGCGGAAGTTGAGCCGGAACACCTCGAACCCGAGCCCCAGCATCTGCGCAGCGGTCAGGCGCATGTAGCTCGACTCGGTACTGCCTTCCCAGCCGTGCAGGAGCAGGGCAAGGCCGCGCGGCTCGATCCCCGGCACCACGCTGTGATGGCCCTGGAGGCGCACACCGTCGCCGCCGTCGACGAGGTGCGCGGTGGTGACGGCGCCGGTCGCCGCCAGGGTCTGCGCGCTGCGGCGACGACGCAGGTCGCTGCTGGCCAGCAGGGTCTGCACGTGTGGACTGCGCAGCCACATCGGCGGTGCGTAATCACTGCCGCGCACGTAGATGTCGCCCGGCGCATCCTCGGCCGCATCCGCCATCCCGCGCGGACGCTGCCCGTTCACGCGCGCGTTTCCAGCGCGGCGACGATGCGCTCGCGCGAGACCTCGGCCAGGCCGCGGCGGCCGTCGGAACTGCCCGGCAGGATCGGCTCGAGAAACACCACCTGGGCCTCGCGCGGCTCCTCGCCGAGCAGGCGCAGGAAATTGGCCATGAACGACTCGTGCTCGCGGAAGGCTACGACCGCTTGCGCGGACGCATCGCGGCCGTAGCGCAGCGCCACCGGCTGCACGGGGACATTGGCCTCGACCGCGGCGAGGAAGATCCGGGCGTGGAACGGCCCGACAACGTCGCCGCCGCGGGTGCGTCCTTCGGGGAACACGGCGACCGGCCGGCCTTCGCGCAGCCGCGCGACCATCTCGTCGAGCACGCCGCCCATCGATTCACGGCTGCCGCGCTGGTGGAAGATCGTCTCGCCGCGCGCTGCCAGCCACCCCACCACCGGCCAGCCGGCGATCTCCCGCTTGGCCACGAAGCCGACCATGCGCTGACTGTGCAGCGCCACGATGTCGATCCAGCTGACGTGGTTGGCGACGAACAGCGTCGCGCCCGGCAGCGGGGTGCCTACACGGCGCACCGAGAATCCGAACACGCGCATCAGCCCGCCCTGCCACCAGCGGATCATCCGGTGATCGACGCGCTCGCCGCTGCGCAGGCGGCGCCGTCCGATCGGCGGCAGCATCGAGAGCAGCAGGATCGGCAGATCCACGCCGAGGTGCCATATCAGCAACGGGACACGCACGCAGTAACGCAGCACACGCGCCGGCATGCCGCTGGCGTCGGCTTCGGCGTGGTCGGGGGAAGACGTCATCGGTGCACGATACCCAAACCCGGGCCTGGACGGTCGACGCCCACTCAGGGTTTCGGCACGACGGCGAGCGTCAGCCGTGAAATGCAGACCAGCTTGCCGGCCACGTCTTCGATGCGGATCTCCCAGACCTGGGTACTGCGCCCGACATGCAGCGGGCGCGCCGTCCCGGTCACGCTGCCGGCACGGACGCCGCGCAGATGGTTGGCATTGATCTCGATACCGACGACGCCGTGTCCGTCGGGTGCAGCCAGGCCGCCGGCGGTGCTGCCGAGGGTTTCGGCCAGCAATGCCGATGCGCCACCGTGCAGCAGGCCATAGGGCTGATGGGTGCGGGCATCGACAGGCATCGTCGCGCGCAGGAAATCGGGGCCCAGTTCGGTAAAGACGATGCCCAGCGTCGCGATCGCGGTGCCGGCGGACATCGTATTGAGCTGGTCGAGCGTGGTGTCGCTACGGAACATGCGCCAGGACTCTGGAGAAACGCGAAAGCTTAGGCGGTTATGCGCGCTCGCGCAGCGAGGCGGTGCAATGGTGCATTGCGAACCCGGGCATCGCCGCGCAGATGCGGCGGAGAGCGCCGCGGCTCAGACGATCCGGAACCGTTCCGGCATTGCACTGTCGCGACCTTCCAGGCGAAAGGCGCTGTGGGCGATGCGGGCCTGGCTGTGGAAGCGGGCGGGCCGTGCGAGGCAGGTTGTCATTGGCGACGTGGGGGCGAAATGGAGCAGGGCATCGGGGCGGAACATGGCTGAACTCCTGAGGATCGGAGGAACGCTTCAGGCGCCGGCGTTGATCGGTGATCGGCGATCGTGATCAGGCGATGCGGAAACGTGCGGGGACGGATGCCGACGCGTAGCTGCGCGGGCTGCAGTAACCGCTGCTGCGGCCGTAGCCGGGGCCGGGCTGGCGCAGGGCAGTGGACGGGACGAGGTGGGCGGCGGCATTGATGATGGCGTGCATGCGGGACATGGCGGCTCTCCGATGGGTAGTGGGTCAGGCGACGCGGAAGCGGGCAGGCACGGTGCTTGCGGTATAGCTGCGCGGCGCGGCGTAGCCGCTGCTGCGGCCGTAGCCGGTGCCGAACGGGCGGGCACAGACGGCGGCGAACTGACGGGTCGAGAGGGTCTGGGTCTGCATGGCGATCTCCGTGGGTGGTGTGCTTCGGTGTGTTGGTAGACTACAACACCACTGTTGAAGAACACCACATGCCGTAAGTCACGCCCGTGCATTCAGCTGAAAATGTTCAGCCGGGATTAATATTCGCAATGGTTGCGGGCTGCTGGAGGCCCGCCAGCGGCGAACTACGACGCTGCGCCGGCTCGGCGCACCCGTTCGGTCCGCGGGGTCAGAGGATCGGGACGAGGCCTGCGCCGAAGGCGGTGAAGATCCGCGTCATCAGGCTGCGCCAGCCGAGGCTCACTTCCGGGAAGTCGCCGACCGGCGCATAACAGGCGCGGAAGCCCGGCGCGTCCGGCGGCAGCGGCTCCGGGCAGCCCGGCCCCGGCTGGAACTCGAAACTCGTGGCGTAGCGGGTGGGCCACAGGTCGAAGATCGGCAGCTGCTCCGACACCTTCGCCATCGAATAGTCCAGCCCCGAAAACACCGCCGGCGAATCACGACGCGCGATCGTCCAGGCATTGGCGGGCGACATGTCGCGGCGAATGCTCGCCGCCAGGCGCTCGGCAAAACGGGCGTCCTCGATGACGACGGCGTTCTCGGTGTTGTAGGTATCGCCGCGGGGGTCGAAGTTGTGGGTGCCGACCACGCCGATGCGCGTGTCGACCACCAGCGACTTGGCATGCAGTCCCATACGCAGGCCCGTGCGGTTGAGCGGGACCTGACGGTTCACGCCGATGCCGGCGTAGCGCAGCGCGGAGTACTCGCGGGTCAGCGGCGCCACGCTGGCCGGTCGCGCGGCGATCACCGCCTCGCGCGTGGCCGATGCGCCTTCGGTTCCGCTCTCGTCCAGATTGACGCTGCCGTCGGCGTTCCACGAGATGTCCACCGCGCCGGTGACTTCCAGGTCGATCGGCGCGTCTTCCGGAAACGGCTTGTACTCGTAGATATGGAAGCCGAAATCGCGCAGGTGCCGGCGCTTGTACTTGTAGGACAGCGCGTAGGTAATGAAGGAGTCGGTCGCGGCCAGGCTGTTGGTCGACACCAGCACCTGCGGCGGGTCGGGCCGGGCATGCAGCTCGGCGAACATCTGCTCGGCCGGCTTCGACAGCACCAGATAGGGCGTCTGCAACAGCACCTCGTCCTGCGCGGATTCGATCAGCTCGCGCAGGCGCGGCGTCGCGGCGATCGAGGCCTGCGCCGCCTCGCGGTCACGGCGGTGCTTGCCCGGCAGGTCGCCAATGAATTCGACGGGGCCCACCGCCAGCGCCAGGTCCGCCAGACGCTGGCGCACCAGGTCCGCGTCCTCGGCGTCGGCCGACATCGCCGCCACGCGCGCGGGGCGCTGGTAGTTCTGGAACGACACCGGCGGCACGCCGTCGCGCAGCAGATGGCGACCGACATCCGCAAGCTGCTCGACCGGCGTGCTCAATGGCGCATGCCAGAACGCGACGAAGCTCTGCTTCATCGTCTCGACCACCGGACCTGCGATCAGCACATCGCGGTCGCGGAAGTTGAAGCTGTCGCTCCAGTCGAAATAGTCGTCCTGGTAGTTGCGGCCGCCGGTGATGCCGACCACGCCGTCGACCAGCAGGGACTTGCTGTGCATGCGCTGGTTGAGCCGGCGCCAGCAACAGGCCGCGGCCAGCGCGTACTGCGGGTAGGTGATGCGCGCACGGCCGAGCACGGGGTTGTAGATCCGCATTTCGAAGTTGGTGTGGGCGCCGGCAAGCGCGGACAGTGTTTCCACCGTGCGCAGCGCCGAGAGCTGGTCCACCAGCAGACGCACCTGGACCCCGCGCCGCGCGGCGGCGAGCAGTTCCTCGAGCACAAGATGGCCGGAATCGTCCTCGTCGAAGATATAGGTCTGCAGGTCAATCGTGCGCTGCGCGCCACGGATCAGATCGAGGCGGGCGAGCAGCGCGTCCTGGCCGTACTCGAGCAGCAGGGCATAGTGCTGCGGCGCGGACGGCGTGCTGCGCGCCAGTGCGCGTTCGCCCAGTTCGCGCAGCGGCGAGGGCGTCGCGCACGCGTCCGCACGCTCGCAGACCACTTCGGTCGAGCGTGCCTCCACCGCGATGTGCGCCGCCGCGTCGCGCCGGGCCGGCGAAAGCGTGGTGCAGGCGGCGGTGGCCAGCGTCAGGGCCAGCACGGCGGCACGGGTCAGGACATGCATCAGCGCTGATCCAGGGCCCGGATCCGCAGGCTGAAACGCACCTGGTCGGCGAGCGCATAGTCCCACCGGTCCATCGCGTACTGGCTGCGGCGGACATCACCCGTCCCGGTCACGTCGCAATCGAAGGCCGGGCGCTCGCATTCCGAGGCGGCGATACGGAAGGCCTCGCGGCGCTGGACGCCACGGATGCTCAGCACGCCGGTCATCTCGCCACCCTCGCGTGCCAGGTTGGCGGGATACGGATCGGAGACGAAGAGGATCTGCGGAAACCGCTTGACGTCGAACACGCCCGGGCCGCGGGTAATGCGGGTGTAGACGCGGCTGCCGACGATCTCCACGCTGTCGGCGGCGAGGGCCAGCCGCACCTGGTGGCGACCATCCGGCAACACCGCGATCTCGCCCTGCCAGTCACCGAACCGGCCGACCAGTTCCTGGCCCCAGCGGGTGCGCAGGCTGAAGCCGATCTCCGAACGCGCGATGTCCATGGACGAAGCGCTGCCGGGTTCCATCGCCGCCCAGGCGGGGGCGACCGCGCAGAGCAGGCCCGCGGCCACGAGCCGCCGCAGCAGGGGTACGAATACGAACTGCATCATTGTCAGACTGGCAAGGCGCGACGCCGCGCAGCTGCCGTTACGGCCACCAGAAAGCCGACAGCTCTGCCGCCGCAGGTTCCACCGCGGCGCCGGTCGGCAGGCTCAGGACCGCGATCCCGGCCGGCGGCATGCCGCGGTACTCGCCCGTCTGGCCGGTGTGCAGCAGGGCCGTCAGCCGTTCCAGGCCGGGGTTGTGGCCCACCAGCATCACCCGGCTGCTGTCTCGATCCTCGTCGAGCACGGTAGCCAGCGTGCCCGGTGTGGCCTCGTAGATCGCCGGCACCAGTCGCTGGTCCACATAGCCGATCACGGCCAGCACCGCTTCGAGGGTCTCGCGCGTGCGCCGCGCCGGTGAGCACAGAACGCAGTCGGGCACCAGCTGCTTGTCGCGCAGCCAGCGTCCGGCCGCCTCGGCCTCCGCGAGACCCTCGGCGGACAGGGGCCGATCGATGTCGGCCTGTCCCGGCAGTGCGGGCTCGGCATGGGCATGGCGGAGCAGGATCAGTTCGCGCATGTGGTTTTGGCGGCCTCGGGTGATCGATTCATGACGGGCGGTGCGTTCGGTCGCGGTGAACACGCCGTGGGACAGGCTATTTCCGCAGCCATTTCAACAGCGGGGTCCAGTCGTCCTGGTGCTCGCGGACCTGCGCCGAATGGTAATCGAACAGACTTTTACCCAGCCCGACCAGCATCACGTACGCCTGGCTGTCGCGCAGCTGCGCGATCACCGGAGACGGCCACTGGTCGAGCAGCGCCAAGGCCTGCTGCGTGGCGTTGGTATGAGGCCGCAGGCGGTTGGCGACCAGGCCCACGCGGGTCTGGCCGCGGCGGATGCGCGGGTGTCTGGCCAGCGTGTTGAGGAAGCCGACGGTCGCCTCGATGTCAAGCGCGGACGGCAACACCGGCACCACCACCGCCTCGGCGAGCTCCAGGTAGGCGTCGAGGTCCTCGGCCATCGCGCCAGCGGGTGCATCGATCACCAGCCGCGTCGCGCCCTCGGGGATCGATGCCAGGACCTTCCTGTGGCGCGCGCTGCCGTCGAGCGGCAACACCGCGGCCTCCATACCGGCGCGGCGCTCGGCCCAGCGCGTCGACGACTGCTGCGGATCGGCGTCGATCAGGACGGTGGGCTCGCCAGCCAGCGCGGAATGCGCGGCGAGATGGGTTGCGATCGTGGTCTTGCCGACACCACCCTTGGAGCTGGCCACCAGTACCGTCTTCATCGAAGCCTCCGGATGGGTTCGCGTTCGAGCGTACACCGGCGACCCCACCACCGCGACCGCGCCGCCCGTTTAACATCCGGGTTCCCGACGACAGACGCGACGCGCCCATGAGCGAACTGCAGGACCTGGCCGCCCTGATCCGTGCCAACACGCCGCTGGTGGTCGTCGAAACGCCCGATGAGCCGCGCGTGGTCGAGCTGTTCCGGCAATCCCTGCAACAGGTCTGGCGCGCGCTGTACCGGTGGACGATCACCGAGGGTCTGCGCCGGCTCGATCTCGACGGCGAGTCGGAGACCGATACCGCCCCCGATGCCAGCAATACCCTGGCCGCGATCCGCGACGCCCAGCAGCGCGGCATCTATCTGCTGCTCGATTTCCATCCCTACCTGGGCTATGCCGGCACCCAGCGTCAGCTGCGCGACCTGATCCAGCGGCGCCACAGCCTGCCGCACGTGATCGTGCTGGTCGGCCACAAGGTGGAACTGCCGGCGGACCTGGAGGCGATGGCCGTGCGTTTCCGCCCGCGTCTGCCCGACGCCGACGCGCTGCTGAAACTGGTGCGCGAGGAAGCCACCCTCTACCAGCAGGAACACGGCGGCCGACGGGTGGAGGCCGACGCCGATGCGGTCCGCCAGATCGTGCGCAACCTCCAGGGGCTGTCGCTCGGGGATGCGCGCCGCATCACCCGCCAGCTGATCCACGTCGACGGCGCGCTCGGTCATGACGACCTGCCTGCGCTCGCCAAGCTCAAGTTCGAGCTGCTCAACAAGAGCGGGCATCTGCACTACGAATACGACACCGCCGGCTTCGCCGACGTGGCCGGCGCGCGGCGGCTCAAGCGCTGGATCGAACAGCGCCGCCGGGTGTTCGTCGAGGGCGACGGCCCGCCGGGCCTGGATCCGCCGAAGGGCGTGCTGCTGCTCGGCGTGCAGGGCTGCGGCAAGTCGCTGCTGGCCAAAGCCATCGCCGGCGGTCTCCAGGTGCCGCTGGTACGGCTGGACTTCGGCACCCTCTACGACAAGTACCACGGTGAGACCGAGCGCAACCTGCGCGAGGCGATCGCCTCCACCGAACAGCTCGCGCCCTGCGTGCTGTGGATCGACGAGATCGAGAAGGGCCTCGCCTCCAGCGGCGACAGCGACGGCGGCGTGTCGCGCCGCGTGCTCGGCTTCCTGCTGACCTGGATGGCCGAGCGCAAGTCGAAGGTGTTCCTGGTTGCCACTGCCAACCAGGTCCACGACCTGCCACCGGAACTGCTGCGCAAGGGTCGCTTCGATGAGACCTTCTTCGTCGACCTCCCGACCGCCGAGGTGCGCGCCGAGGTGTTCTCGGTGCATCTCGCGCGGCGCGGCTTCGCACTTGCGGACTTCGACCTGCCCGGGCTGGCCGCCGAGGCAGAGGGCTTTTCCGGTGCCGAGATCGAGCAGGCCATCGTGGCCGCGCTCTATGCCGCGCATGCTGCCGGCGCGCCGCTGTCGCAGCCGATGGTCGTCGAATCACTGCGCGACACGCGACCACTTTCGGTGATGATGCGCGAGCAGGTCGACGCGCTGCGCAACTGGGCAAGCGACCGGACCGTGCCCGCGGACTAGGCGGGGCGCCACGTCTCGATGGATCGATCGGCAGGAGGCCGGATGACCGCACGACGCTACGCATGCTGCATCCTCCCGTGCCTGGCCGTGGCGCTGATGGCGTGCAGCCATCGCACCGCTGGGGTGCAGCGCGCGATGGTGCTGCCACCGATGGCGCAGGTGCACAGCGTCGAATCCAATCAGCGGTTCCTGATGGCCTCGCCGATCCATGATCCCGACCCGACGTTTCCGGCCGGCGCGCGTCTGGACGGCGAATTGCGGCTGTGCGTGGGCTTCGTCGTCGATGCCGAGGGCGCGGTGCGGGACGTCGCTGCGGATCGCGCGGAGCAGGCCTGCGCGGATCCTGCCGATCCTGCCGCGCGCCCGTTCGTCGATGCCGTCACCGCGACGCTGCGCAACTGGCGCTACTTCGGCGGGGCGGTCTGCACGTTCCCCGCCGGCGTGGACCCGGACCGCGACCCGCGCTGCGAGGGCGCAGGGGTCGCAGTCGACGCCGTGCCGATCCGCCTGCGCTACACATTCACCTTCTCGTCCGAACGCGGGGGGCGCGTGTCCCGGAACACTGCCGGCAGTGCGCCGGCAGGATCGGTGCGATGACCGCGCAGGGCCAAAGCACGGCCCTGCGCGCGCGCGGACCGGATGCGCGGGGGACTACCTGGTCTCGGTGATCTCCAGCCGGTAGCTGCCCGCCTGTCCGAGATGGCCGACATAGATCTCGTACTCGCCGGGGCGGAACGTATCGACGACCGCGGCGTCCAGCGCACCGGCGCCATCGTCGTCGCACAGCACCTTGCCGGGGCCGACCACGACGAGGCTCGAATCGGTGGTGCTGCGGACCGAGAGGCGCAGCGCCACCGTCGAGGTGATCGTCAGCCGATGGTCGGGCGTGGAATCGATCATGCCGCTGCAGTGCGCGCCGTAGCGGCGGGCATCCACCGCGCCGCCGGTCTCGCCTGTCCCGGTCTGCGGATCGGGGGTGAAGCCGGCACCGAGGCGGAAGTTCGCGTACTGCGCGTTCCCCCCGGCCGAGGCCACGCCGCTGCCCTCGGTAAGCGTCAGCGTGTAGCGGCCGGATTGCTCGACATGGCCCACGTAGACGGCGTAGTCCCCGGGCGTGAGGCGGGCATCGAGCTGTGCGTCGAGCTGGCCGCCGCTGTCGTCGTCGCAGAACACGCCGGCCGGGCCGACCACGACCAGTGTGGAATCGGTGGTGCTCTGGACTGCCATGCGAAGGTCGAGCGGCGAGGTCACCCGGATCGTGTGGTCGGGCGTGGCATCGATGAAACCGCTGCACTGCGGCCCGAAGCGACTCGCCAGTGTCTGCCCGCCGGTCTCGCCGGTCCCGGTCTGCGGATCAGGCGTGAATCCCGCGCCGAGCGTGAAGCTGTTATAGGCCTGCGCGGCGGCAGGGCCGCTGGCGCAGACGAGCGTTGCCGCGGCCAACAGGCCGCAGGCGGTGTGCAGATGCCGCATCGGAAGTCTCCGTCCCCGTACACCGGCGCGCTGCCGGTGGAGGCGGAAGTGTGCGGCAGGTCGCTTGTACTGACCAGCGCATGGTGCCGCGCGAAGTGCCGGCAAACCCTCAGCGCGTTGGCTGCCAGCCCGCCGGCGGCTCGGATGGAACGCCGGCTTCCTGCAACGCGCGTGCGACGAGATCGGCTTCGGTCCGGACCGACGGATCCGCGAGCAGGCGTGCGAACTGCGCGGCGCCCTCGCGGGGCAGGGTGGCGCTCGCCCGACCCCATTGGAGCATGCGCCAGTCGAAGATCCGGCGACGTGCCTGCACGTCGGCACGCTCGGCCTGCGTGCTGGCGAGGCGTTCGAGCAGGGCGAGGCCGAGCATCCTGCCGAGCTGGGTGTCCGAGGTGTTCGCCATGAGGCTGGCGACATGGCGGCAATCGCGCGTGCGCGCGGCGTTCGCGCCCGCCGCGTCCGCGTCGCAGCCCCGCATCAGCGGCTCCAGCGCCGGAAAGGCGAGCGCCGCCCACAGCCCCATCGCGGTGATCGCCGCATGCTCGGCCGGCACGAACTCGTCCGCATCGGCGAGTGCCGCCCGCTCTCCAGGGGTCGGCGGCGTGCGCAGCAGCGCGGCCTGCATCCAGCGCACCTGTTCGAGCATGCCGAGGTCGAAGCGGGTGGCGACCCGCGCATCGGCAAGCAATGCATCGACGCTGCCGCCACGCACCAGCAGCGGCGCGAGATTCTGTGGATCGGCGCCGAGCCAGCGCTGCGCGGCGCGCAGGCGCGTTGCTTCGTCCGCGCCGTAGGCGAGCAACGCGTTGGCGAGGGCATCGTTGCCGGCGCGTGCCGCTGCATCACGTCGCCAGGCGCTGGCCTCCCCATCGGGCGCTACAGGCTGCGAGGACCCGGCGGCCGCGCCTTCCGGATCCGCATTGGCGAGGCCGCGCAGCAAAGCAGCGAACGCGAGCTCGCGCGGCTGGCCCGTCTCCGCGAGCGCAGCGGCGCTGCGCGCCGACCAGCTGCGCCAGGCAGCCTGTGCAGCCGCGTCTTCCGGCTGCTCGGCAGGTGCCTCGTCGAAGTCCGCATAGGGCGCCTGTGCCAGCGCGATTGGCGAGCAGAGTACGAGCGCACATGCGGCCGCGAGCAGGAAACGGATCATGCGATGTCTCGGGACCGGGATGCGGCCAGCATAGCGACCGCGCGCGTGGCCGCGTAGCAGGTCAGTGCGTCGGCGGCGTCCAGTCCGCGGGCGGCACCAGCGGGATGCCTGCATCGCTGAGCATGCGCGCCTGCAATTCGATCTCGGTGCGGATCGATGTGTCGTCGAGCAGGCGCATGAACTGGCGCTCGCCGTCGGGCGCGGTCGCGCGCTGCATCGCATGTGTCCGCCAGGCGACGGCGCGGGTGGCCTCCACGTCCGGTGCGTCGAGACGCAATGCGATCGCGCTCCCGATGCTGCGCATGATCAGCGTGTCCGATTCGAGCAGCTGCCCGGCAAGCGATCTGCAGGCGACCTGGAGCTCAGGCGTCGCCGACGTGCATCCTCCGGCGAGGCGGGAATAACCGGGGGCGGCGTTGGCGCTGTACAGGCCAAGCGCCAGCATTGTCGCGTAGACGCGCTCGCCCATCGGCGCGCCGCCTCCCGTGGATGCGCGCGTTCGCGCGTCGGCTGGATGCGCGGCCAATGCGTCGCGCATCCACCGGAGCGTCTGGAAGTGGACACTGTCGTAATGCCGGCGTTCGGCGGCGGCCTGCAACATGGCATCCACCGGCATATCGGTGCGCAGCAACCACGGCGCCCTGTTGTCGGGTTGTGCATCCGCCCAGCGCTGCGCTGCGTCCTGCGAGATGCCATCCATCTTGTCGGCGCCCGCGATGAGCAGCACATTCGCGATCACATCGTCACCCGCGCGCGCTGCGGCGCGCTCGCGCCAATCGCGTGCGATGCCATCGGATTGCACGCCGGTCACCGGGGTATCGATGACGTCACCGGGTTGCGGCGGGGCAGGATGCGCAGCCGCCTGATGCAGCAGTGCTGCCAGGGCCAGCTCGCGTGGACGGTCGGTCTGCGCGAGCGCACCCGCGGTGCGTCGCAGATAGGCCTGCTGGGCTGCCCGGCGGTCTGCCGCAGCGTGGGATTCCTCGACACCGGCCGACGGATGGAGCCAGCCGTCGGTCCCGCTGCTCTCCAGGTCGCCCGCATCCGTCCGTGTGCTGGCAATCGCCAGCACGACCAGTCCTGCCGCAATCCATCCGCGCATGTGCCGCTCCAACGTCCGTGTCGGGCGAGCATAGACCGGCCGGGAATGCGCGTCAGTAGCCGGCGGCCTGTCCGTCCTTGCGCGATTCGCTGGCGCCGGTCCAGCCGCCGTAGGGATTCTTCATGATCGCCTGGTAGCCGCCGTAGGGGCCGTGCGAGAAGCGCACCGAATGGCCCTTCTGCATCAGTGCGCGCACGGTCTCGTAGGGGAAGCCGGTTTCCAGGTCCACCTCGCCACCATCGGTCATCGCGGTGTTCTGTCCGGTGGGTTCGGTGGAGCCGTCGTGCTGGATCCGCGGCGCGTCACCGGCCTCCTGCAGGTTCATGCCGAAGTCGAGCATGTTGATCAGGATCTGGGCGTGGCCCTGCGGCTGCATCGCGCCGCCCATGACGCCGAAGGCCAGCCAAGGCTCGCCGTCCTTCGTCGCGAACGCGGGAATGATGGTGTGGAAGGGACGCTTGCCCGGCGCGAAGCTGTTGGGGTGGCCTTCCTGCAGCACGAACTGCTCGCCGCGATCCTGCAGGATGAAGCCCAGGCCAGGCGGCGCCATGCCGCTGCCCATGCCGCGGTAGTTGGACTGGATCAGCGACACCATCATGCCGTCGGCGTCGGCGGTGGTCAGGTAGATCGTGTCGCCCTCGTCCAGCTGCCTGGGCGTGCCCGGCTGTACTTCGCGCAGCGCGGTATCCATCGAGATCAGCGCGCCGCGCTCGCGCGCATAGTCCTTCGAAATCAGCTTCGCGACCGGGGCAGGGTGGAACTCTGGATCGGCATACCAGCGCGCGCGGTCGGCGAAGGCGAGTTTCTTGGCCTCGACGAACAGGTGCACGTGCTCGGGGCTGCCGAAGCCGTAGGACTTCAGGTCGTAGGGCTCGAGCAGGTTGAGAATCTGCAGCGCCGCGATGCCCTGTCCGCTCGGCGGCAGCTCCCACAGTTCGACGCCGCGATAGCTCGTCGATACCGGCTCCACCCAGTTGCCCGTGTGCGAAGCGAGATCCTCGTAGGCGAGGAAGCCGTCGTTGGCGGCGAAGTAGTCGCCGATCACCCGCGCGATGTCGCCCTTGTAGAACGCATCGCGGCCACCGTCGGAGATCGCCTGCAGCGTGTTCGCGAGATTCGGGTTGCGCCAGGTCTCGCCGGTGCGCGGCGCGCGGCCTTGAATCGTGAACTGCTCGGTGAAACCCGGCCACTTGCCCAGCCGCGGCACGGAGCGGTCCCAGTAGTAGGCGATCACTTCGTGCACCGGATGGCCTTCGCGCGCATAGCGGATCGTCGGCGCGAGGTTGTCGGCCATCGTGCGCCTGCCGAAGCGCCCGTGCAGCGCGAACCAGCCGTCGACCGTGCCCGGCACGGTGACCGGCAGCGGACCGTGCGAGGGAATGTCGGTCAGGCCGCGGCGCTGGAACTCGGCCAGTGTCAGCGACCTCGGCGAGCGCCCCGAGCCGTCATAGCCATACAGGCGCTTCGTCTTCGGATCCCAGATGATGGCGAACAGATCGCCGCCGATGCCGTTGCCGGTCGGCTCCATCAGCCCGAGCGCGGCGTTCGCAGCGATCGCCGCATCCACAGCGCTACCGCCCGCCTTCATCGTGTCGAGCGCGATCTGCGTCGCCAGCGGATGCGAGGTGGCGGCCATCGCATGCGGCGCGTGGACTTCACTGCGGGTGGCGAAGGGGTGACCGGTGATGCGGTCGGCGGCCGAGGCAGTCGTCGACAACGACAGGGCGAGCAGCGCGGTGGCGAGCAGGGTCGGGAGCAGGCGGGGCATCACAGTGGATCCGGACTTGCGAGACGCACACAGTAGCGTGGGGCTGCGTGCGGGGCCATGCGCTTCGAGGCACTGCGCGCCGGGTGCAGCCTCCGACCGGGTGAACAGCTCGAGTTTCCCGCAATGACCCGTCGTCACCGATTGTCGGACATCTCCGCGCGGCGATCGCCGACGGACGCATTGACCAAAATGCGGCCGCGCGCGCTCGCATCGCAAGACGCAATGGCCGATGCTCCGTCTTTCGAGAGATGCCGTTGCAGCGAGGTCGCGACAGCGACGCAGGAGGCACAAGGATGGATGCCCGAAATTCAAGTGGGAAGTGGTTCGCGGGTACAAGCAGTTCTGCGAGTCAAGGCGGGACACATGAAGACGTCGACCACGGGTCGGCTGCCTACTTCAGGCACGCACAGTGCGTGATCCCGGGCTGCCTCGCGCTCGCACTTGCAGCTTGCGCGCTCCCACCGACCTCGGCGGCGCCGCCGTCGACATCGACGTACGCGATATCGGAATGCCCGGCCGCAACCTTCGACGCCTTCATCGAACGCTTCGGCCGCGAGATCTCCTTCCAGGAACTGACCACTGCAGATCCCCTTATCGTCGAGCGCTGCGACGGCGCGGCCGAACCGGAGCCGCGTCGTGTCGTGGAGAAAGTGGCGCTGGCGGATGTGGTCTGGCCGGTGATGCCGCGTCTGGATCTGTTGAACCCAGGCGGTCGCGCCTACGACATCATCCGGATCGCAGGTGGCGGTATGGAAGTGCAGGTGCGCAGGCCCGACACCAGCGACCAGCAGCGCTACATCTTCAGGCAGTCGCCGTGCTGGCAGTTGCAGCGCGTGGTCGACGAGTCGGTTTGAACTTCCCGATGCTGGACTTGGAGCGCGTCTCTTTCTCGCAAGGATTACAGCGATGCACAAGCTGCTGCTATCTGTACTGCTCATCCCCGTCCTCTTCGTTGGATGTGGCGCCAAGAAAGGTCCGTCCGCACTTCAGACTGCGGACGACAACGTCTGGGGTGCGGATGCCCCGCAAGCATCGGCAACACAGGAAACGTCATCGGTCGCCGCAAGGTCGGCCGCGGATAATCCGGCTGCCTTTGCTCCGGTAGGCGCGACGTTGGTCGACACCGTGCACGGTGATCTGACTGGCCGGGGCGCATCCGACGCGTTGATCGTGTTCTCGCCGGCCGCGACGGGGCCGCAATCGCTAGGCGATGGTTCCGCGCGCACGGTCATCCTGCTCGTCCGAGATGCGTCGGGTCGTTTGCAGAACGCTGCGGAGAATGCGCGCATCGTTCCCTGCGAGCGCTGCGGCGGGGTTGCTGGCGATCCTTATGCCTACGCCCGGATCGCGGCGGGTACTGTGACCCTGGCGGTGGCCGGCGGTTCTCGAGAGCGGTGGTTCCACGATTACGTGTTTCGGTATGCGCCGGAACGGGCGACTTGGCAGCTCGACCAGGTTATCCGCGGCGTCACGGACACGCAGACGGGACAACAGAAGCAGGCAGTGTTGACCGCCGCGGATTTCGGCGATATCGGATTCGCAGACTTTGACCCTGCGACGCTTCCCGCCGCACCTGTCTTCGATTGACGAGGAAGTCCACGCAAGCCAGAAGTTGACGGAGCGGACGCTTCGTCGGAGGCACCAGCAGAAGGAACTGCACGATGAACATGGAGCGGGAAGCCCAGCTCTTGCGCGATGCCTACGCGGCCGGCATCACCCAACCTAGGGAACTGGCGAACTTCATGGCGCAGGTCGGACACGAGTCTGGCGGTCTACGGCAACTCGAAGAGAGCTTCCGTTACACGCGAAGTGCCGAGCAGGTCAGCGGAAAAGTCAGGTCGGCGTTACGCGAGGGACGGGAACCACTTGAAGCTGCGCGCCTCGATGCATTGGCAGGACGCCCGGAGCGCCTTGCCGAGCTGATGTACGGCGGACGTATGGGTAACGATGATCCGGGCGACGGCTATCGTTATAGAGGGCGTGGCTACATACAGCTGACGGGCAAGAACCAATATGCCGACGCCGGCGAGGCGCTGGGTCTGGACCTCGTCAGGCAGCCTGATCTCGCTGCACAGCCCGACCATGCCTCGCGCATCGCGACGTGGTATTGGCAACAGAACGTGCCACGAGAGGTCCGCAATGACGCGCGCGGTGCCGGGGCTGCGATCAACGGTCGTGATCCACCCAACGGTCTCACTGATCGCGCACATCGCTTCGAGCTGTGGGTGCGTGAGCTGACGCCGGAGCGCATCCAGGCCCTTTCGACAGAAAGGTCAGGCGACAGATCGCCTAATGGGGGGGCGCCAGTGACCCCGGACGCTTTCTGGAGTCAGACTCAGACTGCGAGGCGGGGAGCTGCTGATGTATCGATAGCAGGCGGATTGCTGCGTCAGGGCGATCGGGGACCTGAAGTTCGCGCTGTCCAGCAAGCACTTGCCGCACTTGGGTCGACCGATGCCGGCAACGCGTCGCTGCAGGCGGATGGACTCTTCGGGCCCCGTACTGCAGATGCAGTGCGCACGTTGCAGCAGAAGCATGGTCTGCCGGCCGACGGCGTCGTAGGCCCGGACACCCGTGAGCTGATTGCTCGCGTAACGCGGACAAGGCCCCTGATCGAATCGAGCGAACAAGCCACTGCGCCGCCAGGAACCGCACTCGATGAGCTCCTCACCGCCGCACGGGCTGGCAATCCTGCGGCACTCAAATCGGCACTAGCCGATTTCTCCCAGACTGCAATTGGCCGGAGCTTCCACTCAGCGCATGCGGCCCACGCCATCGAAGCGGTGCAGGGCGCGACACTGGCCGCGCCCCAACCGACAGAGTACGACCCACGCTAGGCCTGTCTGCAATATCTCTCCATCGAACTGACGCTTCTCATAGACACGCGGCTTTCGCGCGAGGGACCAGCTGTCTGTATCCCCACGCAGGATGCTTCGACCGAAAGAACAAGCATCTCGGATCACTGACGAATCGCGCCGCAGATCGCTCGAGCAATATGAATACGCAGCTGTTGCAGGCTCGGGTTCGCCCCAGCTGTCGATCCGCGCGCGCGCCGCCTACCGTCGATGTACCGGTGTGGCGGAGCGGATCATGAGCTTCAACGTGCAGTCGTCGAGTGTCTCGCATTCGAATCTCCAGGCGTTCTCGCCATCCGAGGCGTTGCGAGCGCTGCCGGCGGGCGGAGCCGCCCCCGCGCCGACCGGCAGCTACCGGCTTGAGCCGGGTTATCACCCGCAGCTCGGCGCCTTGTTTGCCGCGGGCGGAAACGCGGCGAACGCCACATCCTTCGATGCCCAGGTCCGCGGCCAGGACGCAAAATCCATCGACCTCGAGCTGATGCAGATTTCGGCGGCGGTCTACGATCCCGCCGTGCAGCAGGTGGGGAACTGGACCCGCGTCGGCGATGGCGACCTCATGGCTGCAGGTATCGATCCGGCGCTGCTGGGCAACCCGGAGACGGGCTTCCGCGCCGGCATCTATACCGACGGTGACGGCAACCATGTCCTCGCGTTCGCCGGCTCGAACGAGCTCAAGGACTGGACCGGTGCCAACTTCCGCCAGGGCGTGGGTTGGGATTCCGAGCAGTACGACGAAGCCGTCCAGATCGCGCAGCTGGCGTCCGCCGCCTACGGCGAGGATCTTGCGATCACGGGCCATTCGCTCGGCGGCGGACTCGCCGCAACTGCTGCGATGGCCGTCGATGGGGCGGCCGTGACCTTCAATGCGTCCGGTGTGCACGACCGCACGGTCGCCGCACTCGGGTTCGATCCCGAGGCCGCCAAGGCCGATGCCGCCGCAGGTCAGATCCGGCGCTACAACGTCGAGGGCGAGGCATTGACCAAGGCCCAGCAGGACATCTGGGGGATCAACAACATTCCCGATGCGCCCGGGCACGAGATCGTGCTGGACGATCCGGCGCCGCTGACGGGGTTCGACCGCTTCAACCCGGTGTCGATCGTTTCGCACAGCATCGCCAAGCACATGCAGGACGCGGTGCTCGATGCCCTGGCGCAGCAGCAACCCTGGACGCATTGATCGGTGAGGTGCGCCGACGGAAGCCCGGCGCCGCTGTGTGAGAATGCCGGCATGCGCGCCGCGGTCCTGAGCCTGTTGCTGATGCTGTCCGGCGCCGCCTGCAGTGGAGACGCCATGGACGCTCGTGCCGCTTTTTCAGATGCCAGTGCCGCTGCATTGGCCCAGGCCGTGGGCGCCGACGATGCGGTGGCAGTGCGTGCGCAGATCCATGCCGGCGCCGATCCCAACGCGCGCGGCGACGAGGGGGTGAATCTGCTGCAGCTCGCCATGCTGGCGCAGGCCAAGGATGCGCTGCGCGCACTGCTCCAGGCAGGGGCAGATCCCAACGCGCCGGGACTGGGCGGCGCGACCGCGATGCACGGCGCGGCAATCGCCGACGATCCGGAATTCCTGGAGATCCTGCTCGCCAATCGCGGCGATCCCGACGCGCGCCACGGCATCACCGGCGCCACGCCACTGGCCGGCGCGACAGGGCCGCGCACCGATGCGCAGTTCCGCAGGTTGCTCGCTGCCGGCGCCGATCCCGGCGCTCCCGATCGAACCGGGAACACGCCCCTGCACAAGGCCGCGATGATCAACGCCGGCGATCACGTGCTGGCCCTGCTCGAAGCGGGCGCCGATCCTTTGGCGAAGAACAGCCAGGATGCGAGCTTCCAGCGCTATTTCTTCAAGACGCCGCCGAACCGCCTCAATGACGCCGCGAGAGGTCAGCGGCAAGCGGTGGTCGCCTGGCTGCGCACGCGCCAGGTCCCGCTCGAGGCCGGCGCGGAGTGATATGAGGCGCGACTTGCGCCGCCGAGCCGCTCGGCGCGTAGTTGCCTCGCGTCTCGCGCCCCCCGTCTTTCGCTGACAGCAGCTCGGCCCGTCCAGGCGGCGCCGGCTCGGCGGCGCAGCGACACACCTGCCCGGCGCCCCGACGACCCGGATCTCGCAGGCCACCCATGTCCGCGCGTATGCCCGGCACTCGCACGACCGGTGCCCGCGCGCTGCGACCGCCGTCATCCAGGGCCCGCGGACTGTGCGCCGTTGTCATGAGCAGCCAGGCCCTCAAAGGATCGGGCGTGGCGCAGCTGGCGATGCCATCCGCCGTGGCGGTTCGTGGGATCCGCCGCGGCGCGGACATGGCGATGCGCACGGCAATGGCGGACGCTGGTTATGGAAGCGTCCGCCCGCGAAGCCTCAGGGCCAGGCCGGCGGCGCGGCCCGCCATGCGGCGAACACTTCAGCGAGCGTGCGGCGCTCGGCCTCAGTCCAGTCGGGCAACAACGCCGGATAACTTGCCGGATCGTTCCACTGGGTCGGCTCGGTCCGCACCGCGGCCGCGTACCACTGCACCGCCTCGTCGCGGCGACCGTTCGACCACAGGGCCATTGCCAGCGTCGGCGGCGCCCACGAGGGCCGCACCAGGCGCCCGTCGAGGGCCTGGCGCCACTGGTCGAGGGCCTCGGCATGGTGCCCCAGGCGATACAGGTCCCAGGCAAAGTGCCAGTGCAGGGCGCTGCGCAGCGGCGAGCGATTCGAGGTCGCGTCGAAGGCCTGCGCATACATCGCGCGGCCGGTCTCTTCACGGCCGGAGCGCATGAGGGCCCGCGCAAGTTGCGCCCGCGCCTGTTCGGCGTTGCGTCCGTTGCGGTCGACGAGCTGCATCAGCTTCGCGTGGGTCTGGTCGTCGTCCCCTTCAATCGCCACGAGTGGCGTGACGGTTCGCGTGTCCGCATCAAAGTAGAACTCGGCCGGTGTCGGCAGCGTCTGAGCCCCTGCCGTGGTTGCCAGCAACAGTGCCAGCGCGCATGCGCCGTTCCGCAGATATCCCATCGCAATATTCCCCTGTACGTCTTAGAAGTGACGGCCCCGCCCGATTGTAGCCAGCGCGGCGTCGCAGGTCCCGGGGCCACGTTCACGCGCGGCGCCAGGCGGCTGGGGGCCCCGCTGGTACAATTCCGCGGTTTTCCCCGGGGCCTCCCCATTCCCGCATGCCGCCCGGCACTGTCCGCCGCGGCCCGCCAGCGCCGTGCGCGCAAGCCAGAGTTTCCGTCATGACCAGCACCGCCGAACTGTCCTCGCCCGCCTCGGCCCATACGGGTCTGACCAACGGTGTGCTCGACACCGACTACAGCCTCGAGCACAAGTACACCCGCACGGAAGGGCGCATCTACCTGTCGGGCGTGCAGGCGCTGGTGCGGCTGCCGTTGATGCAGAGGCTGCGCGATGCGGCCGCGGGCCTCAACACCGGCGGCTTCATCTCGGGCTACCGGGGCTCGCCGCTGGGCGGCTTCGATCTCGAACTCTGGCGCGCGAAGAAGTATCTGGCCGAGGCCAACGTCAAGTTCCAGCCGGGCCTCAACGAGGACCTCGGCGCGACGATGGTCTGGGGCACGCAGCAGACCAACCTGTTTCCCGGCGCCAACGTCGATGGCGTCTATGCGATGTGGTACGGCAAGGGTCCGGGTGTGGATCGCTGCGGCGACGTGTTCAAGCACGGCAATGCGGCCGGCACCGGCCGGCACGGCGGCGTGCTGGCGCTGGCGGCCGACGACCACGCCTGTCGCAGCTCGACCCTGCCGCATGGCAGCGAGGGCGAGTTCACCAGCGCGATGATGCCGATCCTCAATCCGGCCGGCGTCCAGGACATCCTCGACATGGGTCTGGTCGGCTGGGCGATGTCGCGCTACACCGGCCGCTGGGTCGGCTTCAAGACGATTGCCGAGACAGTCGAATCCTCGATGTCGGTCGACGTGAATCCGTTCGCGCTGGAGATCGTCACCCCGGACGATTTCGAGATGCCGTCGGGCGGCCTCAACATCCGCTGGCCGGATCCGCCGATGGACCAGGAGATGCGCCTGCACCGCTATGCGGTCAAGGCCGCCCAGGCCTTTGCGCGCGCGAACCGGATCGACCGCCTGGTGCTCGACACGCCGGACGCACGTTTCGGCATCGTCACCACCGGCAAGAGCTATCTCGACGTGCTCACCGCGCTCGAATACCTCGGCCTGGACGAGGCGGCGTGCCGCGCGCTCGGCATCCGCGTCTACAAGGTCGGCATGACCTGGCCGCTCGAGCCGGTCGGCATCCGCAGCTTCGCGCGTGGCCTGCAGGACATCCTGGTCGTCGAGGAGAAGCACGGCTTCATCGAAGGCCAGATGAAGGAGCTGTTCTACAACTTCGAGGGCATCAATCCTGACAACAGCCGTCCGAGCATCGTCGGCAAGTACGACGAGAGCGGCGCCTGGATCCTGCCGAGCACCGGTGAGCTCACGCCGGCGACGATCGCCGGCGTCATCGCGCGGCGCATCCTGCGCTATCTGCCCAGCGAGGGCAGCGAGCGGCAGAAGATGCACGACGTGCTGCAGTGGATGGAGGCCAAGGAGGGCGAGCTGGCGCTGCCGCGGGCGCAGTTCCCGCGCGTGCCGCACTACTGCTCCGGCTGCCCGCACAACACCTCGACCAAGGTGCCCGAAGGCTCGCGCGCTCTGGCCGGCATCGGCTGCCACTACATGGTCACGTGGATGGACCGCGACACCGACACCTTCACCCAGATGGGCGGCGAAGGCGTCACCTGGTGCGGGCAGGCGGGATTCACCGATACGCCGCACGTGTTCCAGAACCTCGGCGACGGCACCTACTTCCACAGCGGCTCGCTGGCGATCCGCCAGTCGGTCGCCGCCGGCGTCAACATCACCTACAAGATCCTCTACAACGACGCGGTCGCGATGACCGGTGGCCAGCCGGTGGACGGCACGCTGACCGTGCCGCAGATCGCCCACCAGGTGCGCAGCGAGGGCGTCGAGGTCATCGCGCTCGTCAGCGACGACATCGGCAAGTGGTCCAAGCCCGAGATCTTTCCCTCCGGCGTCGAGTTCCATGACCGCCGCGACCTCGACGCGGTGCAGAAGCGCCTGCGCGAGGTGAAGGGCACCAGCGTGCTGATCTTCGACCAGACCTGCGCCACCGAAAAGCGCCGCCGCCGAAAGCGCGGCAAGATCGCCGATCCGCAGAAGCGCGTGGTGGTCAATTCGCTGGTCTGCGAAGGCTGCGGCGATTGCGGCAAGAAGTCGTTCTGCGTCTCGGTGCTGCCCAAGGAAACCGAATTCGGTCGCAAGCGCCAGATCGACCAGAGCAACTGCAACAAGGACTACTCCTGCGTCGAGGGCTTCTGTCCGAGTTTCGTCACCGTCCATGGCGGCGCGCCGCGCAAGGGCGGCAAGCCGGATAAGAGCCGGGTGTCGGCGGCCGAGAAGCTGGCCAACCTGCCGATGCCGACATTCGCCAGCGATCTGTCGCAGCCCTGGAACATCCTGATCACCGGCGTCGGCGGCACCGGCGTGGTGACGATCGGCGCGCTGCTCGGCATGGCCGGGCATCTGGAAGGGCGCGGCTCGAGCGTGCTCGACCAGACCGGCCTCGCCCAGAAGGGCGGCGCAGTGACCACCCACATCCGCTTCGCGAAGACGCCTGCCGACATCCACGCGGTGCGCATCGCCGCCGGTGAGGCGGATCTCGTGCTCGGCTGCGACATGGTCGTCGTCAACGACTACTGGACGCTGTCGAAGATCCGCGGCGACCGCACCCAGGTCGTGCTCAACACCTACGAGGCGATGCCGGGCACGTTCACCACGCGCCCGGACATGCAGTTCCCGGCCGCCGACATCGTCGCTGCGATCGGGCATGCCCTCGGCGGCAGGGCGCCGCTGCAGATCGACGCCACCCAGATCGCGACCGCACTAATGGGCGATGCGATCGCGGCCAACCTCTTCATCCTCGGCTTCGCCTGGCAGCGCGGCCTGGTGCCGATCTCGCTGGACGCGATCATGCGCGCGGTCGAACTCAACGGCGCCGCGGTCGAGATGAACAAGACCGCGTTCGCCTGGGGCCGCCTGGCCGTGGTCGACATCGACGCGGTCAACGCCGCCGCAGGTCTGGTGCGCAATGCCCCGACCGCGGCCGAACGCACCGTCCACGAGCTGCCGGTGCTGCCGCCTGGCGAATGGGAAACCAGCGAATGGGGCGCGACCTCCGCGCCGCGCGTGACCCGCAACGAGTCCGACCTGCGCCATGTGCCCGAGCACGGCGGCAACGACAACGTCGCCTTCCTGCCGCTCGACGATGCGCGCCTGTCGCGTTCGCTCGACGAACTGGTTGCGCGCCGCAGCGCGTTCCTCACCGATTACCAGGACGCCGCCTACGCGAAGCGCTACACCGATTTCGTGCAGCGCGTGCGTGATGCCGAGCATGCCCGCGCGCCCGGCTCGAGCGCACTGTCGGAAGCCGCCGCGCGTTACCTGTTCAAACTGATGGCCTACAAGGACGAGTACGAGGTCGCGCGGCTCTATACCAGCGGTGATTTCAAGCGAAAGCTCGAGCAGCAGTTCGAGGGCGACTACACCGTGCGCTTCCATCTCGCGCCGCCGCTGCTGGCGAAGAAGAACGACAAGGGCGAGCTGGTCAAGCGCGAATACGGCCCGTGGATGTTCAAGGCCTTCGGCGTGCTGGCGAAGCTGCGCTTCCTGCGTGGCGGCGCGTTCGACATCTTCGGCTATACGCAGGAGCGGAAGATGGAGCGGCGGCTGATCAGCGAGTACGAAGCGACCGTCGGCGGTCTGCTCGACGCACTCGACGGCGGCAACGTCGATCTGGCTGCGGAGATCGCCAGTGTGCCGGAACACATCCGCGGCTACGGACACGTCAAGGAGGCGCACCTGGCGTCTGCCAAGGCGCGCGAGGCCGAACTGCTGGCCGAGTGGAAGAATCCGCTGCGGATCGTGCAGGCCGCCTGAGGCACGCGCCTTACTAACCGTGCGACGCCCGCTGGTCGGGCGTCGTCACCCGCGACGACGCGGGAACTCGTCGCAGCTTCAGCGCATCGGTTGCCGCCGCCACACCAGGCAGCGGTTGTGCGACGGCATCGCGATGTCGTCGCGCAGGTGCAGGCCGATCTTCGCGGCGAGGGCGTCGACCGCTTCGAGGTCGCGGATCCCCGAGTCGGGGTCGCGGGCCTTGAGCCAGCCGTCGAAGTCGCGGTTGCTGTCGCTGGTGTAGGTACCGCCGACGTTGAACGGCCCGTAGACCACCAGCGTCGCATCGGCCGCGAGCGCGGTATCGAGACCGGCAAAGCAGGCTTCGACCGCGGGCCAGGACATGATGTGCAGGGTGTTGGCGGTGAACGCCGCGTCGAATGCGGCGAGCCCGGCCGGCGGGCGCGGCCAGGGCCCGGTGGCGACGTCGAGCACAACGGGCGCGGGCGTGTTCGCAAGCCCCGCCGCGTCCAGCCATCGGGTGATGCCCGCCAGCTGCTGTGCGCGATCGCTGCACTGCCACTGCAGCCAGGGCATCGCTTCGGCGAAATGCACCGCGTGCTGGCCGGTGCCGCTGCCGATCTCCAGCACCGCGTGCCGGTCGCGGAAGTACGTCTGCAGGACCTCGAGGATCGGTGCCCGGTTGCGTTCGCACGAAGGGGCGAACGGGCGGTCGTGCGGGGCGTCTGAAGGCGGCATGTGCGACACGATACGCCACGCCTGCCGGGGTCATCGCCCCGCGCCGCCCGTGTCTGCCCGCGGCCCGCGCCGCAGCCGGATCGGGCCGCTCAATGGGGCCGCAGGATCGAGGGCGGCCTCACCCCGGGTGATCACGATTTCTCCTGCCTGCGCGAGCGCGCGCGCGACCCGGCGCACCTCGGGCATCGCATCGCGCCAGTTGGCGTCGGCAGGCGGGCGGCGGGCGACCTCCGACGGGCAGATCGATGCGGCGGGTCCGCGCGCGGCCAGCAGGGCGCGGATCACCGCGGCGATGGTCGCATCGCCGACGGCCGGGATCTCAGCGCGGTCGCAGCAGACGCAGGCCGAAGCGGTCTTGCGCATCGTTCCAGCCGTCGATGACCTCCAGCCCCGCCTGCACGGTCAACGCCGCGAACGAGGCATCGGTGTACTTCTGGCTGATCTCGACCTCGATCGCCTCGCCTTGCGCGAAGTCGAAGCGCCGCTCGCCGATCCGCACCGACTGCGCGCGTGTGCTGACCAGCGCGGTCTCGATGCGCATGCGCTCGCGCGAATAGGCCGCGCGATGACCGAAGCCGTCGAGATCGAAGTCGCTGCCGATCTCCCGGTTGAGCCGCGCCAGCAGGTTCAGGGTAAAGGCGGCGGTGACCCCGGCGCGGTCGTTGTAGGCCGCGTCCAGCACCGCGGCATCCTTGTCCAGATCGATACCGATCAGGGCGCGGCCGTTCTCGCCCATGGTCCCGCGCATCGAAGCCAGCAGGCGCACGGCATCGCCTTCGAAGAAGTTTCCCAGTGTCGAGCCCGGGAAGAACACCAGGGTGCGCTGCACGTGCCGCGAGGCGGGGGGCAGCGGGACGGGCCCGGTGAAGTCGGCGCAGACCGGCAGCATTTCGACCTCCGGGAACTGCTGGCCAAGTCGGGTCACGCTGTCCATCAGTGCGGTGCGCGAGATCTCGATCGGCGTGTAGGCGACCGGCGCCTCCAGGCCTTCGAGCAACAGTTCGGTCTTGCGCCCACTGCCGCTGCCGAACTCGACCACATGCGCGCCGCTGCCGACTGCCGCGGCGACCGACGGCATGCGCGATTCCATCAGCGCCAGCTCCACCTGGGTGAGGTAGTACTCCGGCTGCCGCGTGATCGCCTCGAACAGGCGCGAGCCTTCAGCATCGTAGAAATACTTCGACGGCAACGACTTGGGCGTGCGTGACAGCCCGTTGATGGCATCGGCGGCGATGTCGTCGGGTTGCGGACGCAGATCGGTCAGGGCGGCCTGCGCGCGGGCGCGCGCGATGGCGGCATTCATGCGGAATCCTTGGCCAGGCGCAGGCCGGCGAACTGCCAGCGCGCGTCGGACGGGAAAAAGTTGCGGTAGCTGGCGCGCATGTGGTCGGCGGACGTCGCGCAGCTGCCGCCGCGCAGCACCCACTGGGCATCCATGAACTTGCCGTTGTATTCGCCGAGCGTGCCGGGCCATGGGCGATAGCCGGGGTAGGCGGTGTACGCACTCGATGTCCATTCCCACACGTCGCCGAACATCTGCTGCAGGCCGGTCGATGCGCATGGTGCAGCGTGGGGATGCAGATGATCGCTGTCGACGAAGTTGCCGGCGACCGGAAGCGCCTGCGCCGCCTGTTCCCACTCGAACTCGGTGGGCAGGCGCGCACCGGCCCAGCGGGCGAACGCCTCGGCTTCGTAGTAGCTCAGGTGGCAGGCCGGTGCCTCCGGGTCGAGCTCACGCCAGCCGGCGAGCGTGAACTCCGCATCCATCCCGGCGTTCCAGTACAGCGGCCGCGACCAGCCGCGAGCCCGTACCGTGTCCCAGCCCGCACTGAGCCAGACGGCGGCCGTGCGGTAACCCCCGTCGGCGATGAAGGCGCGGAAGTCCGCGTTGCTCACCGGGCGGCTGGCCAGCGCATGCGCCGGCACCAGCGCGCGATGACGGGGCGATTCGTTGTCGCTGGCGAATCCGCAAGCACCGGGCCACGGGGCGTGTCCGATCTGCGCGATGGACTCCGACCGCGCGATCCAGCGCAGGCCGGCGGCCTCGCCGCGCGTCACCGGCAGATCGTCGCGATAGGCAGGATGCAGCGGATTGCTGAAGAACGCGTGCTTGATGTCGGTCAGCAGCAGCTCCTGGTGCTGCTGTTCGTGCTGCAGGCCGAGTTCGACGATATCGAGCAGGTGCGCAGCCATCGTGCCCCGCCGGAGTTGCTCGCGCACCCGCGTTTCGACCGTATCGCGATATGCGGCGACCTGCGACAGCGTAGGCCGTGACAGCAGCCCGCGCTTGGGACGTGCATGCATCGGCCCGACGCCCTGGTAGTAGCTGTTGAACAGGTAGTCCCAGGCCGGATCGAAGGCGTGATGTTCCGGCATTTCGGCCAGCACGAAGCGCTCGAAGAACCATGTGGTGTGCGCGAGGTGCCATTTGGTCGGACTGGCGTCCTCCATGCTCTGGACCATCGCGTCTTCGGCACTGATCGGCGCGGCGAGCGTGGCGGTACGGGCACGCACCGCATCGAAGCGCCGCGCAAGATCGTGTTGCCGTGCATCGAGTGCCACACGTGCGTCGGCGGGAGCAGGTTCGCGCATGGCCATCGCCCAAGCTTAAAAGCCTGGTGTGATGGCATTGTCGAGTGCAGCGGCAGTTCCGCCGCGACAGGCAATGTCCAGATTTGCGATCGGATCGGCGTTCCTGAGCACCGGATAACGAAAAATGCACGTATCTCACGACACAGGGGCTACATGTCCACCGCCATGCTGGGGCCGAGATCAGACGAGGAGATTCCGATGCGGCATATTCTTTTTCCGATGGCAGCCGCGATCAGCCTCGCGCTTGCCGCCTGCAACGACAACCGGCCTGCCGACACACCGGCAACCACCCCGGCGGCGCCCACAACCGATTCCGCGCCCGCTCCGGCCCACCCCGCGAACGAGCCGGTGACGCCGCCTCCGAGCACCAATCCGACAAGCCCGACGCCGGTCGATCCGAGCATGCCGCCGCCCACCAACCCGAGCATGCCGCCGCCGACCGATCCGACGATGGATCCGATGCCGCAGCCGCCGACCGATCCGACCACCGACCCAGCGTCAACGCCGACCACCGCCGGCAGTGCCGCAAGCGATACCTGAATCCACTGATCCGCAGAAAGACACGCGTGCCCATGTGACCGGTGACGTCCCGAACGCCAGCCCCTTGAGGGCGTTCGGTCGCTCTCTCTCTCTCCAGAGCCGGTCCATTTGCCGCCCGCCCCTCCCCCGGGGGGCGGGCGGCTTTTTATGGGCCCTCCATTTTATGGGCCCTCCATTGCCGTTGGTCTTGGGCAGCTGGCGATCATGTTTGTGCTGTTCGTCTACAACCGGCGGCATCTGGTGCCGCGCAGGAATCAGCAGTCGGGCACCCGGCGGGCGCTGCATCGATGCAGCCGGCGGATCCTCATCCGCGCCCGATCCATGGCGCGCCGCGATAGGTCGCGTACCGGGCCAGTGCAAGCAGCGCCAGATCCTCGTGCGTGTCGCCATGGGCGTGGATTTCGCGATACCGGGCTACGTCGTAGCGCGCGCGGACGCGTCGGGCCTTCTCCGCGGCCACGCACTGCGCGCCTGCGTAGCGGCCGGTGAGCACGCCACCGCGCGATTCCAGCGACGAGCACATCAGTTCGATCCCCTGCGCGGCGCACCAGGGCGCCAGATAGACGTCGAACCCGCCCGACACCACGACCACGGTATCGCCGGCCGCGCGATGCGCATCGATGGCGGCCTGCATGTCCGGCCGCACCAGCCCTGGCAGGACCTCATGCGCGAACCGGCATCCGGCCAGCTCGATGTCCGCGCGCGGCAGGCCACGGAATGCGTAGCGGATCAGCCAGGCGCGAAACAGGTGCACCGGCAGCAGCTTCAGCCGGTACGCCAGCAGCGGCACCGCGAACAGGAGCGCGCCCCAGGCGCGACGCCGGGCAGGCGTGGCGAGGCGCAGGAAGTCGGGCAGGGTCTCGCGTGTCGTAATGGTGCCGTCGAAATCGAACAGCGCCAGCACCGGGCGCGGGTCGGTAGCGCCGCTCAAGCGATCGACCGCGCCGCCTGGGCCAGCAGCGCGATGACGCAGGCCAGTGCGCCAAACCATGCCAGGCTGCGCAGCGGCGCGAGATCGGCCACATAGGCCACGCCGTGCACCACGCGCAGCGCCACGAACACCAGCGCCAGCGCCGCGATATGCGCGTGCGCCACGCCCGCCAGTTGCGCCAGCACCACGCCGGCCGCGAACGGCGCGAAGGCCTCGAGGGCGTTGGAGTGGGCGTTGTAGGCGCGTTTCACCCGGGGGGCCTGCTGCTGGGCGATCCAGCCACGGGGATCGCGGTTGTCGTAGCGCGGCGCCGATGCCTTGGCGAGCGCGACCCACAGGTAAGGCAGCAGTGCGGCAGTCAGCACGCACCAGTAGGCGGTGGACAGGGTCATCGGGTGGTCTCGTGTCGGATGGAGGCTGGTGCCTTATCGCACGAAGATGCGAGCGGCGTCCCCGGGGCAGGCGCGCCCGGCGCGCTGCCGATCCGCGCGCCGCTCCGGCCGGAGCGGGCCAATGCGCGGGACACGGCATCCGCGTTCTCCGGAGCGCAGTGGCGACGACGGGAACCTCCGGCAGCGGCGCGCCCACAGTCCGCTCGAACTCGCCACGCGGAAGAAGCGCGGGTCGGGCGGATGCTGGCGACGCGGCGGAACCGACGGCGCTTCGGCGAGGCCCGCATACGGAGAGCGCGTCGCTGACCCAAGAAAAAAGGCGGCGACATTGCTGTCGCCGCCTTCTTCGATGAGCGAATCCTACGGGCCGGTCAGGGAGCGCCCGCTTCGCTGCGCATCTGGTCGCGCGCGGCCTTGAACGGATTGCCCTCGTACCAGGTCGGCCACTGGTCACCATCGGCCAGGGTGCGGCCTACGCCGTAGAGCGCCTCGAGATCCTGCACCACGCCGTCGAGGTTCCACTCCGGGTTGTACTCGTCGCCGGGCTGGTGATAACGCTTGGCGTAATCGTCGGTCGCGGCCTTGCCACCGGCGGTGCCGCCGTCGACGAGGTCGTTGCCGCCCTTGGCATACAGCGCCGGCACGCCGGCCTTGGCGAAGTTGAAGTGGTCGGAGCGGAAGTAGAAGCCACCGGCCGTGTTGCCTTCCGGCACCAGGGTGCGGTTCTGCTGGTCGGCAAAGGTCTTGAGGATGTCCTCGAGTTCCGAGTTGCCCTGGCCGGTCACGACGAAGTCCCGCGACGGCCCGGCAACGCTCATGGCGTCGAGGTTGATCACGGCCACGGTCTGGGCGAGATCGATCGTCGGCTGCGCCACGTAGTACTTGCTGCCGAGCAGGCCCGATTCCTCGAGCGTGACCGCAACGAAGACCACCGAGCGCTTGGGCTTGGGATCGGTGGTCGCGAACTGCTCGGCGATCTCGATGATGCCGGCCACGCCGGTGGCGTTGTCGATCGCGCCGTTGTAGATCGTGTCGCCGTCCGCGCCTTCGCCCTCGTGCTTGCCCAGGTGATCCCAGTGCGCCAGGTACAGGACCGCCTGCTCCGGCGCCTCGGTGCCCGGCAGGATGCCGATCACGTTGCGCGAGCTCTTCTCGGCGATCGTGCTCTTGAGGTCGAAACCGACCGTCGCCTTGAGCGGCACCGGCTTGAAGCCGCGGGTGTTGGCGGCCTTGATCTGCGCGTCGAGATCCAGCCCGGCATCGGCGAACAGCTGCTTCGCCACGTCGCCGGTGATCCAGCCCTGCGCCGGCAGGCGCGGTTCGGGATCGTCCTCGGTGCGCAGGTCGAACTGCGGGCCCGACCAGGAGTTCTTCACCACATCCCACCCGTAGGAGGCGCCCGGGGTGTCGTGGATGATCAATGCGGCCACCGCGCCCTTGCGCGCGGCTTCCTCGAACTTGTACGTCCAGCGACCGTAGTAGGTCATCTTCTCGCCGTCGAACAGCGTCGCGTCGTTGGCGTGGAAGCCCGGATCATTGACCAGCATGACGACCGTCTTGCCCTTGACGTCGAGGCCGTCGTAGTCGTTCCAGTTCTGCTCCGGCGCATCGACGCCGTAGCCCACGAACACCAGTTCGCTGTCGGCGACGTTGACGTCGGTGCGGCCGCTGCGCGTGGCGATCACCATGTCCTCGCCGAACTTCAGCTCCCGGGCGCCGGCGCTGGTGTTCAGGCGCAGCACGGTCGAGGGATCGGCCGAGGTCTCGACCATCGGCACCGTCTGGTACCAGCTGTTGTTGTCGCCGCCCGGCTGCAGGCCGATGCGCTCGAACTGGGCCTTGATGTACTCGACCGTCTTGTCTTCGCCGGCGGTACCGGGCGCGCGACCTTCGAACTCGTCGGAGGCAAGCATGCGCACCATCTCGCCGAAGTCCTCGCCGTTGATCGCGGGGGAGAACGTGTGTTCGGCCGGGGCGTCGGCAGCGGGCGTGGCTGCCGTCTGCGCGGCATCCCGGTCACCGCAACCGGCCAACGCCAGCGCGGCCGGCAATGCCAGCAGAAGAAGGGGTTTGCGCATCCTGGAACCTCCGAAAATCGTGGAGGCCGCACTATACGTGCGTTCAGCCAGAGGCGCCCCCGCACCTCGGTGCGCCCCAGCTTGGCCGCAGTGCGGGTCGGGCGCAGCGTCCCGGTAGACACGCGCATCCGCGATCGAGGCTCCGCCATGCTGGACGCCATCGCATCCCGCAACCCCGAACTGCGCGCCTGGTCGGCAGCTTCGCTGTTGCGGGCCGGAGCGTTCCAGGCGCTGCCCTGCGCCAGTGACCGGACATCGGTGTCGGAAGGCGTCCGCCGCATGCTGGGGGCAATCGCGGGCGCCACAGCAACAGGCTCCGCCGAACGCGAACTGGTGGCCTCGGAGGACAGCGTCACCGCCGGCGGCGTGCGCGACGCGTACGACCTGCAGCTGTACCGGGAGCCCGACGGCAGCTTCGCGCTCGAACTCGACATGAAGATCGAGTTCGACTTCACCGAAGGCCCGGATGGGCAACGATGGACCGCCGCGGAAAGGCAGCAGTTCATCGACGACTACACGGCGGCGGTCGAGGCCGCCTGGCACGGCCATACGTTCACCGACGACAACGGCGAGCAGATCACGCTGGACATCAAACTCGATGTGGGCGAGCGCCCAGGCGGCTTCTTCGGCGGCGTACGCGACGTGCTCGACACCAGCGAGAACTGGAGCATCGAGGTCGTCAAGATCGACGCCGGCGGCTTCAGCCAGAGTTACGTCGTTCCCGGCCAGAACACCGGTCGCTTCGACAGCGAGGACGTCAATCCGGTGAGCAAGGGCGCCAGCGATCCGCAGGTCGGTGCAGCCCACGAGTTCGGCCACATGATCGGCCTGCCCGACGAATACAATGGCAAGGGTGGTCCCGAGGCGCAGAACGACACCGACAGCATCATGCACACCGGCATGGACGTGCGTGACCGGCATATGGATCTCGTGGAAGCGTGGGTCAACCGGAACAACTGACGCGATCATGCCGGCCGATCTCCAGCGCAGCATCTTCCGGAGGGCACTCGCGGGCTGCCTGCTGGCGGCAGGTCTGCTGTCGAGCGCATGTGGCAGCGGACGTAGCGGAGACGAGATGACGCACGATGCAGCAGCCGACACCGCATGGGCCCGGGTCACCACGGCGACGACGGCTGCGCAGCAGCGGCAGGAAATCGACGCGTTCCTCGCCATCCAGCAGCAGGGCGGAGCGCCGCCGGTGATGGTCGATGTGACGAAACGCGACGAGGGCGCACCCGCCCCGATCGACGATGCCCTGTGGCAGAACCCGCAGGACTACGAGGTCAGCCTGCGGTACGGCGAACGGCGCTACCGCTTCGTGCCGCTGTCGCGTTCCAGTCTGGAGCCGCTGTTCCGCGAGTAGCGGTCCGCATGCGGCGACCGGTATCGGGTGCGGCGAAGACTTCCGTCCTTCCGGTCACCCGCCGAGATGCGTCCTACTCCTGCGGCGCGCGCGCGCTGTCGTAGGGCACCGCGGTGGCGCCACTGATCGCGCCGGTCCTGGCGCTGGTGTGCACGTACAGCGTGACTTCGCGCTTGAACTCCAGCGGCCCGTCGACGATCGCGTCGGGCCCGATGATCACGCGCGGGCTGCGGCGGCTGATCGTCACCGGGAACCAGTTCGAGGAGGGCTTGTCCACCACGACCCGGCCACGCACGTGCGAGCCGGCGCCGACGGTGATGTCGCCGTTGACCGTTTTGATGTCGCCGGTGATCTCGGTGCCGACCACGCCGATGGCGCCGTTGACCGTCGAGACGTTGCCGTCCACGCGGCCGCCGCGGTCGACGAATACGCCGCCGCTGACGCTCTCGATATTGCCGCCGATCTTCGCATCGGTGCCGACACGGACGCCGCCGTTGACGCTCTCCAGCGAGCGGGCCTGGGCGCGGGCGCCCAGCTCGATCGCACCGTTGACGGTCTCGACCTGGCCGAGCGTGACGTCGTCGCCGGCGCGGACGCCCCCGTTGACCGTGTCCACGTCACGCGCCGTGGCGCCGTCGCCGATCCGGATGCCACCGTTGACCGTGCTGAGGTCGCGATAGGTCTGTCCCGCCTCGGCTTCCACCGCGCCGTTGACCTTGGAGATGTCCGACTGCGCGAACGCGGCACCGGTCGCCAGCGCGAGTGCGGCCGCGAGCAGCAGGGGGGCGCAGCGACCGCGGACTTGGAAACGGGACATGTGGATCTCCTGGGTGAAAGGGCAGGCGGTGGCCTGTCGACGGTAGCTTGCCCCTGCTTCGCTACAATCGCATCTGTCTTTGGTCACTGGGTCGAACGTCGTGCCTCATGCCGCTAGCGCTTCCCGTCCCCGCCCGGTCGTCCTGCTGATCCTCGATGGCTGGGGGCACCGCGACGATCCGCGCGACAACGCGCTGGCCCTCGCCGACATTCCCAACTGGCGGCGTCTGCTCGCCCAGCACCCGAGCACGCTGATCCATACCGAAGGCCGTCATGTCGGCCTGCCCGATGGGCAGATGGGCAACTCCGAAGTCGGCCACATGAACATCGGCGCTGGCCGCATCGTCTACCAGGACCTGACCCGCATCGATGCGGCCATCGAGGACGGCAGCTTCTTCGACAACGCCGAGCTGCTGGCCGCCTGCGATGCGGTGCGCGCCAATGGCGGCACCCTGCATGTGATGGGCCTGCTGTCGCCCGGCGGCGTGCACAGCCACGAGGCGCACCTGCTGGCGATGCTCGATCTGGCCGCGCGGCGTGGCGTTGCGCGCGTTGCCGTCCATGCCTTCACCGACGGGCGCGACATGCCGCCACGGTCGGCCGAACCGAGCCTGCGCGCGCTGCAGGCGCGCTGCGCCACGCTCGGCAACGCCCACGTCGCCAGCGTGTCCGGGCGCTACTACGCCATGGACCGCGACCAGCGCTGGGAGCGCGTGCGCAAGGCCTGGGATGCGATCGTCGAGGCCGAGTCCCCGTATCACGCGCCCGATGCGGTTGCTGCATTGCAGGCGGCGTATGCGCGTGACGAGAACGACGAATTCGTGATGCCCACCGTCATCGATGGTGCAACGCCGATGGCTGACGGTGACGCCGTGGTCTTCATGAACTTCCGCGCCGACCGCGCGCGACAGCTCACCGCGGCATTCGTCGATCCCGCGTTCACCGGCTTCCAGGCCCGCCGCCCGCAACTCGCGCGGTTCGTCTGCCTGACCGAATACGACGCGCGCCTGCCGGCGCCGCTCGCATTCCAGCCCGACAACCTGACCAACACGCTCGGCGAAGTGCTCGGTGCGAATGGCCTGACCCAGCTGCGCATCGCCGAAACCGAGAAGTACGCGCACGTGACGTTCTTCTTCAGCGGCGGCCGCGAGACTCCGTATCCGGGCGAGGAGCGCATCCTGGTGCCGAGTCCGAAGGTCGCCACCTACGATCTGCAGCCGGAAATGAGCGCGCCGGAAGTCTGCGAGCGGCTCGTGCAGGCGGTGCGCGACGAACGCTTCGACGTGGTGATCTGCAACTTCGCCAATCCGGACATGGTCGGCCACAGCGGGATACTGGAAGCGGCGATCAAGGCCGTCGAGACCGTCGACCGCGCGGTGGGCGAGATCGTCGAGGTCGTGCGCGAGCGCGGCGGCGAGCTGCTGATCACCGCCGACCACGGCAATGTCGAGATGATGCGCGACCCGGAAACCGGCGAGCCGCATACCTCGCATACGGTGGGTCCGGTGGATCTGATCTATGTGGGCAGCCGCGACGTGCCGTTGCGCCGCGGTGGCGCCCTGCGCGATCTCGCGCCGACGATCCTCGATCTGCTGGGCGTTGCACCGCCAGCCGAGATGACCGGCCGCAGCCTGCTGCAGGCCGCTGGCTGACATGCCCCGCGGCCGCGCGCTGCTGCTGGTCGCGCTGCTGGTCGCGGCGCTGCCCGTGTTCGAGGCATCGGCGCAGAGCAGTCGCGAGACCGAGCGCCGGCTCGAGCGCGTGCGCAAGGAACTGCGCGATGTCGCTGCCGAGCGACGCCGGCTTGAAGGCCAGCGCGGCAAGGCCGCGCGGGACCTGCGCGCGGCCGACGAACAGGTCGATGTGTCCACGCGCGCGCTGCGCGAGACGCGGGTCAGGCTCGCCGAGGAACAGATCGCGCTGGAAAAGCTCCAGGCGCGCCGGGTGGAACTCGAATCCACCGTGGAGACCCGCCGCCAGGAACTCGCCTCGCTGCTGCGCGCGGCCTACACGGTCGGCGACGAAGCCGCGCTCAAGCTGATGCTCGCCCAGGACCGCGTGGCCGACGCCGGCCGTCTGCTGACCTACCACCGCTACCTGCAGCAGCAGCGCAGCACGCGCATCGGCGAACTGCGCGCCGAAATGCAGGAGCTCGACGGCATCGAAGCCGCGATCCAGGAGCGTCGCGCGGCACTGGAGGCGACGCAGGCCGAGCAACGCGCGCAGCTGGAGAAGGTCGAGCGCGATCGCATCGCACGTGCCGAGGCGGTCAAGGGCATCGAATCGCGCTTCAACGACCGCAGCGCGCGCGAGAAGGCGCTGGGTCGCGATGCGCGCTCACTCGAGCGCGTGCTTACCCAGCTGCGCGAAGCCGCACGCCGCGCGGAGGCCGAACGTCGCGCCGCCGCAGCCGCCGCGCGCGAACGTGAAGCGCGCGAAACCCGCGAGGCCGCAGCCGCGGGCCGTCCCCGCCCGCCGCCGCGTCCGCCCACCCAGGTCGCGCGCAATGCCGCGCCCCAGGTCGGCGGGCTGGGCTGGCCGATCAGCGGCAGCCTGCTCACCCCCTACGGCGGCAAGCTGCCCGACGGCCGCAGCAGCACCGGCATCCTGATCGGTGCCCCGGCGGGCACGCCGGTCAAGGCGGTCGCCGACGGCACCGTGGTCTTCGCCGAGTGGATGACCGGCTACGGCATGCTGCTGATCGTCGACCACGGCAACGGCTACATGAGCCTCTACGCGCACAATGACGGCCTGCTCAAGAGCGTCGGCAATACGGTGCGCCGCGGCGACACCCTGGCCAGCGTCGGCAATTCCGGCGGGCAGGGCCGCAGCGGGCTGTACTTCGAACTCCGCCAGAACGGGACGCCGGTCAATCCGGCGACCTGGTTGCAGCGGCGCTGACGCTCCGCTGAGGCCAGGCATGCGCGCCGCTCGCGCGCTGGATCGGCGATTCGCTTGCGAGCCGGTCAGCCGCGGGCTGGATGACGGCGCGGCTCGCGGCTGCGGGCAGGCTTCCTGAAGTCCCAGCATCCTGACGCGGCCGCCAGAGCCGTGTCAGTAACGCGGTGGTGACAGCGGACGCCCTCACCCCAGCCCTCTCCCGGAGGGAGAGGGGCTCAAGCCTCCGGAAGGGGGCTCAAGCCTCCGGAGGGAGAGGGCTCAAGCCTCCGGAAGGGGGCTCAAGCCTCCGGAGGGAGAGGGGCTCAAGCCTCCCGGAGGGAGAGGGCTCAAGCCTCCCGGAGGGAGAGGGCTCAAGCCTCCCGGAGGGAGAGGGCTCAAGCCTCGCCGATCCCACCGGCCGTCTCCGCCGCGCAAGTCGCCGCGCCCGGCCCCGCGTCCGGCAGAGCAACTCCCCGCCCACGTACCCGTACGCCGTGAAAGCCCCTCTCCCTCCGGGAGAGGGGTTGGGGTGAGGGCAACCGCCCCCAGCGCGCCTGGCCCCCCGCGCGCCATCCAGTCGCTCTCCCCCCTGCGAGCGGGGGAGGGGCAGCTCACCGCAACGCTCGCCCGGTCGCGACCAAGTGCCAGCACGGGCGCCCAGCCGACTATTCCCATACAACACGCGCCACACCCCCACAGACGCATCCACCGCCTTCCGAGCGACACGCCCGCATCGCGCGCCCACGCTTCCATTCGGGTCACAGGGAACCGCCGATGCGCGCCACACCCGCGAAACTGCGCTTTGCCCGCAGCCTGCGTCGCGAATCCACCGACGCCGAGCGCCTGCTCTGGTTCCACCTGCGTGACCGGCGCCTGGGGGTGAAGTTCCGCCGCCAGCACCCGATCGGCCCCTATATCGTCGACTTCCTCAGCATCGAGGCCGCACTCGTCATCGAGCTCGATGGCTGCCAGCACCAGCCCCACCGCGACGCCGACCGCACCCGGTTCCTGGAGCGCCGCGGCCACCGCGTCCTGCGGTTCTGGAACCACGATCTGCTGGTGCGCACGGAGACCGTGCTCGAACAGATCCTGGCCACGATCGCCCTCACCCCAACCCCTCTCCCGGAGGGAGAGGGGCTCAAGCCCTACCCCAAGCTGCGCTGACAGCCCGCGTTCCAGCCCCGCTATGCGCCTCGCGTGACAGCCGCCTTCGGAGAAGGGGCTGGAGCGAGCGCACGACCGCTGTCCTTCCAGCCCGCGCGTATGTAAGCCCCTCTCCCTCCGGGAGAGGGGTTGGCCGACTGTTGTCCACCCGACCCACGCGCCATCCAAGCCCCTCTCCCCCCGGAAGAGTTGGGGTGCGGGCAGCCGACCGCAGCCCCCTCACCGCGCGCCATCCAAGCCCCTCTCCCTCCGGGAGAGGGGCGGGGTGAGGGCAGCCGACCGCAGCCCCCTCACCGCGCGCCATGCAAGCCCCTCTCCCCCCGGGAGAGGGGTTGGGGTGAGGGCAGCCGTTTGCAGCCCGCCCCGCCCACGCGCCATCCAGACCCCTCTCCCCCGGAAGAGTTGGGGTGAGGGCCGCCGACCGCAGCCCCCTCACCGCGCGCCATGCACGCCCCTCTCCCTCCGGGAGAGGGGTTGGGGTGAGGGCAGCCGACCGCAGCTCCCCACCACGCGCCTTCGATCGCGCGGCACAGCGGTGTCAGCGCGAAGACGATCCACACGTGCCAACCCGGCATCACCCCTTCGCAACCACCGACCCGAATCCGCAGCGCCCGCGGCGCGCGCCACTTACCGCAGAACTGAACATCCCGAGCACCGTTCAACCCATTCACACAGGCTGCCCGCATAATCGATTGGCACGCATCCACGCGTGTTTCCCGCCTTTCCCGGAGTCCATGCATGCGCGCGAATTCATTGGCGCTGGCCCTGTTTGCACTGCTGGCGCCGGCCGCGTTCGCGCAGACCGCGCAGGACCAGACGCAGCCGGCGCCGTCCCCGCAGGCCGACGGACCACCACAGGTCCAGAGCCCGGGCGATGCCCCGATGGCGGGTTCCGATGAAGAGGCCGACGTCGCCGCGAGCGATGATCCCGCCGCCATCGACCACGCCTCCAGCCGCGTGCCGCTGCAGGAGATCCGCCGCTACGTCGGCGTGTTCAACGCCGTGCGCGAGGCCTATGTCGAGCCGGTCGAAGACCGCAAGCTGATGACGTCGGCGATCCGCGGCCTGCTGCTCGATCTCGATCCGCACAGCGTCTACATGGAGAAGGACACCGCGACGGCCTTCGACGAAGGCACCGAGGGCGCCTACGACGGCATCGGCGTCGAGGTGATGTATCTGGGCGACGGCAGCATGCGCGTCATCGCGCCGATCGACGGCACGCCGGCGGCCAAGGCCGGCATCCGCGCGGGCGACGTGATCATCAGTGTCGACGGTCGTACGCTCACCCCGTCCGACAGAGAAGGCCCCGGCCCACTGCGCGGCGCGCCGGGCACCTCGGTAATGATCGGCGTGCTCCGCGATGGCGAAACCGCGCCGCTGGAGATCCGCGTCGACCGCGAGACCATCCGGGTGGTCAGCGTGCGCGGCCGCATGCTCGAGCCCGGGTATGCCTACGTCCGGCTCAGCCAGTTCCAGGTGGATACCGCCGCGGACTTCAGCCGCATCGTCAGCGAACTCAAGCAGCAGGCCGGCGGCAAACTGCGCGGCCTGGTCATCGACCTGCGCAGCAATCCGGGCGGCCTGCTGACCTCCGCGGTGCAGATCGCCGACGACCTCCTCGACGAGGGCAAGATCGTCAGCACCCGCGGCCGCATCCCGATCAGCGATGCCGAGTTCAGCGCATCCCCCGGCGACCTGCTCGACGGCGCACCGGTGGTCGTCCTCGTCGACGTCGGCTCGGCCAGTGCCTCCGAAGTGCTCGCCGGCGCCCTGCGCGACAACAACCGTGCCCGCGTCATCGGCAGCCGCACCTTCGGCAAGGGCTCGGTGCAGACCGTGCTGCCGCTCGACAACGGCGATTCGGTCAAGCTCACCACCGCGCGCTACTACACGCCGAGCGGCCGCTCGATCCAGGCCCGCGGCATCGATCCCGATGTCACCCTGCGTCCGGATGGCGCGGCCAGCGCCGACCCCGATGCACCGCGCGCCGCCACCATGTACACCGAAGCCAACCTGCCGGGCCATCTGCAGGGCGACGAGGAAGACGGCTCCACCGGCGGCGAGGCCCTGCCCGGCGAGGGCCCGATCAGCGCCGCGCTGGCAGAGTTGAAGAAGCCCTGGGTGCCGGCCGCGCAGGGACGCGTGCAGGACGCGCCGCCTGCAACCACGCCGACCCCTCGGGCCACTGCCCGGCCCGGGGCTTCGCCGGTCCAATCGAACGGCACGCCGCCTGCGTCCGCGCCCACCGGGCCCGAAGACGCGTCTTCCGGAGCGACGCCTGGCGAATCCGGCGCCACCGCGCCTGCGAGCAGTCCGGACGAGCGGGGGCAGGCCTCGCCTCCCTCCATACCGGCCGATGATCCCCAGGCCCCGGCGGCACCCGCGCCGGTAGCCCCTGCGCCCGAGGCGGCGCCCACGCCATCGGCCACGCCCTCGCGCTAACGCGCCGCCGCATCGGGCTGCAGCCAGGGACATACGGGCGCCCGACGCCAAGCCTGTATCGCGCCTCGCATCCCCGGCGGCGAGCTGGGGTCAGCCAGTAACAAACAGGTCGGAGACAAGGCGGCGACAAGACACGCCGCGCCCCGCCTGCTGCGCCGCTTCAAGCCCCTCTCCCACCGGGAGAGGGGTTGGGGTGAGGGCACGTTCCGCGCGCCAGACCCACCAGCCGATCCGGCAAACGCCACCTCACCGAAGGGCTCCGCACTCCGCTCAACCAGCCGGTGCCCCCTCACGGACATGAGCCGCGCCGAGTAGGGAACGAGTTGTCGCCGAGGCACGAGCAAGAAAGCGAGCTGTGGCCAGGCAGGCGACAAGACACGCCGCGCGGGCCCGAAGCGCCGCTTCAAGCCCCTCTCCCCCGGGAGAGGGGTTGGGGTGAGGGCGCGTTCCAAGCGGGCCAGCCGAAGCCCACGACGCACTGCGCGTCGCTGGGCTCAAGGCGTGACCGCGACCTGCCACCGCCTTCACCGTCGTCCCGGTAACGCCGGGGGCCGCGATTTGCCGCCTTCGTCTCTCCACCGCCATCGCGCCCATCACGCATCTCTCCCCGCCGGCCGTTTCCGCTACAATCTGCGGCCGCCCCGCCACGATCGTGGTGCGGCGCTTGCACCGTGCGCCTGTAGCTCAGCCGGATAGAGTAGTGGCTTCCGAAGCCATTGGTCGGGGGTTCGAATCCCTCCAGGCGCGCCATCTTCTGCGATGTTCCGTGCGGCCGCTGCGCTTCGCATTCGAGGACACCATGCCGCAGACCAGCTGCTGTTCCGCCACTCCGCAGTCCCGCGCTCCTATGCATTCGCGCACGTGTGCATGCAACGCCTGATGCTCGTCGCGCTCGGCGGCGCGTTCGGTTCGGTCTGCCGTTATGGCCTTTCGCTCTGGACACTGCAGCTGGCTGGCGCCAATGCGTCCACGCCCTTGCGCTTCCCGCTCGGCACGCTGGCGGTGAACCTGTTGGGCTGCTTCGTCGCGGGCCTGCTGGCCGGCGGCATCGTCCGCCACGAGTGGTTCACCCCCGACGTGCGCGTGATGCTCCTCGTCGGCGTCATGGGCGGCTTCACCACGTTCTCCGCGTTCGGGCTGGACACCCTGGCGCTGCTGCGACGGGGCGACATCGCAATGGCCGGCCTCTACATCGCCGCCAGCGTGCTGTGCGGGCTGGCTCTGGTCGCACTCGGCTGGTGGATCACGAGCCGCGGCGCCGCGTAGCCCGACGTCCGGACGCTACACCCCAAAACTTGCGCCACGCCCAGGCTTTTCTCCCCGGAAGCGAGTCGGGAGAGGTAGCTCTTACGCACTCCATCGCGGGCGATGTCCAAGGCCTCGCTTGGGCCGGCTTCGGAGGAGCGGAGCATTGTTTGCTGCATCCCATGCACCTCCGGGCCCGAGCCGAGCCGGTCACATTCGCGCGGCAGCGCATGCGACCACATCGAGGTCGCACGCGGCGGCCGCACATGGACACGCGATGCGGCGCATCGGGGGCGGATGCATGGTCGAGGTCGCGGGGCAATCCGACCAGCCGGCATGCTCCAGCAGTCAGGACTCAGAACGTCGGCGCGCAATGCCAGCGCCACGCCGTCTCGATAATCTCGGGCAGCGAGGTATAGCGCGGGGTCCAGCCCAACTCGCGGCGAGCGAGGTCGTTCGAGGCCACCAGCACAGCGGGATCGCCCGCGCGTCGCGGCGCGATATCCCAGGGGATTTCGTGGCCACTCACCGCCTCCGCCGCAGTGATCACCTCGCGCACCGAGAATCCCTGGCCGTTGCCGAGGTTGAATGCGTGCGCGCCTGCATGTGTCTCCATGTAGGCCAGCGCCTGCCAATGGGCCTGGGCCAGATCGTCGACGTGGATGTAATCGCGCACGCAGGTACCATCGGGCGTGGGCCAGTCATCGCCGAATACCTTCAGCCGCTCGCCATTGCCCAGGGCTGCACGCAACACGTTCGGAATCAGATGCGTCTCGGGCGTATGCGCCTCGCCAATGTCGCCATCCGGGCTGGCACCCGCCGCGTTGAAGTAGCGCAGGCACACCGAACGCAGACCGTAGGCCGCGCCCGCGTCGGCCAGCACCCGTTCCACCATCAGCTTGCTGGCGCCGTAGGGATTGATCGGCGTCTTGGGATGCGTCTCGTTGATGCGTGCAGACACCGGCTCACCGAATATCGCAGCGGTCGAGGAGAACACGATCTTCCCCACGCCATGCCGCTGCATGGCCCGCAGCAGGTTGAGCGTGCCGACGACGTTGTTGTCGTAATAGTCGTAGGGCTTCTGCACCGACTCGCCCACCAGCGAACGTGCGCAGAAATGCATCACCGCATCGAACGGGCCCAGCGCGAACGCCGTGTCCAGCGATGCGGGATCGAGCAGATCCGCCTCGATCAACCTGCCAAATCGCACTGCCTCGCGATGGCCGGTGGACAGGTTGTCCAGCACCACGGCCTCGGCGCCATGTGCGCCGAGCCACTTCGCCATATGGCTGCCGATGTAGCCGGCGCCGCCGCAAACCAGAATGCGCATCGTGAGTCCCCGAAAAAAGTTGTCCCGGCAGGCGCGCCGATGCGCCACGTTCGCCACGATGTACCGCAAGGCGGGCGGACGGGCGAACAGCCATAGTGTGTCGCCCGCGGTGAAGCCGTGAAACCCGCAGTGAACCCAGGGCTCAGGAGATCGGAGTGTGTCCTGCCCGACAGCGCCATCCGGTCGCCACCAGCAGATCATGACGTACCGACTGGTGTCGCGGGTCTCCGGGGCATGCGCTCGGTAGCCATGAGGTCGGGTCCTGAGTGCACGGGGCTTGCCCGGGCGGGGGCGGTCGAACTATGCGGAGTACGGCTACTGGGCGACCACTTCGAGACCCTCGATCCGGTGCGGTTTGATCGCGCCTGGAGTGAGGAAGAGAGTAGACCGAGCGGGGCGCGGGCCGTTCCCGGAGTTGCTGACCACCGCGCCGCCCCAGCCCCGCTGATATCCTCCCCGCAGCCATGCACGACTACGAACGTTTCACTCAGCCCGCCATGCCGCCCCGGCGTGAGCGCCTGCGGCAGTACTGGAAGCTGATGCGCGGGGATCGGCCGATCGGCTGGCTGCTGTTGCTGTGGCCGACCTGGTGGGCGCTGTGGATCGCCGCCGAGGGCGTGCCGCCGCTGTGGACCTTGGCGGTGTTCAGCGCCGGCGTCTGGCTGACACGCTCGGCCGGCTGCGTGATCAACGACTACGCCGACCGTTGGCTCGACCCGCACGTCGAACGGACCAAGGACCGCCCCCTGGCCAGCGGCGCGGTCCGCGGGCGCGAGGCGCTGCTGCTGTTCGCGGCGCTGATGCTGGTGGCCTTCGCACTGGTGCTGACGATGAACCCGCTGACGATCGCCATGAGCGTCGTCGGTGTCTTCCTCGCGGCAAGCTATCCCTATCTCAAGCGCCACACCTATCTGCCGCAGGTGTATCTGGGCATCTCGTTCGGCTGGGCAATACCGATGGCGTTCGCGGCGGTGCAGGGCACGGTGCCGCCGATCGGCTGGGTACTGTTCGTCGCCAATATCTTCTGGACCACCGCCTACGACACCTGGTACGCGATGGTCGACCGCGAGGACGACATCCGCGCGGGGTCGAAGTCGACTGCGATCCTCTTCGGCGATCTCGATCTCGTCGCCCAGGGTGTGCTGTATGCACTCGCGTTCGTCGCGCTGGCGCTGGTTGGCCGCGAGGCCGGGCTGGGCGCCTACTACTGGCTGGGTCTGGGCCTGGCGTTGGCGCTCGTGGTCTGGGAGTTCGTCATCGCGCGTCACCGCGAGCGGGAGGCCTGCTTCCGCGCCTTCCTGCACAACCACTGGGTCGGCATGGCGATCTTCGCCGGCATCGCCGCGGATTACGCGTTGCCGACAGGTTTCGCACCGGGCTGATCAGCCTCGGCGGCCGGGGCCGTGGGCATCGTGGCGAAGCCCGGACCCGCTTGCCGACCCGCATCCACGCCTCAGCGCACCCGCGCGCATACCCAGGCATCGACACGCGCGACGCCCGCGCGGCGCAGGGCATGCGCGGCGGCATGCAGGGTGGCGCCGGTGGTCATGACGTCGTCGATGAGGGCGACGTGGGCCGGTGCGCCGCCCGATGCGGCGGCAGCGAACGCATGGCGCAGATTGCGTCGCCGCGCCTTTGCGGCCAGCCGTGACTGCGGCGCGGTCGCCCGCACCCGGCGCAGCAGGTCGGCGCGCAAGGGCAGGCCGTGACCGCGCGCCAGCACGCGCGCAAGTTCGAGTGCCTGGTCGTAGCCGCGCTCGCGCAGGCGGGCGACGTGCAACGGGACCGGCACGAGGACATCCGGGCGTTCGGCGTGCTGCGTCGCGTGGCTCAGGCAATCGCCGAGCAGCGCCCCGGCGGCGAGATCGCGATGGAACTTGAAGCGCGGCAACAGGCGGTCGACCGGAAAGCGGTAATCGAACGCGGCGACCACGGCGCCCAGCGGGGGCGGCCGGCGCAGGCAGCGTCCGCACAACGGATCGCCGGACGGCACCGGCTGCGCGCACCGGCTGCAGGCGTGCGGCATCCACGGCAACGCGGCAGTGCAAGGGGCGCAGAGGTCGCGACCGTCGATGCCCGCCTCTCGGCACACCAGGCATCGCGTGGCCAGCAGGCTGCGCAGCAGGCGTCGCCAGCGGCCGTCAACCTGCGTCGGGGGCTCCAGGTTGACAGCATCGGGCATGCTTTCCAGACTGCCGGGCCAGTCACGCCTTCACCGTCGGTAGATCGCCATGTCCGTTGTCAGTCACGCCCGCGAAGCCGCCGGCCAGTCCGCGCCCGTCCGTCACGACTGGGCGCGCGCCGAGATCGAGGCGCTGTTTGCGCTGCCACTCAACGAGCTGCTGTTCCGCGCCGCGAGCGTGCATCGCCAGCATTTCGATCCGGCCGAAGTGCAGGTCAGCACGCTCCTGTCGGTCAAGACCGGCGGCTGCCCCGAGGACTGCAGCTACTGCCCGCAGGCGCAGCGCTACCAGACCGGGGTGCAGGCGACCAAGCTGATGGAGACCGACGCGGTGCTGGAGAAGGCCCGCCAGGCCAAGGCCGCCGGCGCCACGCGCTTCTGCATGGGCGCGGCCTGGCGTTCGCCCAAGGACCGCGACGTGCCGAAGGTGGCGGCGATGATCCGCGAGGTCAAAGCGCTCGGTCTGGAGACCTGCGCCACGCTGGGCATGCTGACCGGCGAGCAGGCGCACGCGCTCAAGGAAGCCGGCCTCGACTACTACAACCACAACCTCGACACCGATCCCGAGTTCTACGATTCGATCATCCACACCCGCGAGATCCAGGACCGCCTGACCACGCTCGAACACGTGCGCGACGCCGGGCTCAAGACCTGTTGCGGCGGCATCGTCGGCATGGGCGAGACCGGCCGCCAGCGCGCCGGCCTGCTGCGCACGCTGGCGAACCTGCCGGTGCATCCGGATTCGGTGCCGATCAATCGTCTGGTGCAGGTCGAAGGCACGCCGCTGCACGGCACGCAGGAGATCGATCCGTTCGACTTCGTCCGCACGATCGCGGTGGCCCGCATCCTGATGCCGCGATCGATGGTGCGGCTGTCGGCCGGCCGACAGGACATGAGCGACGAGCTGCAGGCGATGTGTTTCCTGGCCGGCGCCAACTCGATCTTCTACGGCGAACAGCTGCTGACCACCGGCAATCCGGACACCGAACGTGACATGGCCCTTTTCGCGCGCCTGGGCCTGCGCCCGATGCAGGTGCGGGTGGATGCCGCACACGGGCACGGCGCGGCCCATGCGGGCGGCGGCTCCGGCCACGACATCATCGAGCTGCCGCAGCATCCCCGGAGCTGCGTCGCGTGATTCCGACGCTGGGCTGGGCCTATCTCCTGCTGCTGGCACTGGTGGGCCTGAGTGGATTCGTGCTCGCCCTGCGGCATCGGCAATCGCTGCCCTGGGCGATCGCCAGGCTCGCCGCTGTCGGCGTGCACGTCTGGGCGGTAGTGCTGTTCTGCCGCGACTCCGGCGCGGGGTTGGGCTTTGCGGCGGCGCTGCTCGCCGCGGCCGCGCTGCTCGCGCACAAGAGCGCAGTCGATGCGCGCGATGCTGCGCAGATGGCGTTGCCCCGCCCGGCGCGCGTCGGCGTGGCGATCAATGGCCTGCTGATGTTGCCGGCCATCGCGATGGGCGCGCTCGTGATCGGGACCGGCCGTGGCGCTTGACCGGCCCGACCTGCGCGCACGCGCACGCGCTGAACGCGAGGCGCGCACGCAGCTGCAGGCACGCCGCGTGCGGCGCACGGTGTTGCGCCGCGACGGCATGCGCAGCGAAGTCGCCGGCAGTGACGGCAGCACGCGCTGGCTGCTGAACTTCTGCGGCAACGACTACCTCGGCCTCGCGTCGCATTTCCAGGTCTCCGGGGCCCTGCAGGACGCTGCGGCGCTGCACGGGGTCGGCAGCGGCGGCTCGCATCTGGTCAGCGGCCACCACGCATTGCACGACGCGCTCGAGCGCGAGATCGCCGACTGGCTGCAGCTGCCCGCGGCCCTGTTGTTCGGCAGTGGGTTCGCGGCCAACCTCGCCGTGGTGCAGGGCCTGCTCGGCGAAGGCGATGCCTGCGTGCAGGACCGCCTCAACCACGCCAGCCTGATCGATGCCGCGCGGCTCGCCGGCTGCCGGCTGCGCCGCTATCCACACGCCGATGCGCAGGGCGCGCTGCGCCAGTTGCGCACGCTGCCCGAAGGCGCGGCCATGCTCGCCACCGACGGCGTCTTCAGCATGGACGGCGACATCGCTCCGTTGCGCGAGCTGGCCATCGTCGCGCGCGTGCAGCAGGCGTTGCTGTACGTCGACGATGCGCACGGCATCGGCGTCGTCGGCCCCGATGGCCGCGGCAGCGTCGTCGAGGCTCGACTCGACGTGGAGGCGGTGCCCTTGCAGCTGGTCACCCTGGGCAAGGCGCTGGGCGGCTGCGGCGCGGTGCTCGCCGGCGATGCGGACCTGATCGGCCACTTGGCCGAAACCGCGCGGCCCTACGTCTACACCACCGCGTTGCCGCCGGCGGTGGCAGGCGCGGCGCTGACCGCGGTGCGCATCGCGCGCCACGAGCACTGGCGGCGCGAGCGCCTGACGGCGCTGGTGCAGCGGTTCCGTGCACGGGCGCTGCGACTTGGGCTGGACCTGATGCCGTCGCAGACGCCGATCCAGCCGCTCCGCTGCGGCGACAACGCCACCGCGCTGGCGATGTCGGCAGCGCTCGATGCCGCCGGGTTCTGGGTGGCGGCGATCCGCCCGCCGACGGTGCCCGATGGCCAGGCGCGCCTGCGCGTGACCCTCAGCGCCGCGCATGGCGATGCAGACGTCGACGCGCTGGTCGATGCGCTCGCCACTGCGCGGGATGCATGCGCCGATGCGGCCCGCCGCACACGGCCATGACCGTCGCACAACCCGAGGCGCGTCGCGCGCTGCTCGCGGTCGGCCTCGCGCTCGCTTCGGCGTTGTTCTTCAGCCTGACCTACGTGCTCAACCGCGCCAGCGCGAGCGGTGGCGGGCACTGGGCGTGGATCGCGTCCCTGCGCTACTTCATCACCCTGCCGCTCCTGCTGCCGCTGATGCCGATGCAGGGCGGGACCGCTCCGGTGCTGCGCGCGATCGCCGCGCATCCCTGGGCATGGCTGCGCTGCAGCGCGATCGGCTTCGTGCTGTTCTGCTGCATGCTTACGTTCGCCGCGTCCAGCGGCCCGGCGTGGCTGGTGGCCGGCAGTTTCCAGTTCACCGTGATCGCCGGGATGCTGTGCGCGCCATTGCTCTACCGTGATGCGCGCCGGCGCATACCGCGCGCGGCGCTCGGCATCGCGGCGATGATCCTGGCAGGCGTGCTGCTGATGCAGCTGGGCTACGGCGGCAGCGGTCTCGATCGGGCCGGGTGGATCGCGCTGGCCTGCGTGCTGACCGCTGCAGTTGCATATCCGCTCGGCAACCGTCTGCTGCTGCTGCATCTCGAGCGCACCGGCGAAGACCTCAATGCCACGCAGCGCGTGTTCGGCATGACGCTGGCCAGCCAGCCGCTGTGGATACCCGTCGCGGCCTTCGCCTGGTACGAGGCCGGCCTGCCGTCGATGTCGCAGCTGGGTCTGGCGGCCGGGGTGGCGCTGGGCGCGGGCGTGATCGCGACGATCCTGTTCTTCCAGGCGACCGGCATGGTCCGCAACAATCCGCTCGCGCTGGGCGCGGTCGAAGGGATGCAGGCTGCCGAGCTGCTGTTCGCGGCGGGACTCGGCGCGCTGTTCCTGCAGGAAGCCTGGCCGCGCGGGCAGGCCTTGCTCGGCGCGGTCGTGGTGGCGCTTGGAATCGTCGCGTTCGCGATCGTCGTCGCCCGTCCCGCGGCTGGCAGCGCGCGGCGCACCCGGGCGCTGCGGGGAGACAGGGGCGCATGAGCACATTGGACATGCCGCACGGAGTGCACATCGAAGTGGCAGGCCGGGGCGCGCCGCTGGTACTGCTGCATGGCTGGGCGATGCACGGCGGCGTGTTCGCGCCGTTGCGCCAACGCCTGCAGGCGCAGCGCACGCTGTATCTGGTCGACCTGCCGGGCCACGGCCTGAGCCGCGACGCCGCCTTGCCGCTCGCGCTGGGCCCCGTCGTCGACGCGTTGGCCGATGCGCTGCCGGCAGCGCCCTGGGTCGGCTGGTCGCTCGGCGGTCTGTTCGCCCTGCAGGCGGCGGCGCGGCATCCGCACCGGGTCCCCGCGCTCGGCATGCTGTGCGCGGTGCCGCGCTTCGTGCGCGGCGAGGACTGGCCGCACGGCATGTCGGCGGAGATCTTCCGCGACTTCGCCCAGGGCTTGCGCAGCGACTACCGCGCCACGCTCGATCGCTTTCTTGCGCTGGAGGCGTTCGGCTCCGATGATGCCCGCGGTGAACTGCGCGCCTTGCGCGCCGAGGTCTTCGCACGCGGTGAACCGGCCGCGCATGTCCTCGCCGATGGCCTGGGCCTGCTCGAGCGCAGCGATCTGCGCGCGCTGCTGCCGTCGCTGACCGTGCCGAGCCTGTGGTTGTCTGGCCGACGCGACCGCCTCGTCGATCCGCGGGCGATGCGGGCCGCCGCAGCCCTGGCACCGGGTGCGCTCGCCGAGACCATCGAACACGCCGGCCACGCCCCGTTCCTCACCCACGCCGACGCGGTTGCCGCGCGGCTGCTCCAGTTCACGGCAGACCGATGATGTCCGTTTTCGATTCCAGGCAGGTGCGCCGTGCGTTCTCGCGCGCCTCGGCCAGTTACACCGCCGCCGCCGCGCTGCAGCGCGGCGTCGAGGCCCAGCTGCTCGAATCGCTTGAATACCTCGACGACCGCGTGCCGGCGGTCGTGCTCGACGTCGGCAGCGGCCCGGCGCATGCAGCGCTGGCGATGCACCAGCGCTGGCCGAAATCGCGCGTGATCGCGATGGACCTCTCGCTGTCGATGCTGCAGCAGGCGCCCGTGAGGACGGGCTGGCGTGACCGGCTGGGCCTGCACAGACCCGTCGATCGCGTGTGCGCGGATCTGCGCGCCCTGCCGGTGGCCGACAACAGCGTCGACGTGCTGTTCTCCAATCTGTGCCTGCAATGGGTCGAGGACCTGCCCGCGGCATTCGCCGGCTTCCGCCGGGTGCTCAAGCCCGACGGCCTGCTGCTGGTGTCGACCTTCGGCCCGCAGACGCTGATCGAACTGCGCGAGTCGTTCGGCGTCGCCGACGCCGAGCCGCACGTCAGCCCGTTCGCGTCGATCGCCGAGTTCGGCGACGCGCTGATGCGCGCGGGCTTCCGCAATCCGGTGCTCGACCGCGACGTGGCCGTGCACTGGCATCCGGACATGCAATCGCTGATGCGCGAGCAGCGTGCGACCGGCGCGACCAATGCGCTTGCCAGCCGTCGTCGCGCGCTGACCGGGCGTGCGCGCTTCGCGGCCGCAGCCGCGCATTACGAGCAGTTCCGCACCGAGGCAGGCCTGCCGGCAAGCTGGGAGTGGATCACCGCGATGGCATGGTCGCCGGCCCATGGCGCGCCGATCCGCGAGGCCGACGGCGAGCTGGCACGGTTCCCTGCCAGTGCGATTCCGGTACGGCGTCGCGACGGCTGAGCCGGCGACGCCGCAGCCTGCGTCAGCCCTTGCCCGGGCGCGGCCCCTGGCGGGAGGGGCTGCCGTCGGCGTCGTGGCCGCCGTCGCCGTCTTGCCCGCCGAGCGGCTCGCTGCCCTGACCCGGATTGCGGCGGCCTTCGCTGTGGTCGGATTCACCTTGCGCGGTCTGATCCGCGAACGCGCCTTCGTTGCCGGTCTTGTTGGTGTGCATGTCATGCCTCGCGTGTGGGGCGTCCGCGCAGTGCGGCCGCGCTGTGCGAGCATGGCGCGCGCCGTGTCGATGCCGTGCAGGCACCCTGCCGGTTCTGCACGCCACGCAGCTTCGTCGCGGTACCGTCGATGCGCGCCGATGATCGCGGCCGCCGCGACGACCGCTGTCTTGGCCCCCGGCCAACGGATGGCCGACAATGGCCATGGCCCGCTTCCGGGGCGCGGCGGGAGACAAGGATGGACGGCTCCGATCACCCCGATGTCGCGGCCATCAGCCGGATCGCGTTCGTCCCCAAGCTGCTGGAAGTGGTCACCCGGCTCACCGGCCTGCGGTTCGCGGCAGTGGCGCGGGTGACGGATACGCAATGGATCACCTGCGCGGTGCGCGACGGGATCGAGTTCGGACTGGTGCCCGGCAGCGAGCTGCCGCTCGAGACGACGATCTGCAACGAGATCCGCGACCACCGGCGCCCGGTCGTGTTCGAACACGCCAGTGCGCATCCCGTCTACGCGAACCATCACACGCCGCTGCGTTACGGACTGGAGAGCTACATCTCGGTGCCGCTCTACGCCGTCAATGGCGAGTTCTTCGGCACCCTGTGTGCGATCGATCCGGAGCCGTCCAGTGTCGAGGCCCGCGGCATGGTCGACATGCTCGAGCTGTTCGCGCAGCTGATCGGCTCGGAACTCGAATCGGTGGACCGGTTGCGGCTCAGCCAGTCGGCGCTGCGCAGCGCCCTCGACGTGGCGGGCGCGCGCGAACAGTTCATCGGCGAGGTCAGCGACGGGCTGCGCGACCCGCTGCAGGCCGTGGTCATGGACGCGCACGCGTTGCGCACTTCGCGTGGCCTCGGCGAGGAGGCGAAGGCGCTCGCGCGCTCCATCGAACACAGCGCGTGGCGCATGGCGGACGTGATCGAGGAGTTGGCCAGTTTCAACCACGACCAGATCAGCGCGGACGCCGAGCTGACCGCCGTCGGGGCGGCGGCACTGACATCGGAGCTCACGCGCATGCTGAACCGGCTGGCCGCGCAGCATCCGGGACGTCCGATCGCAACCCAGTGCCGCATCGACGGCACGGTCGACTGTGCGCCCGGACCGCTTGCCCAGCTGCTCGCCAACCTCGTGGTCAATGTGCTGCGCCACAGCGACGCGGAAAGTACGGTCAGCGTCGACATCGGAACCGCCGGCGACCGCCTGCGGATGGATGTGCGCGCGACGGGACTGTCGCTGCCCGTCCACGTGCTCGATTCGGTCAGCGGTTCACTGGTCCGACCTGCAGGCGTCGGGCGGCAGGACGCCTGGAACTTCTTCACTGCCGGGGAAATCGCCCGTGCGCACGGCGGCCAGCTGACCGCCGAGCTCGACAGCCCCGGCGGCCGCCTGTCCTTCACCATGCCGGTGCGGCAGCGGGCCTGACCTGAAGGCCGGTCTGCGCGTCGGCGATGCGCGCAGAAGCGGTGGACCGCGCACTGTGACCCCGCGCCCTCCAGACCGGGCGATACACCGCAGCCCACCTGCCGACCATGCGCATGCGCGTGTTGGCGAGGTGCACGACCGCAGGCGGCGCGCCGGCAGAGTTCAGCCGCGCACACCTAGACTCGCGCTCACCGTGCCGGTCAGGAGTGCCCCAGCGATGCGCCGATATCTCGCCCTTTCCCTGTGCTGCGCCGCCCTCGTCGCACCCGGCATGGCCAGCGCGCAGCAGCAGTACGAGATCGACCTGTCACGGCTCGATCCCGCGGCGGTGCTCGCGACCGGCAGTGACGTGCTGCGACGCGCGTCGGCGCCCTCGATCGATGCCCTGTTCCAGGCTGTGCTGCAGTCTTCCCGGCAACCGGCCGAGGCGACCGCCCTGTGCGCCCTGTTCGAACCGGACGCGCGCCGCGATCTTGCCGCCTTCCAGCGCACCGTCGACACGCTTGGACCGGCCAGCCGCGAACGCTTCGCCAACGCCTTCACCGATGTCGCGCTGAGTGGCCTGCAGGGACAGCCGCAGGCATTCGATCCCGCTGCCGCCCAGCAGGTCCTGCGCGCGGCCGCAGTGACGGCCACCCTGCTCCACGACGGCTTCATGATCGGGATGACCGCGACCGGCACCGATCCCGATAGCCGGCAGGCGCGGTGCCGGTCGTTCCGGCACATGGTCGATGTGCTCAAGGACCAACCGCAGCCGCAGCGGGTGATGGCGACGCGTTGGCTGCTCAGCGAAGGTCTGACCCTGGTCGCCGACGGTCAGGCCGCGCGCTGAAAGGGCGCATCGCTTGGCGCATCGGGCAGGGCCATCGCCGCCGCTGATGCGCCCTCTGCGTCGGGTTCGCGCATGCCGATCGCGCGCCCACCACCGCGGCGTCCCGGCGGCCTGGGCGCGCTCAGCGCACCTGCGCGATCCAGTCTTCCAGGTTGTAGTAGTTGGTGACGCGGGTGATCCGGCCGTCCTCGATCCCGAAGAACGCGCCGCCGGGCAGCCTGTAGGTCTGGCCCCTTGCGGGCGGCAGCCCGGCATCGTCGGCGAGGTACTGGCCGTGCACCACGTATTCGGCCGCAGCGCGGCGGCCGTCGGCGAAGGCCAGGACCACCACCTCGTCCAGCCGCTCGCGATAGCAGGCGTCCATGCGCTGCATGAAGGCGGCGAACGCGGCGCGACCGGTCTGGCGCGGTCCCTGGTTGAGGTCGTGCACCACGTCGTCGCCCAGCAGCGCGAGCATGGCCTCGCGATCGCCGGCATTGAATGCGGCGTAATACGCCTCGACCAGCAACCGGGCCGCGGGCTGCGGATGGGCGGTCATGACCCGATTCCGTCCCTGAGCACTTCGAACAGGTCGCGATGGAAGAAATACACCTCGCGCAGCAGGAACTCGCGCTGGGTACGGAAGGTGCGGAAACGTGTCGATGGCGTGGGCGAACCGATGGCGTCGATGCCAAGCCGCCGGCTGGCCCGCAAGGCGCGCGCCATGTGCAGCGGATCGCTGACCACGATCACCCGCTGCAGGCCGTGGTCCTGCAACAGGCGCCGGGTCTCGACGAGATTCTCCACCGTCGTGCGCGACCGCGATTCGATCAGGATCGCCGATGCCGGGATGTCCTGTCGCAGCGCGTAGCGGCGGGCGACCTGGGATTCGGAGAACCGCGCCCGCGCGCCGCCATAGCCGCCGGTGAAGATCAGCACCTTGGCATGCCCCGCGCGATAGAGGTCCAGCCCATGGTCGATGCGGGCCTCGAACACCGGCGACGGCTGGGCGTCGTAGGCAGCGGCGCCGAGGACCACGATGGCGTCGGCCGGCGCGGCATCGTCGCGATTGCCCACATGGACGATCCACGCAGCCACGCCCAGCAGCCAGGCCGCCAGCAACAGCGTCAGCCAGAAGCACCAGCGCAGCAGCCGGCCGAGCGGACTGCGTCTCCTGCGTGTCATCGCGCCTCCGGGCCGCTCATGACTGCCATGGCAGTCGCTCCGGATCGACGTTGCCGCCGCTGAGCACGATGCCCACCCGCAGGCCCGAGAACCGCGAACGGTTGGCCAGCACCGCCGCCAGCGCGATCGCCGAGGAGGGTTCGACGAGCTGCTTGGTGTGTACGGCGATCCGGCGCATCGCCGCGATCGTGTCCGCGTCGTCCACCGCGATCACCTCGACCGGCGCCCCGCCGCTGCGATGCCGGTGGAGGATCCCGAAGTTCGGCAGGCCGAGCAGGCCGCGCAATCCGTCGCAGACGGTATCGGGGACGAGGTCTTCGACACGGCGGCCGGCCTGCAGCGAGCGCAGCGTGTCGTCGGCGCCGCGCGGTTCGGCCAGCACCAGGCGCGTCGCGGGCGCGGCGTGCGCGATCGCCAGCGCGGTGCCCGCGGCGAGGCCGCCGCCGCCCACCGGGACCACCAGGACATCGAGCGGACCCGCGGTCTGCAGCAGTTCCAGTGCGGCCGTGCCTTGGCCAGCGATCACGTTGCGGTCGATATAGGGATGGACCAGGGTCGCGCCGGTCTGCACGCGCAGCCGTTCGCACAGCGCCTCGCGCGCGGCCAGCGTGGGCTCGCAGCGATGCAGCACTGCGCCATAGGACGCGATTGCGGCCAGTTTTGTCGCGACCGCGCCCTCGGGCGCCACTACGTGGCACCCGATGCCGCGGGACGCGGCCGCCAGCGCCAGGGCGGCGCCGTGGTTGCCCGATGAATGCGTGACTACGCCGCGCCGCGCGGCCTCGGCATCGAGCGACCCCACCGCATTGCAGGCGCCGCGGAACTTGAAGGCGCCCGCGCGCTGGAGATGTTCGGCCTTGAAGTGCAGCGAACAGCCCGCCGCAGCGTCAAGCGTGCGGGCGCGCAGTACCGGGGTCACGTGGGCATGGCCGGCAATGCGGGCGGCCGCGGCAAGCACGTCATCCGCGGTCGGCGGTGGTATCGGGTCCGTCATCGGGCAAGCGTAACGGAGCAACCGCCGGGAATCACCGGCGCCCGGCGCGCCCGCTGCGCGGCAGCTCCGCTTAAGGGCGGATTCAATGCGGCCGGCGGATTCTGGCCGCCTGATCCACCGAGGTGACCGCCATGATCCGCAAGGCCTTTCTGCTCGTCGCGTGCATGACGCTCGCCGGTTGTACGACCTATGGTTACCGCGGGGGCAGCGGCGACTACTACTACGGGGCGCCCTACGGCACCCTCGGCTACGGACGTGGCTACGGCGTGTACGGTGGCGCCGGCTATGGCGTCCCTGGTCGCTACGACGCGTGGAACCGCTATCCCTACGGCTACTACGGCGGTGGCTACTACCGCCCGCCGCCGATCATCGTGCAGCCCGTCTACCCCGGACGCCCCGGATACCGCCCGCCGCACAATGGCCGTCCACCCTACGAGCACGCGCGGCCCGAGCGCCCGGACCGCCCGGGCACCGGTCACGGCCGTCCCGGCGGTCCGGGCAGCGAGCGGCCCGACCGGCCCGGGCGTCCGGGCGAGGGCAGTGGGCGTCCCGACCGGCCCGGCTGGAACAGCGGACGTCCCGGTCGCCCGGGGGACGGCGACGGCCGCCCGGATCGGCCCGGCTGGTGGGGGGACGGGCGTCCCGGTGGTGGAAACAACGAGGGTCGCCCGCCATCGCGTGGCGACGGCCTTGGCCCCGGTCGCCCGGACGGACGGGGTGACCGTCCTTCCCGTGGCGACGGCGAACATCGCACCGGCCCCCGCCGAGGGTTCCGTCCGCCACGGCCGGCCCAGCAGATCGGGTCCGGCCAGGCCGCGGCCCCGCCGGTGCTTCAGCGTCCCCCACAGGCGGCGCCGCAGAACCGCGCGCCCGTGGTGCTGCAGGCGCCTCGCCAGGGTCCGCGCGGCGAAAGAAGGACGAGCGTCACACACCGGGAAGTCGAGCCGCTTTGACGCTTGCGCGTCTGCGGATCACGGGACAAGCTGCGCATGCGTGACCGGCAGCGTCGGTTTCCGACGAAAAGGTCACACTGACTGTCGACGCCCGGCGGGGGATACCGGATCCCCCCTGTTCCGTCTCCGCCGGGCGTCGACTCTTGATCCAGGGCTTCCCCGCGCCGATGCGCGCGAAAAAAAATGGGGCCGGATGTCCCCCGACATCCGGCCCCGTGCTTCCCCGCTGCGTACCTGGCCGGCCCTGTTCCAATTCCGGCCGCGTCCCCCTTGATCGACGCTGGCCGCAGCGGGTGCCCCGACATCCACGCAGAAACTGTGCCAACTGTGGCGGTTGGCACCGGTCGGCCCCGATCTCGCGGATAATCCGCGCATGCGCAACGACTTCCACAGCTACGACGTCATCGTCGTCGGCGGCGGCCATGCGGGCACCGAGGCCGCGCTCGCGTCTGCGCGCGCCGGCGCCCGCACCCTGCTGCTGACCCACAACGTCGAGACGATCGGCGTGATGAGCTGCAACCCTGCGATCGGTGGTATCGGCAAGGGCCACCTGGTGCGCGAGATCGACGCCCTCGGCGGAGTGATGGCGCGCGCGGCGGATGCCGCCGGGATCCAGTGGCGGCGTCTGAACGCATCGAAGGGTCCGGCGGTGCGCGCGACCCGCTGCCAGGCCGACCGCAACCTCTATCGCGCCTTCGTGCGCCGTGCGGTCGAAGCCCAGCCCGGCCTGACGATCTTCCAGTCCGCCGTCGACGATCTGGTCATCGACGGCGACGTGGTCCGCGGCGCGATCACCCAGACCGGGCTGCGCTTCGACGCCCGGGCCGTGGTGCTGACCGCGGGCACCTTCCTGGCCGGACGCATCCACGTCGGCGAAACACAGTACGCCGGCGGCCGCGCCGGAGATCCACCGGCGACGACGCTGGCCGCGCGCCTGCGCGAGCGGCCCTTCGTGGTCGACCGGCTCAAGACCGGCACGCCGCCGCGCATCGATGGCCGCACGCTCGATTACGCCGCGATGGTCGAACAGCCCGGCGACGATCCGCGCCCGGTGTTCTCGTTCATGGGCAGCCGCGACGACCATCCGCGCCAGGTGCCGTGCTGGATCACCCAGACCACCGAGCGCACCCACGACATCATCCGCGGCGCCCTGCATCGCTCGCCGATGTACTCGGGCCAGATCGAAGGCATCGGGCCGCGTTACTGCCCCTCGATCGAGGACAAGGTGGTGCGCTTCGCCGAGAAGTCCAGCCACCAGATCTTCGTCGAGCCCGAGGGGCTGGACGTCGCCGAGATCTATCCCAACGGCATCTCGACGTCGCTGCCGTTCGACGTGCAGCTCGAGTTCGTGCGCAGCATCGTCGGCTTCGAGCAGGCGCACATCACCCGCGCCGGCTACGCGATCGAATACGACTTCTTCGATCCGCGCGGCCTCAAGGCCACGCTCGAGACACGCGCGGTGGCGGGCCTGTACTTCGCGGGGCAGATCAACGGCACCACCGGCTACGAGGAAGCCGCCGCGCAGGGGCTGCTCGCCGGCGTCAACGCCGCGCGCCAGGTGCGGGGTCTCGATGCCTGGAGTCCACGCCGCGACCAGGCCTATATCGGCGTGCTGGTCGACGACCTGATCACCCACGGCACGAAAGAGCCCTATCGCATGTTCACCAGCCGCGCCGAATACCGGCTGCAGCTGCGCGAGGACAACGCGGACCTGCGACTGACCGACGTCGGCCGCAGCCTCGGGCTCGTCGACGATGCGCGCATGCAGCGCTTCGAGCGGCGGCGAGAGGCCATCGAACGCGAGACCGCGCGACTGCGCGGGATCTGGGCCTCGCCACAGAACGCGATCGGCCGCGATGCGGTCGCCACGCTCGGTATCGAGCTGCGCCGCGAAAGCAATGGCATCGACCTGCTGCGTCGCCCCGAGCTCGGCTATGCGGACCTGATGCGGGTGCAGGCGCTGGGCCCCGGCGTGGCCGAGGCGGATGTCGCCGAACAGGTCGAGATCGAGGCGAAGTACGCCGGCTATCTCGAGCGTCAGCGCGTCGAGATCGAACGTCAGCAGCGCCAGGAAACGACGGCCATTCCCGACGGCTTCGACTACGCGCAGGTGCGCGGCCTGTCGGCCGAGATCACCCAGAAGCTTGCCCAGGTACGGCCCTTGACCGTCGGCCAGGCGCAGCGGATTCCGGGCATGACCCCGGCTGCGATCTCGCTGCTGCTCGTGCATCTCGAGCGTGCCCGGCGTACGCGCGCAGCCTGAGGCGGGCTTGTGCGGCTGTGCCGCGTCCGTGCCGATTGCGCGGGCAGGCCTCGATCGCCGGCGGGTGACTCATCCGGTGTTCCGCAGTGCTGTGTTTGCTGGAGCCCTGTACAGCGAGGAGTAGACGATGCCTGGATCGCGTGGGTGGGTTGCAGCAGCGCTGGCCGCAGCGGGCGGCCTCGGGTACTGGGCGATGGTGTCCGCCGCATCCGGTGGCGTCGAACCCTGGGATGCGCCCGTGTTCTGGACGATGGCCTTTCCCGGCGCCCTGGCGCTGTCCGCGGCGCTGGGCGCCATCGCGCCCTCGCGCGCCTGGCTCTGGGGCGCGATCGTGATGCTTGCCCAAGTGCCCGTCGTGGTCTCGGTTGCAGGGGCATCAGCGCTGATGATCGCCGGGCTGCTGTATGCCTCCGTGCTGGCAGTGCCGGCCGCGCTCGTGGCCTGGGGCAGCGGCGCACTGCGTCAGCGGCTGGCGCGGCATGCGCGTTGATCCGGCCGCGTCCGGCACTTGCCTGCAGCGGCGAAAGCATTCCTCCACCAAGCTGACCGCGCCGTTTTGACGTGCGCGCCGTGCCCGGGCGGATAGACAGGACCCGACAGTCACCAGTCGGGAGAACGCGATGACCTCGCAACCAATGCGCGGCTTCAATGCGGACGACGCACGCTCGCTGGCCGGACCCGCACAACGCCATTTGGCGGAGTTCGTCGTAGCCGACATCCTGCGCCAGGCCGAAGCCGCGGCGCGCGAGTCCAGGCACTGCCTCGAATCGGATATCGACGCTGCCCAGCTGAGCGAGGAAGAGTGCGTGCGCATCGCCCGTAGCATCGAGGCCCGCGGGTTCGACGTGGCGCTCGCGCGCGAGGGTGACCGGGCGGTATTCGCCCTGCGCTGGTAGGCAACCGCCTGCAGGTATGGCCTGCGTCTGCAGGCGTTTTTCCGGGCCATGGCGGACGCGGAGGCGCTGACTTCACGCTGGCGAGGCCGGTCCGCTGCTTATTCTCGACTGATCGGCAAGTCTGCCAGGCAATCCAAGCACAGGAAGGAGATCTCATGACCGAGGTGATGAAGAACTACATCCACTGGCTGCGGGATGCGCATGCGATGGAACAGCAGGCCGAGCAGATGCTCAAGGCCCAGGCCGCGCGCATCAAGCATTATCCGGAGCTGGAAGCGCGTATCACCCAGCACATCGGAGAAACCCAGGGCCAGCGCGAGCTGCTGGAGACGTGTTTCGAGCGACTTGGCGAGAAGCCGTCGGTGGTCAAGGACGTCATGGGCCGGCTTGCGGCCTTTGGACAGGCGGTGGGCGGATCGGTGGCGTCCGATGAGGTGGTCAAGGGCGCAATGGCCGGCTACGTGTTCGAAACGCTGGAGATCGCCACCTACACCACGCTCATCGCCGCCGCAGAGGCCGCGGGGGACACGGAAACCGCGCGGGTCTGTCGCGGCATCCTCAAGCAGGAGGAAGAGATGGCGCAGTGGCTGCTCGAGCATCTGCCTTCGGTCACCACGCAGTTCCTCGCCCGTGACGCCGACCCGGACGCCGTCGCCAAGCGCTGATCGGCACCTGCTCGACGCGAACGCCCCTGCCTGCGCAGGGGCGTTCTGCATTTGGGTCCTGCCCGACGCGGTGAATCATGCGATCCCGTTTGCCGGGGCGGGGGGGATGCGTCCGCTGGCCGTCGCCGCATGGCGCGCAGGCAGTCCGAACAGCGGACGTATCCAACGCACGCGGCGGATCACCAGCTCGTGGAGCACCGCGCATCCGGCGATGGTGCAGGCCAGGACCAGCAGCGGCTCCCGGACCGGTCCGAGGCCAAGCGGGATCAGCCAGTACGCGGCCAGCACGATCAGGCTCTGGTGCAGGATGTACCACGGATACACCGCCTCGCTGGCATAGCGCAGGCCGGGCCAGGGTCGGTTCAAGCTTCGCGCGCCCCAGGCCAGCAGGGCGAGCAGGGCGGTCCAGCCATACAGCGCGTGCGCCGATACCGACACGAGCTTCCAGGCCGCCAGCGGCACCAGCCATTCCACACTCTCCATCGTCGCAGCGCCGGTCTCGAGCAGGCGCCCGACCGCCCGCAGGGCCATGTAAACCGACGCGCTGGCCACGGCCAGCCCACTCAGGGCCCAGCGACGGGCGACGAGAGCGCTCCATATGGCGCGGCGCGGGGCGATCAGCACACCGAAGACGAACACTGGGAAGTACCTGGCGTGGCTGAACCAGTCGCCGAGCAATGCGTGCGTGGTGGGAAACCTCGGCGCAAGCATGAGCAGGGCCACCAGCAACCACAGCGGCGGCGCCGTCCACAGCAGCCACCGGCCGCGTGTGGTCAGCCAGTCGGCAAGCGCCGGGCCGCCAGCGATGCGCAGCCATGGCAGCGAGGCGAGGACTGCGACGCTGTACACCCACAGATACGGCAGGTACCACAGATGGTTCCAAGTGAAGCCGTACTCGGCGCCGGTGAAGCTGCCGGGCGGCCACGGACGGAACTGCAGGTAGCGCAGCAGGAAACTGCCGAAGCCGCCGTCGAAGGTGCCGAGCATGCGCGCCTCGCACCAGGCCTGGACCGGCACGATCGTCGCGATCCCGAACGCCAGCGGCAACAGCAGCCGCCAGCTGCGCTCCACCAGCAGGCGCGCCGGCGTACGACGCGCCAGCACAAGGCCCAGCGCGATACCAGAGAGCAGGAACAGCAGCGACATCCGCCAGCGATTGACCAGCACCATCGGCCACTCGACCCAGCCGAGCAGGTCAGGGCTCTTGATGTGGAAGCCCCAGTCGACCACGTAGACCATGCCCACGTGATAGAGGACCAGCAGCGCGAGGGCGATCACGCGCAGGGCGTCGATGTCGTGGCGTCGTTCCATCCGTGCAGCCATGCAGTCAAGGTGCCTGCCACCGTGCACGCGGGCAGGCCGCCCCGCTGGCGGCGGGGGCCGATGGCGCCCGCGCAGGGACGAACCGCCGGATCGCAGGGACGGGTGGGAACGACCGCGCCACAGCCCGCACCTAGAATGCGCCGATGTCAGCCCAGTCCGCCCCGCCGCCGCATGGCGCCGAACGCTTCCTCGCCATCCGCCGCCCCTTCGAAGTGGGATACTGGCTGCTCAGCTGCGCCCTCTCGGCAATCGGCAACACCGCGACGGCGCGTATTGACGTGGACCGCGCCGGTCTCGATTTCGCCGCCTGGGAGATCGCCAGCTGGGAGACCAGCAGCGCGATCGCGGTGCTGCTGCTCGTCCCGCCGCTGATTGCATTCACCGCGCGCTGGCCGGTCCATCTCGACAACATCGCGCGCCGACTCCCGCTGTACCTGGCTGCAAGCCTCGTCTGGTCGCTGGCGCACGTGGGCCTGATGGTCGGCATGCGCAAGCTGGTCTATGCCTGGCATGGCGAGATCTATGTATTCGGTGACGCCTTCGGCTACGAGTACATGAAGGACGCGCGCACGTTCCTCGGACTGGTGCTGCTGCTGCATGTCTATCGGGCGCTGGTACGCCGGCTGCAGGGCGAGGCGAGCCTGCTGTCGGCGCCGGACGACGACAGCCCGCCGGTGGAGCCGGTCGAGCGGCCCAGCCGATTCGTCGTGCGCAAGCTGGGGCGGGAGTTCCTGGTGGCCGCCGACGACATCGAGTGGGTGCAGGCCGCGGGCAACTACGCCGACCTGCACGTACGCGGCAAGGTCTACCCGTTGCGCATCACGCTGACCGAACTCGAGTCCCGTCTCGACCCTGCGCGATTCCTGCGCGTCCACCGCAGCCATCTGGTCAACCTGCACCGGATCGCATCGATCGAACCGCTCGACAGCGGCGATGGGCGCCTGCACCTGCACGACGGCGCGGTGGTGCCGTGCTCCCGTCGGTATCGCGAGGGCCTGCTCGCCGCGATGGTGGGATAGGGATCCTTCGGCGCGGCCGTACAGCGCGCAGCGCCGGGGGCGGGGCGCCGGCCGGTGCGCGCGCGATCTGCGGCGATCTCAGTCCCGCGGCGATCCGCCCGGTTCCGCGCCCGGCATCAATGCGAGCAATCGCGGGTCGAGGTTGAACACGGTGCGCGAGACGATGCTCAGCGCGCCCGCGTCCGGATGCCCCGCGTCCCAGAACACTTCCCGATCTGCCGGCGACAGCGCACTCGGCACCAGGCGGCCGGGTCGCGTTGCCGGCGCATCGTCATCAAGCGGGCTCTGCGCTTCCATCGATGCGCGCGGCTGACCGCTGGCGGGCTTGACCGCGAACGTGTCCAGTCGCGCCAGCTCGACGCGCCCACTGACCAGGCAGACCCGGGGCGCGGAACCACCCCCATCGGCGAGATGCTGGAGCAGGGCGAGCGCGGGCGACGTTCCGAACAGCAGTTCCCCCGTTTCGGCCAGATCGGCGATCGTGCCCAGGGTGGCTTCCTCTGCGCCCCGGGCCGAGGTGTCGATGCGATACAGATCGATCCACGCCGTGTCGGAGAGCTGACGGCCCTCACCCGGGCGCGGCTGCCCCGAAGGCGTCGAGTGGGCGGGGGGATCGCTGGCCGGGAAGGTGTCTTCCAGGTCCTGGTCGATCGGGTTGTCGGCTGAGGGCGGCAAGGGCATGACGTGCTCCGGTCGAGGCGAGGGGATTCGAGGCTGGCAAGCCTCCCGTATCAGCGGCGTGCAGGCGTGCAGGCGTGCCGCCCGCACCGCCCGGGCAGCCCCCTTCACCGGCCCGGTCGAAGGCGACCGCCCCAAGGCGACCCGGCCGAGGCGGCAGCCATTGGCGCGTCGCCACGCGGGTTTGTCTGTGCCCTGGCCATGCGGTGACGCTGGCCGTAGCGATCAGGGCTGCTCGGGGCCATGACCCGACGCAATGTCGACGACGCCGGGGATCGGCGTTGCGTCGGGGAAGTGCGCGCGCAGGGCGTCGACGCCCGATTGCGGACGTGCGCCCTCGCGCAGCGACTGCCGGTCTTCACGGATCCGGGCGGTGTCGATCCCGAGGCGCGCGTCGCGCGCGGCCACGAGCGCCGGATCGACTTCGCCATCGCGGCTGAACGACCAGGCCAGCAGCGCCGGCCCCAGCGGCATCGCATCGCCCGGCTGGGTGCCGTGGCGCGTATGCCAGGTATGCCAGGTCTTGCCGTAGCTGTTGATCTTCGAACGCATCAGCTCGCGCTCCGCCGCCTCGGGCAGGCCCGGCGCGACGAGCTGGCCGGAGAGGATCTCGCCATTGTGCGGATGCCAGAACGCGCGCTCGTCCGCCGGCAGGGTCTCGAAGATCCGCTCGGAAATGATGTATTCGATACCGGTCAGGTTGGCGTCGCCGGCGTTGCCGTCGAACAGGGTGCACTGCGCGAAATCCTCGTTGACCTGGCGGCAGTAGTGATGCGCCTCCATCTGCTGGTCCGGCGCGTCCTTCATCGGGTGGAAGCCGACCACGTAGATGTCCATCTTTCCGGCCGGGCCCTCGGCCTGCAGCAATTTGGCGCCCGCTTCGAGCACACCGGTGCGCGACGACTCTTCCGCGCCCGGCGGCTGCAGCGGCGGATCGGCCGTGCCGCCCTTGCACGCGCCCAGACCGAGGGCCGCGCCCAGAACAAGCCATCTGCAGGAATGATGCATGTCGCGCTCCATGGTTCGGTGACCGCAGGCAGCGTGTCGCTTGCCCGATCAATCCGCCGCGAAAAAGTCGCGGCCGCAAACGGCACAGGCCGGACAGGGCAGTGCGGCTGGACATCAAACCAGTGTGTACGCCGCCACAGGGATTGCTACGCGGCGTAGCCCGGGCAAGCGCGCGATGAAGCGCGTCAGTGCACGCCCGGCGTCGCGGTAGGCGCGATCCCGGTCCAGCCACGAAGTTTCGTTGTCCTGGGGATTGAGTGGCCGCCCGAATCGATCGCTTTGTGCGAGCGGTCCACCGTGCCGGGCGGCCAACCGGCCTTGATCCTTGGGATGCTTTCCGGCCTGCATCACGAGGCCGCATCTCGCTGTCGGACGGCGCCGGGCGCTGAAGTAACGCCACGCCGCGAGCGAATCTGCGGTCGCCTTGACGCCCTGCAACGCAGACTCCCGCTGCTGCCGGCACGCCCTGATGCGTGACGGCGGCTCTCCCCAACTCCGGAAACAGATGCGTATGCCACCTGAAGTCATCGGCTGGGCCGCTTCGGCCATCCTCCTCGCCACGCTCATCCGGCAGATCGCGACCCAGCTCCGTGACCGTAGCGCCCGTGGCGTTTCGCGCTGGCTGTTCGTCGGCCAGATCGCGGCCTCGGTCGGCTTCCTGACCTACAGCGCGATGGTCGGCGACTGGGTATTCATCGTCACCAACGCGTGCATCCTCGTCACCGCGATCGTCGGCCAGATCGTCACGTGGCGGCGCCGCAGGTCGACGTAGCGCCGCGCCGAACGATTCACGGAACCGCGACGCAGGCGGTCACACCGTGGCGGCACTCTGCGAGGAGATCGGACATGAGCGACGACAAGCGCAATACCGGTTCGCCCGACCGCGACCGCATCAACCTGAGCGAAGACTACGAGCTCGACTACTGGACCCAGGCCCTGGGGGTAACCCGCGCCGAGCTGCGGGAAGCGGTAGAGGCCGCGGGGCCGATGGCCGAGGCGGTCCGCAATCACCTGGCCCAGAAGGGCTGAGCAATGTGGCGGCCGTCCGTCTAACGGGCCGGCGCCGTCAGCGCACGCGCGGCACTGATGACCGGGATCTCGCTGTAGCGAAGTACCGAGAGCGTGTCCGTACGCCGCGCTGCACCGCTCGAGGCGACGCAGTCGGAGATCACCGCGACCTCCAACTCGCGGATCCGCGCATCCAGCGCGGTCGCCAGCACGCACGATTCCGTGGCGACTCCACTGACCAGCACCCGGTTGATCTTTTCCGCACCGAGCACCGACTCGAGCGCGGTCTGGTGGAACGCGGAGTGTCGCGGCTTGAGGACGTGCAGGTCATCGCTCTCGGGCATCACGGCCTCGAGCACCTCGCCCCCCGGCGACTGCCTGGCGAGCTGGACGAGCGCGTCGAAATCACTCGTCCAGTCGGCGAAATTGTCGTTGGCATAGATGCACAGGCCGCCGGCGCGCTTGATCCTCTGTTTGAGACCAGCTAGCCGGGGCGCTATCGCGAGTGCTGCACGACGCAGCGCTGGCCCCCGGGGAAAGTCGAAGGGGCTGACCATGTCGATGATCAGCAGCGCGGTGCGCACGGTCATCCGGGTCTCGGGTGCCGTGCAAGAAGCCGGGCCACGCAGGCAGTGCAAGCGTGGCCCGTTGCCGTCAACGCAGGACCGCTCCGGCGCCCGGCCCCGCACCGAGCTCGGCGCCGGTTACGGGATTGGCGTCCGGCGCCGACGCCGTACGCGCCGCAAACGCCTCGACCGCGGCCGCTTCGGTCTTCTTGAGCCCGACCGAGGCGCTGCCATCGCCGCCATCCACGGCTGCCTGCAGCTCGCGCTCGGAGACGCTGGTCCACAGCTCGCCGGAATTCCACGACGCGGCGACATCGCCGCCGTGCGACATGTCGTAGTAGACGTCGGTGAAGTCCGGATGGCCGGGCAGCTTGCCGGGCGGGAAGTTCGGCGTGATCGAGTAGAGCGCCTTTTCGAACGCCTTCTGATGGGCGATCTCCCGGGTCATCAGGAAGGTCAGCGCATCCTTGATGCCCGGGTCGTCGGTCACGTTGATCAGCCGCTCGTAGACCATCTTCGCGCGTGCTTCCGCAGCGATGTTGGAGCGCAGATCGGCGGTCGGCTCGCCGATCGTGTCGACGTAGGCCGCGGTCCACGGCACGCCGCTCGAGTTCACCAGTGCGGGCCCATTGCCATAGAGGATCGCCTGGGTCTGGCTGGTGCTGTTGCCGGTGAGATTGCGCATCTCGGCCATCTCGTCCATGCCTTCGGCCAGTTCGCCTTTGGCGCCCTTGTTGAGCATGGTGATGATCGAACCGATGATCTCCAGATGGCTCAGCTCCTCGGTCGCGATGTCGAAGAACAGATCCTTGCGGCCCGGATCATCCTCGGCCAGCGCCTGGGTGAAATAGCGCATCGCCGCGGCGAGCTCGCCCTGCGGGCCGCCGAACTGCTCGAGCATGAGGGTTGCCAGCTGCGGATTGCTCTCCTGCACACGGACCGTGTACTGGAGCTTTTTGTTGTGCATGAACATGCGTCACCTGCCTGATCTTGGGTGGGGTCGCCATACGGCTATCCGCGCGTCGCGCAAGCGAGCTGTTGGCGGATGCACCCACAACAACAGGCACGACATCAAGCGGACGCGAATCGGGCGGGCCCATTTCAGGTGGCGGCCGTCGCGGCCTGGGGCGGGCGTACTCCCGACAGGCGCGCGAAGGCGTGTTCATACGGGACCGCGCGCGGATGCGTCGGGCCCTGAGGCGTCCCGGCGGTCGCCGTTCCGGACCCGGTGGCCGCGACCTCACGGTCGGCCCCACCGCCGGCATGCGCCGACGGCGGCGGGGCGGCGCGCTCAGCGTCCGCGTGCGCGCGCGAATGCGTCCGCGAGGGCGTTGTTGGCCGGGGCGGCGACCGTCGCCGGCCGGCCCGCGCCCGGACGCGCGCCGCGCGGCCCACGGCCGTCGCTGCGGGCTTCGCCGCGCGACTCGCGCGCAGGCTTGTCGCCCGGCACGTCGTCGAGACGGCAGGTCAGGGCGATGCGCTTGCGTGGCACGTCGACCTCCAGCACCTTCACCTTGACGATGTCGCCTGCCTTGACCACGTCGCGCGGATCCTTGACGAAGCTGGTCGACAGCGCGGAAATGTGCACCAGGCCGTCCTGATGCACGCCGATGTCGACGAAGGCGCCGAATGCAGCGACGTTGCTGACCACGCCTTCGAGGATCATGCCGACCTGCAGGTCCTTGATGTCCTCGACGCCATCGGCGAATTGCGCGGCCTTGAACTCGGGGCGCGGGTCGCGTCCGGGCTTCTCCAGCTCCTTGAGGATGTCGCGCACCGTCGGCACCCCGAAGCGCTCGTCGGTGAACTGTTCGGGCTTGAGGCTGCGCACGAAGGCGCCGTCGCCGATGATCTGTTTCACGTCGCGGCCACTCATGCCGACGATGCGCTCGACCACCGGGTAGGCCTCCGGGTGCACCGACGAGGCGTCGAGTGGCTCGTCGCCGTCGGCGATGCGCAGAAAGCCCGCGCACTGCTCGAAGGTCTTCTCGCCGAGGCGCGGCACTTTCAGCAGGTCGCGGCGACGCATGAACGGGCCGTTCGCGTCGCGGTGCACGACGATGTTCTCGGCAACGCTCGGTGTCAGGCCCGCCACGCGCGCCAGCAGGGCGCTGGAGGCCGTGTTGACGAACACGCCGACCGCGTTGACGCAGTCCTCGACGCGCGCGTCCAGCGCGCGCGCCAGACGGTACTGGTCCACGTCGTGCTGGTACTGGCCCACACCGATCGCCTTGGGCTCGATCTTGACCAGCTCGGCCAGGGGGTCCTGCAGCCGGCGCGCGATCGACACCGCGCCGCGCAGCGACACGTCCAGGCCGGGAAATTCCTTGGCCGCCGCTTCCGATGCCGAGTACACCGACGCGCCCGCCTCGCTGACCACGATCTTCTGCATCTTCTGTTCGGGCAGCAGTTTGAGCAGGTCCGCGGCGAGCCGGTCGGTCTCGCGCGAGGCTGTGCCGTTGCCGATCGCGATCAGCTGCACGCCGTGCTTCACGCACAGGGCCTTGAGCGTGTGCAGTGACTGGTCCCACTGGCGGCGCGGCTCGTGGGGATAGATCGTCTCGGTGGCCAGCAGTTTGCCGGTCGCATCGACGATCGCGAGCTTGCAACCGGTGCGGATGCCCGGATCCAGCCCGAGCACGACCTTGGGGCCGGCCGGCGCGGCAAGCATCAGGTCCTTGAGGTTGTCGCCGAATACGTTGATCGCTTCGGCTTCGGCCTTTTCGCGCGCCTTGCCGAACAGGTCGATCATCAGGTGCAGGTGGATCTTCGCGCGCCAGGCAAGGCGGCAGGCGTTGAGCAGCCAGGCATCGGCGGGACGCCCCTGCGCGGCGATGCCGGCATGACGCGCGATGCGGCCCTCGGCATAGGCATTGCCCTGTTCGGGATCGTTGCCCGGCTCCAGCTCGAGATTGAGGTATTCCTCACGGCGCCCGCGGAACAGCGCCAGCAGGCGGTGCGAGGGAATCTTCGCCAGCGGCTCGGCATGGTCGAAGTAGTCGCGGAACTTCTCGCCGGCAGCCTCCTTGCCTTCGACGACACGTGCGCGGATCACGCCGTTGGCGTCGAGCCAGTCGCGCAGCTCGCCCAGCAGGCTCGCGTCCTCGCCCCAGCGCTCCATCAGGATCGCGCGCGCGCCTTCGAGCGCGGACTTGGCATCGGCGACGCCCTTGTCGGCATCGATGTAGCCGGCAGCAACGACCTCCGGTGCCTGGTTGGGATCGGCGAGCAGGCCGTCGGCCAGCGGCTCGAGGCCGGCCTCACGGGCAATTTGCGCGCGCGTGCGGCGCTTCTGCTTGTAGGGCAGGTACAGGTCTTCCAGGCGCGCCTTGCTGTCGGCGGCCTCGATGTCGGTGCGCAGCTCCGGGGTCAGCTTGCCCTGCTCGTCGATGCTCGCCAGGATCGCCGCGCGGCGGTCCTCGAGTTCGCGCAGATAGGCCAGCCGCACCTCGAGATTGCGCAGCTGGGTGTCGTCGAGCCCGCCGGTGACCTCCTTGCGGTAGCGCGCGATGAACGGCACGGTCGCGCCTTCGTCGAGCAGCGCGATCGCGGCGACCGCCTGCGCAGGCTGGGCACCGATCTCGGCGGCGATCGTGCCGGCGATACGCGTTGCGAGGGAGCGGGCGAGAGCGGCATCGGACTGTTGCATTGGATCCACGATTGAGCGCGGCAGCAGCGCCGCGCGGCGATTGTGGCAATCCCTCCGGGCCGGCGGTACCCGTTGACAAGCAGGTCGCTGCGCGCTGCGTCCGCGTCAGTCGCGCAGGCGGCGGCGCCAGGGCAGTGGAATCGCCAACAGCATCAGTCCCACCCATGCCAGCCGGCTGGAGAGGTTTTCGCGTGGGGGCGCGTCGGCCTGCGCGGCCTGGGCCTCGTCATCGGCTGCCGGCAACCGAAACTCTCCGGCCTCCAGCCAGCGGAGAGTTCGCGGGCCTGCGCGAGCTGCTCGTCGCGCGCATGCGGTTTCACGCCTCCGATCGCCAGACGCCATTCCCCGTTCGCGACCGCCATGTGCGCGTCCCCCAGGTGCACATCGATGCCCTCGGCGCGCAAGAGGTCGCAGGCGATCTGCGCTTCCAGCGGAGCGGTGACGCACGACGATGACGCTTGCGGGCGGGTGCGGAGACACGCGGTCATGGCGCAGAAGGTACGCTTGTGGCCTGAATCCGACACGCCCGCGAGCCTTGCCATGTCCGCCTTTCCGTGTGTTCCGCGCCGTGCCATGCCCGCACTGCGCGCACTTCCTGTGGTGCTGGCCGCGTCGCTGCTGGCCGCCTGCGGCGGGGATGCCCCGGAGCCGTCGCGGTCGTCGGACGCAGCCGCGACCGTCGCGGTCGACGCGCCAAGCCGTATCGTCGAATGGGCATTGCCGGCCACCGGTGCCGGCTCGGCCTCGCCCGATCTGGCCATCGGCGCAGACGGCGTGCTGGCGCTCAGCTGGGTGAACTCGCGTGAAGGGCGCCGCCACGTGTTCCAGTTCTCGCGCTTCGACCCAGTCGGGCAGGTGTGGCGCAACGCGCCGACGACGATCGCGATCGGCAACCGGATGTTCGTCAACTGGGCCGATACGCCGCATATCCTGCCGACGCCCGACGGTGCGTTGTGGGCGCAGTGGCTGCAGAAGAGCGGCGATGCGCCCTATGCCTACGACGTCGCCCTGGTCCGCTCCGCCGACGGCGGCGCCAACTGGGGCGCGCCGGTGGTTCCGCATGACGACGGCACCCGGACCGAACACGGCTTCGTGTCGATGTGGCCACAGGACGGCGGCATCGGCATCGCCTGGCTGGATGGTCGCAACACCGTCGGCACGAGCCACGGTGGCCACGAGGGTGGACATGGGAGCGAGACCGACAGCCGCCCGATGACCCTGCGCGCGGCCCAGTTCGACGCCAATCTACGCCGGGTGCGCGAGCACGAGATCGATGCCAGCGTCTGCGACTGCTGCCAGACTGCCGCCGCAGTGACCGCGCGCGGGCCACTGCTGGTCTACCGCGGCCGCAGCGATGGCGAGGTGCGCGACATCATGGCCACGCGCTTCGAGGGCGACGGCTGGACCGAGCCGACACGCGTTCATGCTGACGACTGGGTGATGCCTGCCTGTCCGGTCAATGGTCCCGACGTCGCCGCGGTACAGAACGACGTCGTCGTCGCCTGGTACAGCGCGCAATCGGGCGAGCCGCAGGTGCAGATCGCACGCAGCGACGATGCGGGCGACAGTTTCGCCGCGCCGGTCGTGCTCGACAGCGGCGCCGAGGTGCAGGGGCGGGTGGCCGTCGCACTCGACGACCGGCAGGCGTGGGCGCTGTGGCTGCGCGAGAACGCGGCGGGCGTGCAGTCCTTGTGGCTGTCGCGCCGCAGTCCGGATCTTGCGACCGAATACGAACGCATCGAGGTCGCCAGCCCCCAGGGGCGCGGCCGTGGCACCGGATTTCCGCAGATGCAGGTCCGCGATGGACAGGCCTACATCGTATGGACCGAGGTCAGCGAAGGTGCGCCGTCGCTGCGGGGCGTGCAGGTCGCCCGTTGAGTTGATCTTAAGCGGTAGTAGCGACTGGGCGCTCAGCCCGTCGCCGGGCCCGCCCGCGATAGCACTGCTAGCGCACCACCATCCTGACGGGACGCGGCCGGGACCAGGCCGGCCGCTCCTGTTCGTGGAGGTGTCTTGCTCCGCGAAATGAATCGCCCCGCCTGGGCACCGACGCCGGACTCGGCCGGCGCCGGTGCTCACCCGGCTGCCAAGGACGCGTCATCACGCGTGCATCCTCGCAGGCAAGCGCGCGCTCGCACCAAGCGCCACACGCGAACTTCTCGCAGGCACTGTCCGCACTCAGGTCGCAATGCCAGACCCTGCGGCGCCGGCCCCCACTGCAGCAGACGACAGCGAGTGACAGCGCCCGGCGCTGCCATCCGCCAGACGGCCGGATGTACCGATCAGGCTTGCGCAGCGCGCTGATTGCCGCCCGATTCGGCCAGGATCGTCAGCTTCTCGTCGGTCGCCTTTTCTTCGTCCAGCGTCGCCTTCAGCAGCTTCACCGCGTCGTCGTAGCCGAGCTGCTTGGCCAGGGCGCACAAGGTGCCGTAGGCCGCGATCTCGTAGTGCTCGACCTTCTGCGCGCCGCCCACCAGCGCCGCGTCGCGCACGGGGCCTTTCTCGATCGAGTCGATCACTTCCTTGCCTTCTTCGACCAGCCCTTCCATGGCCGCGCACTTGATGCGCTTGAGGCGGATGCCGAGCAACTCGACCACCTGGTCGAGGCGTTCGATCTGCCCGACGGTTTCTTCCAGATGGGTTTCGAAGGCCGCTGTAAGTTGCGGGTTTTCCGCAGCACGCGCGAGACGCGGAAGGGCCTTGGACATCTGCCGCTCCGCCGAGTGGACGTCCGACAACTCGTGAACGAAAAGCTCTTCCAGGGTCTTGATCGCCATCGCAGTACCTCGAGGTGAATGGGCCGTCAGTTGGCGCTGTCGACGGTGGAGGAAACGTGACCAGGCGACCGACCCTGCGCCCTGACGCGCGCAGTGTTTTCTGCGTCGCGCACTTGCTGCCCGCTGCTGCCCGGAGGTTCACAGGCTCTGGATCTGGGCCCTGAACAATGGGGCCATTGAAGGAGAGCGCGATGACACACACCATCCAGTACGACATGGGCCTGCGCCTCTGGGTACTCAGTGACCCGACCGGACAGATCATCCATACCTACTTCAGCCGCACATCCGCGCTGCAGGATCGCGCGGTTCGCCGCATCATCGATGGCGGCGGGCTGCTGCGGGTCCGTAATGCCGACGGTACCTTCGTGGCCACCGAGGCGATGACGTCTGCGCGTGCGGTTCCGCTTTCGGCGCCGACCGTATCCGAAGCGCTGCCACTCGTATACGCCTGAATACGGAGGTTCCGTTCCGTGAAAGAAGTGCAAGGCGTGCGGCAGTTGCACATCAGGGAAAGGCGCGGCCGCCATGTGCGCGGAAAAGCACAGTGGATTCACGAGCTGTGATCCACAGTCGACACGATGAAAAATCTGCGTGCCGGCGAATGCCGCCGTGTCTGACCTCCTGATCATCGACGACGACGCGGGTTTCGCGGAATCGATCGCGGGGCTCGCACGGACCGAAGGCTTCTCCCCGCGGCTGGCCGCCACCGTGGCGCAGGCGCGCGAAGCTCTGCGCGTGGGCTCGGATGTATTGCTGCTCGATATCCAGCTGCCCGACGGCTCCGGTCTGGATCTGCTGGCGGAAATCGACCCCGCCCTGCATCCGCGGGTCGCGGTGATCACCGGTCACCCCAGTGTCGAGACGGCTGCGCGTGCGGTATCCGGGCCGGTCAACGACTACTTCGTCAAACCTTTCGATCCGATGTCGTTCGTCGCAGTGCTGCGTGAATCGCGGCGGGTCTCGCGCACCGTGGAGGTGCCCGGCGCCGAACCCATCCCGGGCGTCGTCGCGGCGAGCGCGGCGATGCGCGAACCCACGCGACTGGCACGTGCCCTGGCGGCCACGGAAGTAGCCTTGCTGCTGACCGGCGAGACCGGAGCAGGAAAGGACATGTTTGCCCGCGCGATCCACGCCATGAGCGGGCGGAGTGGTGCATTTGTCCGGTTGGATTGCGGATCCATGCCACCCGAGCACCTGATCGAGCGGTTGCTCGGTTCGAGGCGCGGCGAGGGCCAGGGTGCAGGTGACGTCTTTGCGGAAGCATCCGATGGCACCCTGTTCCTGGACGAGGTTTCCGCCTTGCCGGCAGGTTTGCAGGGCGCCCTGTTACGCCGGATCGAGAGCGCTGACGAGCTCGAGCACATGGACGTCCGCATCATTGCCGCGACCCGGCTCGATCCGCGCGTCGCGCTCGCGGAAGGCCGACTGCGCGAGGACCTGTATTTCCGCATCGCGGAAGTCCACATCCCGATCCCGCCGCTTCGCCAGCGCGACGAAGACGTGCTGCTGCTCGCGCGCCGCTTCGTGGATGCGTTCAACCGCCGCTATGACCTTGAGAAGCGATTGTCTCCGCAGAGTGCCCGCACCCTGCGCCGCCACCCTTGGCCGGGCAATGTCCGTGAGCTGCGCAATGTCGTGCACCGCGCGTATCTGCTGGCCCCTGGCGAGGAGCTCGTCATGCATCTGGAGGCTGCGCGGATGCCGCCGCCGCTCGAGGTCGGTGACACGCTGGCGTTCACGCTCGGCACCCCCTGGGCGGAAATCGAGCGTCGGATGCTGATCAAGGCGCTCGAGCACTGCGGCAACGACAAGACTGCGGCGGCACGTCTGCTCGGCGTCAGCGTGCGCACTGTCCACAACCATCTTGCGCGGATGAAACAACGTGAGCACAGCTGACGCCATGGATACGCAGGAACGCGAATGGATGCATGACCTGCGCAATGCGGCAAACGCCGTCGGGATTTCCGTAACGCTCGGCCGGCGCCTCGTCGCCGACGGCGACCATGTGCGGGCGCTTGAAGCGCTGGATCGCGCGGAAGTCGCCCTGGTCCGCATCCGCGACCTGCTGCGGGGCTCCGCACACAGACCTGCCGAGCCCCCTCGCGAGTAGTAGTTCCGGCAGTTCCTGCAGCGAACGACAACGCTGCAGTTGCACAACCGCCGAGCCTCGCGTTGGCTGCACGGCGCATGTCCCAGCATCTCCTCGCTGCCGCGGTCGGACCGGGCGGCATAGACGAGGAGCCCACGTCCATGACGCTACTTTCCGCGCCCCTTCTGAATCGCCACATCCTGCTGGTCGAGGACGACTATCTGATTGCCGATGCGCTTGCAGAAGCGCTTCGGGCCATTGGTGCGCAGGTGCTGGGGCCGGTCGGCAATGTCGAGGACGCGCTGCGTTCCGTGTCGCGAGTGGACGGCCTTGAAGCCGTACTCCTCGATGTGAACCTTGGAGGCCAATGCACCTTCGCCGTGGCCGATGCCGTGCAGGCGCGCAGAATCCCGCTGGTCTTCGTAACCGCCTACGCGCGCGACCTGTTGCCGCCCCGCTTCTCCCGGGTGCCGCACTGCCTCAAGCCCATCGATTTCGATGAGCTGGCGGGAGTTCTCGCGGTACAGATCGCGGGGTGAACCGGGGGTGCTCTAGCGGGGAGGTCCGGCGCGGCGAGTCAAGGCGGGAGACCGCACCGCGTGCCGTGCCCGAGCGAACCGCCGCTCTCCGGACAGGCAGCGCTACGCAGTCGCAGAGGTGATCACGACCTGTGCCTGACGGTCGGGAAGAATCTGCGTGGCGTGAAAACTCTACGGAAGGCTTCACGGCAGCCCAACGTGCAAACACCGACAACAGGTGTCCCCGAAACGCTTCCCCCGCAGGAGCCTCCGACGACGTGCCACAGGCCGCCGGTCGGTGGCACCGAGGGCGTGGGGAACGATCGGATGAGGACAGGGGAATGCCTGCAGGTCGCTTCCTGTCCTGCGCAGAAAGTGTTCCAGGAGTCGCGTCAGCGCGTCCTGGCCAAGGGAACCAGGAGGAATTCAATGCCAAGCAAAACCCGCGGGGTCGTGCTTCTCGTCGAAGACGACAAGACCATGGCGGTACTCGTCGGCGAGTGGCTCGAACGGCATCACTACGAGATCGACTTTGCCGAGGATGGACTCGACGCGATCAACCTGGCCCGCGAGAACGCCTACGACGTCATCGTGCTCGATGTGGCCATGCCGCGCCTCAATGGGGTGGAGGCCTGTCGACGTCTTCGAGAGGATGGCGCGAATACGGAAACACCGATTCTGATGGTGACCGCGCGCGACACCCTGCAGGACAAGATCGACGGGCTCGACGCGGGGGCCGACGATTACATGACCAAACCGTTCTTTCCGGCCGAGCTGGAAGCGCGCATCACCGCCTTGATCCGGCGTCGCCGCGCCGAAGTGGCGCCGGCGATCCTCGAGGTCGGGGACCTGACGCTGGACCCGCGCTCGCAGACCGTCACGCGCGCCGGCGAAGTGATCGACCTGACGCCGACCGGCTTCCGCATCCTGCAGATCCTGATGCGCGAATCGCCACGCGTGGTCACGCGCTCTCAGGTCGAGCACGAGCTCTGGGGCCTGGAGACGCCCGACTCCGACGCGCTGCGCAGCCATCTCTATGTGTTGCGCAAGGCCATTGACCGCGGCCGCGACACGCGCGTGCTGCATACGCTGCCGAACGTCGGTTATCGGGTGCTGCCGATCGAAGCCTGCGATATCGATGCCGCACGGCGACGCCGGCTGCGTGCGCGCAACCGTGGTGCCGAGACACGCACAGGCACGCACAGCACGCGCGCGCACGTCGACCAGACCGCATCGCAGGCTTGAGGCCGGCGCTGCTGGGCCCCTGACGGCTGAGCGACCGGGGACGCGCCCCCGCCGACAGGGGGGCGGCACGCGTCACCGGTAGCGTCGACGTCACAGGCGCAGGCTCCCTGCAGGCGCCGTGCAAACAGCCGGCGCCCCGGCGGTGTCGACCTGACGACCTCGCGCATCGACGGCTGCGCGCCTCGGTCGCACGGTCCGTGCACACGGGCGTGTCAGCCAGACGACGGCATGCCCACGAGCGCGGGCGATAATCGTCGCCATGACAGCCCGCCGCGACCCGCCTGCGTCCCCTTCGCAGGATCCGAGCCATTGCGTCCGCGTCCGCGGCGCGCGCGAACACAATCTCAAGGATGTCGACGTCGACATTCCGCGCGATGCGCTGGTGGTCTTCACCGGCGTGTCCGGTTCGGGCAAGTCGTCGCTGGCCTTCGGCACGCTGTTCGCCGAGGCGCAGCGGCGCTATCTGGACTCGATCTCGCCCTACGCCCGGCGGCTGATCGATCAGGCCGGCGTGCCGCAGGTGGATTCCATCGAAGGCCTGCCACCGGCGGTCGCATTGCAGCAGGCGCGCGGGACGCCGACGGCGCGTTCGTCGGTGGGCAGCCTGACCACGATCTCCAATTCGCTGCGCATGCTGTACTCGCGCGCCGGCGACTATCCGCCGGGGCAGTCGATCATCTACGCCGACGGCTTTTCACCCAACACGCCCGCCGGTGCGTGTCCCACCTGCCATGGCCTCGGCCGCATCTACGACGCGACCGAAGCCTCGATGGTGCCCGATCGCTCGCTGACCATCCGCGAGCGCGCGGTGGCGGCGTGGCCCGGTGCCTGGCACGGACAGAACCAGCGCGACATCCTGACCTCGCGCGGCATCGACGTCGACGTGCCGTGGTCGAAGCTGCCGAAGAAGACCCGCGACTGGATCCTCTTCACCGACGAACAGCCGGTGGAGCCGGTGTACCCGGGCTTCGATCTCGAGGAGGTCCGGCGTGCGCGCAAAGCAAAGGTCGAGCCGGCGTACATGGGCACGTTCACCAGTGCCCGCCGCCACGTGCTGCACACCTTCGCCAATACCCAGAGCGCGCAGCAGAAGAAACGCGCCGCGCAGTTCCTGGTCAGCGCGGCGTGTCCGGAATGCGATGGCAAACGGCTGCGGCGCGAGGCGCTGTCGGTGACTTTTGCCGGTCTCGATATCGCGGCGTTCTCCCAGCAACCTCTCGATGCGCTCGCCGCGTTGCTGGCGCCCGCCGCCGCCGGCAGCACGCATGCAAAGGCGCATCCCGAACAGGCGCTGGCCGCGCAGCGCATCGCCCAGGATCTGCTCGCCCGGCTCAAGGTGCTGCAGGATCTGGGACTGGGCTATCTGACCCCCGCGCGCGCGACGCCGACGCTGTCGCCGGGCGAGCTGCAGCGCCTGCGCCTGGGCACCCAGATCCGCTCGCAGCTCTTCGGCGTGGTCTACGTGATGGACGAACCCTCCGCGGGCCTGCATCCGGCCGATACGCAGGCGCTGCTGCGCGCGCTCGACCAACTGCGCGGCGCCGGCAACTCGCTGTTCGTCGTCGAGCACGAGATCGACGTGATCCGCCATGCGGACTGGATCGTCGATGTCGGCCCCGCCGCAGGCGAATTCGGTGGCCAGGTGCTCTACAGCGGGCCGCTCGACGGCCTTGCGAAGATCGAGGCCTCACAGACCCGGCGCTACCTCGTCGACGGCGACGCGACGGCGACAGGACAGGCGCGCTCGCCCGAAGGCTGGCTGCAGCTGCGCGGCGTGCATCGCCACAACGTGCAGGGACTCGATGTCGACATTCCGCTCGGTGTGTTCACCACGGTCACCGGCGTCAGCGGTTCGGGCAAGTCCTCGCTGGTCGGACAGGCTCTGGTCGAGCTGCTCGGAGCGCAACTGGGCCAGGGCCGCGAGGACGAGGACGTACCGCTCGATCCACTGGAGCGCGGGGTCGAGGTGCCGCTCGAAGGCCACATCGCCGGCGGCGCGGACGCGGTGCGGCGGCTGGTGCGCGTGGACCAGAAACCGATCGGACGCACGCCGCGTTCGAACCTCGCCACCTATACCGGCATGTTCGACCACGTGCGCAAGCTGTTCGCGGCGACCCCGTTGGCTAGGCGGCGACGCTTCGATGCCGGGCATTTCTCGTTCAACGTCCCCAAGGGCCGCTGCGGCACCTGCGAGGGCGAGGGCGCGGTCAGCGTCGAGTTGCTGTTCATGCCAAGCGTCTATGCGCCATGCCCGACCTGCCATGGCAGCCGCTATGACGCCAAGACGCTGCAGGTCACGCTGCGCGGCAAACACATCGCCGACATCCTCGCGATGACCGTTGCCGAAGCCGCTGCATTCTTCGCCGACGAGGCGGCGGTGGTCCGGCCCTTGCAGGCCTTGCTGGACGTCGGTCTGGGCTATCTGCGCCTGGGCCAGCCGGCCACCGAACTGTCGGGCGGCGAGGCGCAGCGCATCAAGCTCGCCAGCGAACTGCAACGCGCGCAGCGGCGCGGCACGGTCTACGTGCTCGACGAACCGACGACCGGTCTGCATCCGAGCGATGTGGACACCCTGATGCGCCAGCTGCAGGGGCTGGTCGATGCGGGCAGCACGGTGGTCGTGGTCGAACACGACATGCGCGTCGCAGCCGCGAGCGACTGGCTGATCGACATGGGCCCGGGCGCCGGGCATGAGGGCGGACATGTCGTTGCTGCAGGGACGCCGGCCGCGGTGGCGAAGTCGGCCCGGAGCCGGACCGCGCCCTTCCTCGCGCAGGCGTTGCGCGTGCGCTAGCGTGCGCAGGCATTCCGGCCGACGGCCTGGATGCCTATCGAACCACGACCCCGGCCCCGGCCGACGAACAGGGAGCAGATGTTGAAACGGATCGGAAAGTGGATGTGCCGGGTTTCGGGCCTGGTCCTGCTCGTGGGCGCTGCGAACGCTGCGGTGTCCTCGCCCGCAGCTCGAGCGACCTCACCGGTGAGCACGTCGGCCGCAGCAGCCGCGCAGCCGGCTGCGCCCGCCGCGACCGTGCTCGCGATCCACGGCGGGGCAGGCGTCGCACCAGGCGATCTCGACGAGGCCGGACTGGCCGATGCACGCGCCTCGCTGGAGGCCGCGCTGCGCGCCGGCCACGCGAGGCTGCAGGCGGGTGCACCGGCGATGGACGCGGTCAAGGCGGCGATCACCGTGCTGGAAGACGCGCCGAGCTTCAACGCCGGGCGCGGCGCGGTGTTCACGCATGACGGCCGCAACGAACTCGACGCCGCGGTCATGGATGGCGCCAGCGGCCAGGCGGGCGCCATCGCCGGCGTGACGCGCGTGCGCAATCCGATCCTGCTGGCCGACGCGGTGATGACCGACTCCCCACACGTGATGATGATCGGCGAAGGCGCGGAGGCATTCGCGCAGGCGCAGGGGATCACGCTGGTCGATCCGGGCTATTTCCGTACCGAACGCCGTTGGCAGCAGCTGCAGCGCGCCCTCCAGGCCGAGCGCATGTCGCAGCCGCAGGCCTCGGTGCTGACCGGTGACGCACGTCCCTACTTCGGTACCGTCGGCGCCGTCGCGCTCGACCGCGCCGGTCATCTTGCCGCAGGCACGTCGACCGGCGGCATGACCAACAAGCGCTACGGCCGTGTCGGCGATGCGCCGATCATCGGCGCCGGGACCTGGGCCGATGCGCAGTGCGCGGTGTCGGGCACGGGTTGGGGCGAGTACTACATCCGCGCTGCCGCCGCGCACGAGATCTGCGCGCGCGTGCGCCTGCGTGGCGACGACATCCGCGAGGCGTCGGATGCGGTGATCGACCGGGAGATTCCGGCCGCCGGCGGCGACGGTGGCGCGATCGCACTCGATGCCCGCGGCCGCGTCGCGTTTCCGTTCAATACCCCGGGCATGTACCGCGGCTGGATCGGCGCGGACGGCGTGCCGCATGTCGCGGTGTTCCGCGACGAGGTGCTGGCGCTGCCGGCCGGGCGTTGAGGCGCAGCCGGCGGGAAGCGGGCGAGCCGTTTTCCCTGATGGAGGGCATGCCCGGCGCTCGATGCGCGGCGCGCCTGCAGGCTGCCCGGCCCCGTCGGGTCTTCGCCGGAGAGCTGCCACAGCCGAGCTGCTCTGCGCGCCGATCGTTGTCGAAGGGGCTGCGCCGGATGGAGCAGAACAGCCACCCAGGCGGCACTCCCGTTTGCGATCAACGCTGCGTTGCGGCACTTCCTGGCCCGGGATGGCTCCATCGGCGCGCGCGAGCATCAGCCAGCCCCGCAAGAAGCGGCTGGCCCGGTTGGATCAGCGCTCGTGGCGCCAGTTGACCGAGCCGCGGCTCTCCAGCGTGCTCGACTCGATCTCGACGTCGAAGCCCGCTCGCAGCAGGTATTTGAGCGTCAGCACCTGGCCGGTGCCCAGCAGCGATACGCCGAAGCCGACGTAGAGCCTCGGCGAGATCTGTTTGCCGAAGCCCAGCACACTGCCGCCGAGCGCGCGCGACTGGGTGATGCCGGCATTGTCGAGGCCAAGACGACTGCCGAGCTGACTGGCGAGGAGGTCGCCCCCGGCGTTGAGCGCGGCCGCTGCCGCGTCGAGCTGCTGGCCTTCGGCGCTGGTCAGGCTCGCCGCCGAGCGGCCCAGCACCAGGTACGACAGCGCCTGCGAATCATCGGTGGACGGGTCGGTCCACACCCTGACCTGCGGCGAGGACGCCCGCCCGGTGACATCGATGCCGGCAGTGATGTCCTCGGCCTCGATGCGGCGCTCCGCGCGCACGTCGAGCAGCGGGTCGGAGACGGGACTGTTGTTGAAGATGAGGTTGCCGCGCGTGACCCGCAGGTCCTGGCCATAGGCCCGGTAGCGGCCATCGACCTCGAGCTTTCCGTTTCCGGTGATCTCGCGGCCCGGCACTGCACGCACGCGCAGCTCGCCGCGCATCCGGCCGTCGAAGCCGAATCCGCGCAGGCCGACGTTGTCGCCGACACCGAGGACGAGGTCGAGTTCCAGGGACGAGGCGGTGGTGACGTCCTCGGGATCCGCGGGATCGAGTACCACCACGTCCGACGAGGTCGACACGCCTTCGCTGAGCTCCTCGAGATCGAGCAGGGCGGTGTCGACGAAGACCTTGCCGCTGAGGTTGAGCGGCTGCCCGGCGGCGTAGCGCAGGGTGATGTCGGGCGAGGCGACGATGTGCATGTCGCTGGTGTCGGCCACCAGCACGTCGGTGCCGCGCAGGGTCAGCACCACGGGCGTGTCATCGCCGCGCCAGCCGATGCCGCCACCGATGTCGAGCGTGCCGCCGCCCGAACGCACGCTGCCGTCGATCCGCGCGGTCCCGTCGGGCAGCGCGTCGAGATCGACGTTGCCGTCTTCGAGCGCGATCGCCAGCGAGGGGATCTCGGTGGAGAAGTCGCGCAGGCGCGCATGGCCGCCGATCGTCGGCTGCGAGCGGGTACCGCCCAGGGCGATGTCGGCAGTCAGCCGCCCGGTCGGCTCGACGATGTCGGGCGAGAACAGTTCGACGAAGGTCAGGTCCTCGATGCTGGCGACCAGCGAACCGGACAGCGGCGAATAGGCATCCCAGCCGTTGCTGATCTGGGCCTGGATGCGCCCGGTTCCGTTGAGCACGGTCGACAGGGTGGCGGTGAGGCGGCTGGCGTCGAATTGTGCATCGAGCACGAAGTCCTCGTAGCTCAGCACCGCGTTGCGCGCGCGCTCGGAAGTCCGCACGCCGCCGCTGGCCGAGCGCACACTGGCGCTGCCGGCGAAACCGTTGCCGACCGGGCGCGCGCTGCCCTCGAGGTCGAGCTCGCCGCGCAGCACGAATGGCCGCCCGCCGTCCTGCTCCGGCAGGTAAGGCGTGAGCAGCGACAGCGGCAGGCCGGTACCGCTGACCGACACGCCCCTGCGCGGCCAGTCCGCACTGGCGCACAGCGAACCCCCCCCGCTGGAGGCGAAGCAGCTCTCGCTCAGCGTGTAGCGCGTGCCGATCTGCTGGAACCGCGCGGGCGACTGCAGCGCCCAGTTCGCGCCGGTGCTCGGGGCCAGTTGCAATGTGGCCAACGTGCCCTGCCAGTTGCCGTTGCGGCGCTGGGCGCTGGCGTCGAGCTGCAGGCTGCCGGCCTCGCCACGCGCGCTGGCATCGAGCTGCAACCGCTCCACCGCGCCGCGTGCGGACAGCCGCACCTCGTCGAGGGCGAGGCCCGCATTGACGCCGGTGGCGATCACATCGAGCGCGCCGTCGCCGCCGCGCCACGGCAGGTTGCCGCGGATGCGGGCGCTGGCTGCGGCGTAGTCGCCATAACGCAGGGCGGTGCCGGTCAGGTCGGCGGCGATGTCCGGCGCGGCGCGCGGGCCGGTCACGCGCACGGTGCCGCGCAGCACGCCACCGGTGTCGGGCAGCAGATCGGCCAGTTGCAGCGGGGCCAGCGTCGCGTCGATGTCGAGCCGGTCGGTCATGGTCGCCGTCGCATCGAGGCGGCTGTTGCCGAGCGTCAGCGCCACCTCGCCTTCGAAATCGCTGCGTCCCGCCTCGCCTGCGGCAGTGGCCGGGCCGTGCATCGCGAATGTCGCATGCCCATCGAGCCGGCGGCCGCGCAGGGTGCCGCCCAGGTCGCGCGCATCCACCGCGACCTCGAGGCCGCCGTCGTCGCGCGTGGCACCCGTCGTGGCGAGGCTGCCGCGGATCGCGCCCTTCCAGTCGCGGGCGAAATAGCCGGGATCGAATCCTGCCAGTGTCGCGTCGAGATTCCATTGCAACGCCGGCGCCCAGGCGATGTCGCCGGCCGCGTCCAGCGTGCCGGTCGGCATCGTGACGCGCGCGGTCTGCAGCCGCAGGTGCTTCTCATCGCCGCGGCCATCGAAATCCACCTTCGCGGCCAGACCGTCACGCTCCACCGTGCCTTTGCCGATCGCGGCCCAGGACGCGGTTGTGCCGGCAAGGCCCAGGTCCACATCGGCGGTGATCGGCGGTGCGGACTCGGCGGCGTCCGGATCGGCGCCGAACTGCAGGCCCCGTGCATTGGCCGCGAACCGGAAACGGACATCGCCCGGTTCGGCGACGTCGGCATGGCCGCGTACCGTGAGCCGGCCATCGAACACATCGACGATCACGGGATCGAGCTCGAGCCGCTGGTTTTCCAGCCGGACCTTCGAGGGCTGCAGCACGATCCGCAGTGGATCCGCGTCGGCCTCACCGATCCGCGCCTCGCCCTGAAGCTCCGCCACACCGCCCTCGCCGTCGGCGCGGAGATCGAAGGCGATCGGCGTGCCGGGCTGGCCACTGCCGGTCAGAAGGCCCGGGTCGAGTCGCGTGCTGTCGGCGCGCAGGGCCCAGCCCGGGGCCTCGCGGCCGCGCAGGGTCAGCACCGCCTTCAGGGGTTCCGGGGCGTGGCCGACAATGGCGATATCCAGCAGAGAAAGATCACCGCGGGCCACCAGGCCGATGCGCGGACGCGTCCGCGCCGGGGGCGCGGGCATCAGTGCGCTGGCGGTGAGGTCCATGCGGTAGTCGTCACCCGGCGCATAGACGCCGTGGGCGGTGAACCAGCCGCGGTCGCTGTCGACGACGATATCGACAAGCTGCAGTTCGCCTTGCTGCGCATCGACGCCGCCGCGGACGCTGCGGATGTCGATCAGTCCCTCGCCGGTCCGTTCGACGCGGAACCCGTCGATGCGGATGGCGTCGGCCTGCAATGACAGTGGCAGATCGATGCGTGGCAGCGACTCGGGCCAACGCGGCAGTTCGAACGGGGTATCGACCGACGCCGGCAACGACAGCACGGCGTTGTCGATGTCGAGCACGTCCAGCCGCAGCCGACGGCCGACCAGTGGCATCACCGCCGGATCGATGGTGACGCGGGCGGCTTCGAACACCAGCACGCGCGGCTCGTCGCACTGGCCGTAGGGCACGGGCTGTTCTTCGACGTCCGGGCAGGTGCGGTGCACGAAGCGCACGTCGTACATCGTCAGCGGACCCGAGGCCGGGCCTTCGGCCGCGCGCCAGGTGAGTTCGGTGCCCGTGGGCAGGCGTGCGGCGATCTGGTGCAGGAGAAAATCGCGACCCCCGAACGTCGTCAGCAACCACCACGCCGCGACGATCAGCAGCACCACGAGCGTGGCGATGCCGATCGCGCTGCGGATCGCGAGCTTGCGTACGCGAGCCCGGCGGCGCGCGCGCAGCTCGGCAATGCGCGCCTCACGCGCCTCGGGCGTCAGGTCACTGGGCAACCGGTGTCGGCGGAACGCCATCTCAGAACTCCGCGCCGATCGACAGGCCGATGGTGAACGGCGAATCGGGGTTGTCGAGGCCGCGGGCGATGTCGAATTTCACCGGGCCCACCGGCGAGCGATAGCGCGCACCGATGCCAACGCCGGTATGCCAGTCCGGGGAGCGCCCGTCGAAGGCGTCGCCGCTGTCAACGAAGACCGCAGCGCCGATGGTCCGGGTGAAATAGTGCTCGAACTCGACGCTCGCCGTGACCACGCTACTGGCGCCGATCGCGAATGCGCGGTCCCCGTTGCGCGTGTAGATCCGCGGTCCCACCTCGCGCCAGTCGTAGCCGCGGATGCTGCGGTCGCCACCGGCGTAGAAGCGCAGGCTTGGCGGAATGGAGACCACCGTGTCGGTGAAGGTGTGGCCCAGTTCGCCGCGCAGGATCAGCCGGTTGGATTCGCCCATGCCGTGGAACCAGCTGACGCGGGTGTGGATCTGCGCGAATGTCGCGTCCGATGCGGCGCCATCGACGCCGCCGCGCAGCATCAGCGAACCACCGATGCCACGGGTCGGGAACAGGCGATCGTCGACGTCGATGTACTCGGCGCGCAGCGAGGGAAAGGCGAACGTGGCGTAGCGGTAGAGCGCGCCGTCGAAGTCCTCGTCCCCGTCGCCATTCACCGGATTGTCCGGATCCTCCTCGGGCGCGTAGGCCCAGCGCTCGCGCAGCACGTGCAGCGACGCGACCAGGTTCAGGAATTCGTTGTACTGGCCATTGCGGCTGGCGACGAACTCGACGCGGCGCGAATCGATGTAATCGGTCTGCTCGTCGGCGGCCTGCAGGCTGGCGGTGTACCAGCCGTCGCGCCAGGCGAACGCCGGCACGCGGTACTGCAGGGTGAGCGTCTTGCGATTCTGCGCATAGTCGATCTGCGCCAGCGCCTTGTGGCCGCGCATGTTGACGTAACGTCGCTCGACCCCGAGCCGGATGCCGGCGCCACTGTCGGTGCCGTAGCTGACGCCGGCGGTGTAGATGCTGCGCTTGGCCGGGGTCAAGGTGACCTTGATCGGCACTTCGCGGCGCTCGTTGGCCTGATCGACTTCCGGTTCGATGTCGATGTTGGAGAAGTAGTCCAGGCGCCCGAGCGACGAGCGCAACCGGTCGATGCGTCCCTGGTGGTAATAGCTGCCTTCCTCCCAGTACACCAGGCGCTCGAGCAGAGAATCGTTGACGACCTGCTCTGGTGTCTGCTCGAACGTGGTCGGGCCCATGTTGTAGCGGTCGCCACTGTTCCAGACGAGATCGATGTCGGCAGCGAAATCGGCGCGCGTGATCTCGACCCGGCGCGAGACGAACTCCGCATCGAAATAGCCACGCTCGGTCAGACGGCGGCTCAGCCGGTTTCGGCTGGCTTCGTATTCGGGGTGGTTGAAAACCGCGCCCACGCTGGGCACGAAGCGGGCGATGTCGCGCTCCAGGTAACGGTCCTGGCTACCCTGACCGAGGATCGCGATGTCGCTGTTGCGCACGCGCACCGGCTGGCCAGGATCCACCACCACGCGCACCGCGAGGGCGTCGCCTTCGCGATCGCGCTGGACGTCGATCGTCGGCGAGTAATAGCCGAACGGCTCAAGCGCCCTGCGGGTCTGCTTTTCGGCCTCGCGCAGCAGATACGCCATGCGGCGGCCCGAGACGTCCCTGCCGATCGCTTCGTACAGGCCGAGGGAGGCGCGGACGTTCTCGGTCATCTCCTCGTCGAGACCGACGATGTCGACGCGTTCCACGCGCGCGGCATTTGCCGCGACCGACGACAGCAGGAGGACGACGGCGGCAATACACGATTGGACGCGAGACATCGCGCGAGGATACCGGAGCGGCGTCAAGGCTCGATTAATGCGGCCGCCACCATGTACTGGCGGAACGCATCCCTGCGGGCGCGCGATCGGGCATTTCCGTTTCATGACAAACCCCCGCATGCGCCAACGGCGGCCCGGTGAGCGGGCGCCCGGGCCGTGCCGCTGTTGTCACCACTGCACGCGCGCGGATTGCCCGCGCGCCATGGCGCTCAGCTCGACAGGTGCTCGATCGCCGCCACGCTGCCGAGCCGCGCCGACAGCTGGGTCAGCAGCGCCAGCCGGTTACCGCGCAGGGCCGCATCGTCGGCGTTGACCATCACCCCGTCGAAGAACGCATCCACCTGCGGGCGCAGCCGCGCCAAGTGCGTCAGCACGGTCACGTAGTCGCCCTGTGCCAGCGCGTGCGCGGTTTCGGCGTGGACCGCCTCGATGGCCTCGGCGAGCGCGGATTCGGCGGGCTCACGCAGCAGGGCCGGAGCGACGGTGCGCGGCACGTCGATGTCGGCCTTGCGCAGGATGTTGCGGATGCGCTTGTCGGCCGCCGCCAGTGCCTCGGCTTCGGGCAGCGCCGCGAAGGTGCCGATCGCATCGAGGCGACGGTCGAGGTCGTACAGCGAGCCGGGCCGCATGGCGGCGACGGCGTTGAACTGCTGCACGGTCACGCCCTTGTCGGCGTAGTAGCCCTTGAGGCGATCGAGGATGAAGTCGTAGAGCTCGCCGGCATCGGCAAAGGCCGTCACGCCGTCCTTGCCGGCGGGCAGCGCGCCTACGCCTTCGACCGAGGCGCGGATCAGGGTGTGCAGGTCGAGGTCGAACCCGCTCTCGATCAACGTGCGTGCCAGCCCCAGGGCATTGCGCCGCAGCGCGAACGCATCCTTGTTGCCGGTCGGCTTGAGCCCGGCGGCGAATCCACCGGCAAGGGTATCGAGGCGCTCGGCGATCGCCAGCACCTTGCCCAGCGGGGACAGCGCGATGTCGTCGCCGGCAAAGCGCGGCTGCCAGGCTTCGTCGAGCGCGTTCGCCAGCGCGGCGCGATCGGTGTCGGGCAGGTCCGCCAGCGCCGGGTCCTGCAGCGCGTAGTAGCGTCCGGCGATGCCCTGAAGTTCCGGGAACTCGTTGACCATGCGCGACTGCAGATCCGCCTTCGACAGCAGCGCGGCCCGCTTCGCCAGCGCGGCATCGACGCCGACCTGCGGCGCGATCACCTCGGCCAGCGCGGCGACACGCGCAGTTTTGTCGGCGACGCTGCCGAGCCTGGCCTGATAGGTCACGGTCTTCAGGCCTTCGTTCATCGCCGACAGGCCCTGCTTGAGGTCCTCGTCGAAGAAGAACTTCGCATCGGCGAAGCGCGGACGGATCACCCGCTCGTAGCCCTTGGCCACCTCGATCGGATCCTTCGATTCGATGTTGGCGATGCCGATGAAGTGCTCGGTCAGCCGGCCGTCCTGCAGCACCGGGAAGAACTTCTGGTTCGCTTCCATCGTCGCGATCAGCGCTTCCTGCGGCACGGCAAGGAACTCGTGCTCGAACGTGCATGCCACCGCACTCGGCCATTCGACCAGGCAGTTCACCTGCTCGAGGTTGTCCGGCTCGATGCGTGCATCGCCACCGAGCGCGCGGGCAACGCCTTCGACCTCGCGGACGATCCCGGCGCGGCGCATGTCGGCGTCCACGAGCACCTTCGCGCTGCGCATCGCGTCGACGTAGTCGCCTGGCGCCGCGATCTCGACTGCGGTGTTGTGCATGAAGCGGTGGCCACGGCTGGTGCGGCCGCTGCGCACGCCGAACAGTTCCGCCTCGACGATCGCGTGGCCGTGCAGCATCACCAGCCAGTGCACCGGCCGCGCGAATGCGTAGCTGTGCGCGCCCCAGCGCATCGGCTTGGGGATCGGCATCGCGGCGATCGCCTCGCGCAGTACGTCGGGCAGCAGCGTCGCGGTGGCCGCGCCCGGCGTCACCGCGCGATGCACGAAACGCTCGCCCTTGGCGTCGGTGGTCTTCTCCAGCGCGGTCCAGTCGATGCCGGCTTTCGCCGCGAAACCCTGCAGCGCCCGGGTCGGATTGCCGTCGGCGTCGAGTGCGATGTTGAGATAGGGCCCGAGCACTTCCGAGCGTTGCTCGGGCTGCTCGCTGGCGACGCCCGGCAGCAGCACCGCCATGCGGCGCGGCGTGTACAGCGGCTTTGCGCCTTCGCTCATCACGGCGACGCCGCGCCTGTCGAGCGCCGCGATCACGCCGTCGAAGAAGGCCTGGGCCAGCCCGGGCAGCGCCTTGACCGGCAGTTCTTCGGTGCCGAGTTCGATCAGCAGTGGCTTCATGTCAGTCATCGCGACAACCTGGTTCTGTACTGGGGCCCGCGCCTGAGGCGTGGGCTAAAGGGAGGTGGACGCAGCGGATCGGCCGTCCTCCGTCCGCGCGCCGATGCGGCGTGGAATCAGCGGGCGCGGCTCATGCCGCATCCCCCCGCTTGAGCCCCGGGAATCCCAGCGCTTCGCGCTGCGCGAAATACGCCTTCGCCACCGCCTGCGCCAGCGTGCGCACGCGCAGGATGTAGCGCTGCCGCTCGGTCACGCTGATCGCGCGCCGCGCATCGAGCATGTTGAAACTGTGGCTGGCCTTCATGACCTGTTCGTAGGCGGGCAGCGGCAGGTTGAGCCCGACCAGCTTCATCGCTTCGGCTTCGCAGGCGTCGAAGCGGTGGAACAGTTCCTCGACGTTCGCATGCTCGAAGTTGTAGGTGCTCTGTTCGACCTCGTTCTGGTGATAGACGTCGCCGTAGGTCACCGGCGCGCCGTCCGGGCCGTGCGTCCAGACCAGGTCGTAGACGTTGTCGCAGTTCTGCAGATACATGCACAGCCGCTCGAGACCGTAGGTGATCTCGCCGAGCACCGGCTTGCACTCCAGGCCGCCGGCCTGCTGGAAATAGGTGAACTGGGTGACTTCCATGCCGTTGAGCCAGACCTCCCAGCCCAGGCCCCAGGCGCCGAGTGTCGGCGACTCCCAGTTGTCCTCCACCAGGCGCAGGTCGTGCACCTGCGGATCGATGCCCAGCGCCTTGAGCGAGTCGAAATACAGTTCGACGATGTTGTCCGGGCTCGGCTTCATCGCCACCTGGAACTGGTAGTAGCGCTGCAGGCGGTTGGGGTTGTCGCCGTAGCGGCCATCGGTCGGGCGGCGGCTCGGCTGCACGTAGGCGGCATTCCACGGCTCGGGGCCGAGGGCGCGCAGGAACGTGGCCGGATGGAAGGTGCCTGCACCGACTTCCAGGTCCAGCGGCTGGATCAGCACGCAGCCCTGCTTGGCCCAGTAGGCGTTGAGCGTGAGGATCAGCTCCTGGAACGTCGGTCCGGTCATCGGAAAGTCGCATCGCGGTGGCGCGCTAGTATAGCGGGCCGCATCCCGGCGCCCGCCCCGCCAAGCGTCCCCGGAGGACCCGGCTTGAACGAACCGCGCACCCCGCAGTCCTCATCCGGCCAGCGTCCGCCCGCGGTGTTCAGCCGGCGCCTGCCGCCGGGCCGCCTGGCTCTCGAGCCGGTGGTCTCCGCGCTTCTCGCCGATGGCATGCTCGCGCCCGTTGATGCGGAACGCGCACGCGTGGGTGGCCGCAACACACGCGCCCTCGACGCGGTGCACCCGCTGGTGGTGCTGGCGAACCTCAAGCTGCCCTCGGCGCGCCGCCCCGGCCAGGAGCTCGGTCTGGAAGCGTTGACCGAATGGCTGGCGCAGGCCACCGGTCACGTCTATCTGCGCATCGATCCGACCAGGATCGCCGTCGGCGACGTGACCGACCTGTTCTCGCACGCCTATGCCAGGCGTCACCGCATCCTGCCGGTCGACGTCACGCCCGACCGTGCCCGCATCGCGACGAGCGAGCCGCTCGCGCTGGACTGGCTGCCCGATATCCAGCGCCTGCTGCGGCGCGAGATCGACCTGGTGGTGGCCAACCCGCTGGACCTGCATCGCTACACGATGGAGTTCTTCGGCGTCACCCGGTCGATCCGCGGTGCCAAGGACGGTCGCGAGACCAGCAGCAGTGCGCCGACGTTCGAGCAGCTGGTCGAGCTCGGCCGTTCGGGCGACGTCAATGCCGACGACCACCACATCGTCCACATCGTCGACTGGCTGCTGCAATACGCCTACGAGCAGCGCGCATCCGACATCCATCTCGAACCGCGGCGCGACGTCGGCCGCGTGCGCTTCCGCATCGACGGCGTGCTGCACAAGGTGTTCGAGATGCCGCCGCCGGTGATGACCGCGGCGGTGAGTCGCATCAAGGTGCTGGGGCGCATGGATCTGGCCGAGCGCCGGCGCCCGCAGGACGGCCGCATCAAGACCCGCTCGCCCGGCGGCCGCGAGGTCGAGATGCGCCTGTCGACGATGCCCACCGCCTTCGGCGAGAAGGTGGTGATGCGCATCTTCGATCCGGATACCGCGTTCAAGCCGATCGAGAAGCTCGGCTTCGATGCAGGCGAGGCCGCAGCCTGGGAAGATCTGGTGCAGCGACCACACGGCATCGTGCTGGTCACCGGGCCCACGGGCTCGGGCAAGACCACGACGCTGTACTCGACGCTGAAGAAGCTCGCCTCCGACGACGTCAACGTCTGCACCGTCGAGGACCCGATCGAAATGGTCTCGACCGAGCTCAACCAGATGCAGGTGCACAACGCGATCGACCTGACCTTCGCCCAGGGCGTGCGCACGCTGCTGCGACAGGATCCCGACATCATCATGATCGGCGAGATCCGCGATCTCGACACCGCGCAGATGGCGGTGCAGGCCTCGCTGACCGGGCATCTGGTGCTCTCGACGCTGCACACCAACGACGCGCCCTCGGCGATCACCCGGTTGCTCGACCTGGGACTGCCGCATTACCTCATCGCATCCACGCTCAACGGCGTCCTCGCCCAGCGCCTGGTGCGCACGCTGTGCACCCACTGCAAGCAGCCCGCGGCGGTCGATCCGGAAGGCTGGCGCGCGCTGCTCGGCCCGGACAGTACCGTGCCGCCGCCGGCGACCGCATGTGGGCCGGTCGGCTGCCTGGAATGCCGCAACACCGGGTATTTCGGTCGCGTGGGCATCTACGAGCTGATGCCGGTGACGCCGTCGCTGCGCGCGAAGATCGTGCCGGACATGGCCTTGTCGGGCTTCAGCCGGACCGCGGTCGGTGAAGGCCTGCGAACCTTGCGCATGGCCGGGGCGGAGAAGATCGCGCAGGGTGTGACCACGGTGGAAGAGGTGATGGCGGTGCTGCCGCCTCGCGAATAGCTGCTCGCGTTTCTGCTTGCTTGCGGGCGCGGGCGCGGGCCCGGCCCCGCAGCGCCTCGGCGCTGCGCTCTTGAATCCGTCCTGCAGTGCGTGGAAGGGAACCGGGTCGGCTTGGCCTGCCGGAAGCCGTGGGCGTCGTGGATCGGCCCCTATGCAGCGCGACAGGAGCGTGCAACCGTCCCGATCCGCTACGCTGCGCCGTCTTTCCGCCTCCGGCTGCCCGTGATGTCGTCCAAGCGACCGTTCCTGATCATCGAAACCGGCCAGCCGCTGCCGTCGATGCGCCGCTACGGCGGGTTTCCGCACTGGATCCGCGTTGCCGCGGGCCTGCCGGAGCGCGAGGCGGTGGTGGTCGACGTCGAAAGCGGCGCTGAGCTGCCGGACGCCGGCGGCTTTGCCGGCGTCATCGTCACCGGCTCCGGGGCGATGGTCACCGACCGCGCCGAGTGGAGCGAACGCAGCGCCGCCTGGTTGCGCGACGCGGCGCACGCCGGCGCGCCGCTGTTTGGCATCTGCTATGGCCACCAGCTCCTCGCGCACGCGCTCGGCGGCGAGGTCGGCCCGAATCCGCGCGGCCGCGAGATGGGCACCTTCGAGATCGAAACCACGGCTGCGGCGGCCGACGATCCCCTGTTCGCCGGTGCCGGCCCGCGGTTTCTCGCCCAGACCTCGCATCTGCAGGGTGTGCTGCGCCTGCCGGAAGGGGCGACCCTGCTCGCGCGATCGTCGCTCGAACCGAACCATGCTTTCCGCTGGGGCGAGCGCGTCTGGGGGGTGCAGTTCCATCCCGAGTTCAGCGCGACCCACATGCGCGGCTATATCCGGGGGCGGAGCGGACCGCTCTACCAGGAAGGTCTCGATCCGGTGGCGCTGGTCGCCGGCGTGCGCGCGGCGCCCGAGGCGCGTGCGGTATTGCAGCGGTTCGTGCGGGTGGCGCGCACGTTCGTGCCTGATTGACGCAACTGCGTTGCGCCTGCGCGGGCGGGCAGCAACAGTCGGTGGGTTGCGCTGCTGCTGCATGGGTATCGCCGCACCCGAATGATCTGTCGCGCTGGCGTCGGAACGGACGCCAGCATGGCGGCTGGTTGCGCCTGAACGCCGCTGCATCCCACCGGCGGCCGCATCGCTTGCGATACGATGGCGCATTCGTGGCGCGGCCACATGACAGATCTGGAACACGGCGGAAATGACGACTCGGACGGTAGGGGCCGGCCACGGCTGGAAGTGGATCGTGCAGGGCGTCAACGTCGGCCGCGCCAACCCCCGGGCGGTATATGGCGCGACCGCGGTCGTCGCTCTTCTCGCGCTCGCGCCGAACGTGCTCCAGGCCGTGCTGCAGATCGCCTTCCGGCTCGAGCCGGAGACCCAGATCATGGTGATCGGCGCGACCTCGCTGGTGTCGATCATCCTCTATCCGCTGCTGATCGGCGGCGTGCTCCGGGTCATCGATGCGGTCGAGCACGGCCGACCGGCCGCGCCGGGCGATGTGTTCTCGACCTTCACCGGCGGGCAGGCCGGTCGTTTCATCGGGTTTGGCGTGCTGATGGGCGCGCTGTACATCGTGACGTTCTATGCGCTGGTCAGCGCCTTCGGCGAAGGCGTCCTGGACTGGTACATGGACGTGCTGTCGATCAGCCAGGAGATGAGCACGGAGTCTGCGCCGGCCTCGCCGCCGGAAATGCCGATGCCGCCGGCCGGCATCGGCCCGTTGATGGCATTGGGAATCTTCTTCGGGGTCTATTACGCGACCGTCTACGCGGTCGGCCTGGGTCAGGTCGCCCTTGGCGGCCGGCCGGTCATGCAGGCATTCACGGATGGTCTCGGCGGCGCACTGCGCAACGTGCTGCCGGTGATCGTTGCTGCGGCGATCGCCATGGCCGGTGGTTTCGCACTGATGCTGGCGTTCGCGATGGTGGTCACCATCATCACCGTCGTGTCGAGCCTGGTGCATCCGGCGCTGGCCGCGCTGCTGGTGCTGCCGCTTTATCTGGTGCTGCTGCTGGTGCTCTACATCGTGATGTTCGGCGCCATGTACGCGATCTGGCGGGATGTCTGCGGACCGCAGGATGCCGTGGACCGCACGGCTCCCGGCAACGACGGCGGCGCCGGCCACGACGGCAGCCGGATCGAACTGTGAGGATCCCGGCTCAGTAGCCGGGTATCGCACCGAACGCGAGCGAGACACGCTGGTCGAGGTAGCGCATCAGCAAGGCAAGTAGCAGGCAGCATGCGGCCGGCTGCAGGGCCAGCCACAGCCTCGCCGGCATGGGGATCGGCGCTGCACCGTCGCGGACCACGCGCGTCCCTGCGATCCGGTCATGCAGGGCCTGGTGGCGCGGTGCATGCGCCGCCATCAGGTGGCCGATGTTGAAGCTCAGCCAGGACAGCACCCCGGCCGCCTGGCGCAGGCAGGCACGGACGAGGCCCGGCGGTTGCGCGTCGTCATCGATCACCCACAGACCGACCGCGCGTTTTCCCGGCGTGGCCCGCCAGCGCGAGCCTTCGAACAGCCCGAACCACAGCAGCGAAACCAGGGCGAATACCGCCATGACCGGCAGGGTCAGGGCCGACACGGCAAGCGCCAGCGCGGTGACCGCATGGTGCAGCGCCGGATCGGCAAGCAGCGCCTGCAGCAGGGCCGCTGGTGAAGCACCCGAGTCGATCGTGCGCACCATGGCCGCGACCATCGCCTCGGCAAGCATGTCGATAGCCTCCGCGCTCGCGTCGAGCGCGACGGCGAGCTGGCGATGCAGCAGTGCGACGGCCACCAGAAGGATCACCGCCGCATCCAGCGACCATGCGGTATAGCGATGCAGCAGCGGCGCAGGCGCTGGCTGCCGGGGACTCATGGCTGGTCGCTGACCACGCCCGGCTTGGGTGTCAGGAGTCGGGCGGCGATGATCCCGGCCTCGTAGAGCAGGCACATCGGGATGGCGAGCATCAACTGGGAGACGACATCGGGCGGGGTGATGATGGCCGCCAGCACGAACACGCCGACCACTGCATACCCCCGCGCTTCGCGCAGCTGGTCGGTCGTCACCCAGCCCAGCAGCACGAGAATCACCAGCGCCACCGGCAGCTCGAAGCTCATGCCGAAGGCGAGGAAGATCACCAGCACGAAATTCAGGTAGGCGTTGATGTCGGTCATCATCGCCACGCCGTCCGGCGTCACCATCGTCAGGAAGGTGAACACCGACGGCAGCACGAAGAAGAATGCGAACGCGCAGCCGATGTAGAACAGCGCGACCGCTGAAGCCAGCAGCGGCAGCGCCAGACGCTTCTCGCGCTTGTACAGACCCGGGGCGACGAAGGCCCAGGCCTGATAGAGCAGCCACGGCATCGTCACCACCAGCGCAGTGAAGAACGCCAGCTTGAGCGGTGCGAAGAACGGCGAGGCCACTTCGATGGCGATCAGATGTGCGCCGGCCGGGAGCTTGTCGAGCAGCGGCTGGGCCAGCAGGCCGTAGAGCTTGTTGGCGAAGGGCAGCAGGCACAGCAGCACCGCTCCGGTGCCCGCCAGGCCGCGCATCAGGCGCATGCGCAGCTCGACCAGATGGTCGATCAGGCTGCCTTCGCCGGCGTCGTCTTCAGCGTGCAGCGCCACGGGCATCCTCCGCGTTGTCGGCAGGTGCGATGGGGGGGCGGGTCGGGTCGCCGGCGATCGCCTCGGGCGGGAGCGTCGGCCCGGTCACGGCCTCGGACTCGCGTGCATCGGGCGCCGTGTCGCCCGGCATGCGCCGCGCATCGGAGAGGAGATCCTCGGTGCCCTTGCGCAGCTCCGTCAGGCCGCTGCGGGCCTGTTCGCCGGCGTCACGCAGCTGGGTGCCCGCGTCCGCGATCGAACGCCGCGTGTCCTGCACGCTGCGCTTGAGTTCCTCGGCGGCGAGCTCACGTTCCAGCTCCGACTTCACCGAATACCACTGCGCCCGCCCCCGGCGTATCCACAATCCGGCGAAGCGGGCGGCCTTGGGCAGTCGTTCCGGTCCGAGCACGATCAGCGCGACCAATGCCACGATCAGCAACTCGCCGGTTCCGATTCCGAACACGACCCCTGTCTGCGTCAGCGGGGAACGTTGTCGTCGCGGCGCGCGCGCTCCGCCTGGTCGGCGGCGTCCTTGGTGCGGTCGTCGAGACGCTCGGGGGTGTCGTCGTCGTGCATGCCTTTCTTGAAGCCCTTCACCGCTTCGCCGAGATCACGCCCGGCGCCGCGCAGCCGCTTGGTGCCGAACACGAGCAGGACGACGACAAGGACGATGAGCCAATGCCAGATGCTGAAACTGCCCATGGCGGAATTCCGTAAAGCTGCGGGTGGTCTGGCAGGATAACGCACCGCGCCGGCGCCCTGCGCAGCGCGGGTCGCGGCGTTCAGTACTCGGGCAACGGCTCGACCGTGGCCGGCTGGTCGGCGACGTTCTGGAAGCCCTGCGTCGCAGGCGGGTTCTGCGCCTGCATCGGCGCGGTGGTCGTCGCGGGGACGTCGCGGACCACGGGCGCGGGCGCCACGCTGCGGTTGACCGGCACGCCGGTGCCGCCGCGTGCGACCCGCGCGGTCGCGCTGGCTTCTTCGAGCCGGTCACGGAAATCCACCACCGCATTCGACGGCGGCCGGCCCGGGCGGTTCTCCAGGATCGCGCGCGGCGTGGTGGTGCTGCCGTAGACGGCGATGTTGGCATCGTCGTCGATCTGCAGCACCGCGCCATCGAGGGCGACGCCGGCGAACAGGCCGCGCGCGCGCGACCACGACCAGATCTCCGCCTTGAGCTGGCCATCGGTCAGCGCCGCGGCATTGCGGCCCACCGGGCCGGCGGCCACGCCGGCATCCGCGCCGAGGGTGAACTTGCCGTTGACGATGGAGTCGAGGCTGCGCTGGTTGCGGAACACCAGCACGACGTCCGAGGACTGCACGCCCGCCTGGAAGCCGATGCTGCCGCCGGTGATCTTGACGAAGGCCGGGCTCGACCAGGTGCCGTCCGCGGTCTTGACCGACATCAGACCATGGCCTCGGCGGCCGCCGATGATCAGGCCGGCCTTGATGGTGTCGGGAATGACGACGATCGCATGGGCTTCGTCCAGCAGCTTGTCGGGAATGCCGGATTCGGGAATTGCCTGGATCTCGTTGAGCACGCGCACCGCGTTCTGTGCGCGCGCGTCCTCGGTCGGCCCGGCAAGCGCGGGACCGGCGATGAAGGCACCGGCGAGGACAGCGACCAGCACGGTGTGACGGAGGGAACGGGTCATGGGAACTCCGGTAAAGGGCGCGAATCGCACGGCGCAGGGCGCGCAGGCTGAACGGATTCAGGCTAGTGACGGAGCAATGAATCGCGCATGAGTTCTTCCCCCGGCAACCGGCGCTGCATTGCGCGGGTGCGCCTGCCATCCTATGCCCATGTCCGAATCTCCGAATCCGCAGGCGGCGCGCGACGCGGTCGTGCTCGTCAACCTCGGCACGCCCGACGCGCCAACCGCAAAGGCGGTGCGCCGCTACCTGGCCGAATTCCTGCATGACCACCGCGTGGTCGCACTGACCCGCTGGCTGTGGTGCCCGATCCTGCACTTCGTCATCCTGCCCTTCCGCTCACCGCGCGTGGCCAAGCTCTATGCGGGCGTGTGGATGGCCGACGGCTCGCCGCTCGCGGTGCATACCGCGCGCCTGGCGGACGCGGTGCGCAGGCAGATGCCCGAGGCGCAGGTGGTGCATGCGATGCGCTACGGCAAGCCGTCGCTGCGGCAGACGCTCGAGTCGCTCGATGCCGACGGCGTCGGACGGGTGATGGTGCTGCCGCTCTACCCGCAGTATTCGACCACGACGACTGCATCGGTCGGCGACGTCGTCGATCGGGTGTTCGGCAGTTCGGGCCGCGCGCGGATGCGCGCCGACTACCATCTCGATCCCGCCTGGATCGAGGCGGTCGCGGCATCGATCCGCGCGCACTGGGCGCAGCATGGACGCGGCGAGCGCCTGCTGTTTTCGTTCCACGGTATTCCCCAGCGCCTCTCGGACGCGGGCGATCCCTACGCCGCGCAATGCCGCGCGAGCTGCGATGCGATCGTGCGCGCGCTGGAGCTGCCCGAGGACGCGGCTATGCTGACCTTCCAGTCGCGCTTCGGCCGCGAACCCTGGCTGCAGCCCTATACCGACAAGACCCTCGAAGCGCTGGGCGCTGCGGGCGTGCGCGACGTCGACGTCGTCTGCCCGGGGTTCGCGGTGGACTGCCTGGAGACGCTGGAGGAGATCGCACTGCAGAACGCCGAGATCTTCCGCGCGCACGGAGGCCGGCACCTGCGTTACATCCCCTGTCTCAACGAGAGCCCCGCGCATGCGGCGGCGCTGGCGGCACTGGCGCGACGCGATCTGGCCGACTGGGCATGACGGCGGCCGGACCGGGCCAGCCATTCGAGGTCGAGATCGGCATCGGTACCGTGCGCGGCCTGCGCTTCGGCCGTGCCGGTGGCCGCCGGGTGCTCGCGCTGCATGGCTGGCTCGACAACGCCGCGAGCTTCGTGCCGCTGGCAGCGCATCTCGACGGGCTCGATCTCGTGGCCCCCGACCTGCCCGGCCACGGCCGCAGTGCGCATATGCCGGTCGGCACCGACTACACCTTCGTCGGCGCGGTCCACCAGGTGCTCGACATCGCCGATGCGCTGGGCTGGGAGCGTTTTGCGCTGCTCGGCCATTCGATGGGGGCGGGGATCGCCAGTCTCGTCGCCGCGGCCATACCCGAACGCATCGAGCGGCTGGTGGCGATCGAAGCACTCGGTGCGCTGCCCGAACCCGAGTCCGGCACCGTGCCGCGCCTGCGCGAAGCGGTGGCGGCGTCGCGCGGGCAGGGCACGCGTGCGCTGCGGGTGTTTCCCGATGTCGAGGCTCCGGTGCGCGCGCGCATGCGCGTCAACGGGCTCAGCGAGCCGGTCGCGCGCCTGCTGGTCGAGCGCGGCGTGCGCGCGGTCGACGGCGGGCTGGTCTGGTGCAGCGACCCGCGGCTGACCATTCCTACCGCCGTGCGGATGACGCCCGGCCAGGTCGATGCCTTGATCGCCGGCATCGAGTGCCCCGCGCGGGTGATCTACGCCGATCCGCCACAGCCCTACCTGCCCGAACCCGACCGCACGCGTCGCGCGGGACTGTTGCCCGACGGCGAACTGACGGTGATTTCCGGCGGCCATCACCTGCACATGGAGCAGCCCGCCGAGGTGGCCTCGGTGATCGGCGACTTCCTGCTGCGCTGAGCGATCCCGGTGTGGCGCACGGGAGTCGGCAATCTCTCTCTCTGCGGCGGCGCTGGCCGGGCGCGCCGTGGTCAGGCGCCTCACCTGCGATCGATGGTGTGAGTGCGATCGCTGGTGGTCCGCGGCCCCGGCGCCTCCGTGCAGACGCGGGTCAGGAGAGCAGGGCGTGCAGCTCGGCCTTGAGCCGTCGCCCGTGTTCGCGGAAGTAGTCGCGTTCGTCGCGCCAGCCCGGGCAGCGCGCCTCGACCTCGCGCCAGAAGTCACGCGAATGGTTGGCGTGAATCAGGTGGCAGAGTTCGTGGACCAGCACGTACTCGAAGGCCGATGGCGCTGCGAGCACCAGCGACAGGTCCAGGGTGAGCGTGCCATCGGGCGCCAGCGAACCCCACTGCGACGACATGATCTTGAGCCGGATGCGCGAAGGCGCGCGCGGGAGCCCGGACAGATAGGCCGGCAGCCAGCGGCCGATGTCGGCGCGCGCCCGGGCTTCGTAGAACTCGCGCAACGCGCGCTGCAGCGCGGCGGCGCCGGCGTGTTCGGGCGACACGAAGGTCAGCGCCCCGTCATCATCCATGCGCACATGGCTGAACCGTCCGCCCTCCCAGCGCAGCGGGCGCTGGTCGCCGTGCAATGGCAGATGCGCAGTGATCCCGCGCTGCAGCGGCAGCGTTGCGCCATGCGCGTCGATCTGCGCGGCCAGCCACCCACGGTGCTGCTGGAGGAACACGTCGCCGGACACGAGGCTCGCCCGCAGCGGCAGGGTCAGGCGCGTGCCACGCTCACTGATGCTGAGGCGAATGCGGCGCGCGCGCGGATCACGCACGCGCAGCACCTCGATCTCACGGCCGTCCTCGAGGGTCAGTCGCAGCGAGTCGCGCAGGATCGAAGCGGGCTTCGCGGAACGCGACAGCAGGCGTGACGGGGACGGCATGTGCGGATTGTATGCGCTGCCTGCGACGCCACCGTTGCGACGCCGCGCGCGGCGCGCGGGTTCAAGATGAGTGTGGTCGCAAGCGCGAACGTGGTCGATCGCCGGCCGTCGGCCGCCGACCATCGAGCCGCCGTCGGTCCCGCGCAGGACGTCGTGCTCCAGCGTGCGCGGGACCTGGCGGGGGCTATTCCGCCTTCGACAGCTTCAGCGCGCCCTCGAGCACCGTGAACAGGCGCTTGAACTCGCCACGCATCAGCGCGAAGCGGGCGTCGAGCTCGGCGCGCATGTCGTCGTTGTCGGTGTGCTCGAGGGTGTCGAGCGCGCCGTCGAGCAGCTTGAACTTGCGCACGATCAGATCCTCGCCGAGCACGAACGACACGTGGTCGTCGAGGTTGAGCGCGAGCTTGGTGACCTGCTTGCCGGCGTCGAGATGACGGGTGATCTCCTCGCACTGCAGGTCCTGGCGCTGGCAGCGCACGATCGCGCCTTGGTCCGACGGGTCCTTGAGCTCGCATTCCTCGCCGAGCGTCAGGCCGTCGGGCAGCGGCTCGCCGGCGATCCAGCCGGTCATCACGCCGCGCGGCGAGACTTCGGCATTGAGCGGCAGCGCGGGGAAGCTGCCCAGCGCGGTCCGGATCTCCGACACCACGTTCTCGGCGCTCTTGCGGCTGGAGGTGTTGACCACCACCACGCCGTGCTGGGTGTCGATCAGCGCATCGCTGCGGAGCGGCTTGACGAAGGCGCGCGGCATCAGCTCCTGCAGCAGGTCGTCCTTCATCTGCTTGCGCATCTTGCCGCCCGGCTTGCGGCCCTGCTTGTCCTCGAATTCCTCGATGCGCCGGGCCAGCAGTTCGTTGACCACCGGGCCGGGGAGGATCTTCTCCTCGCCGCCGACGGTCAGCCAGATCGCGTCCTCGATGCGGTGGGTCATCGCTTCGGCATCGCGGCTGATCGGCGAGATGAAGCCGCGCGAGGACATCTCCAGCGGACCGACCGGCTTGAGCGGGAATTCGGCCAGGCGTGCGTCGAGTTCGGACAGGTCGAGGTTGGTGGGAAAGCGGAACAGGGTCAGGTTGCGAAAGAACATCGGTGTGCGGCATCCAGTGGAAGGGGCGCGGCGCAGCGGTCGCTGCGGCCGTGGAACAAGCGGAAGAGGGTGGGCATGCCGGGGGCGCGCGCACCGTGGCGTTTCAGGACATCGCTGTCCCGGTGTCGTCGGTCGACCAGGCCTGCGCCTGCGGCCGCGGTGCGTCGGGCAGTGCGGCGTCAAGGGCGAGGAAATCGAACAGCTTCGGGTCGCTGAGCTGCGATGGCCGGATGTCGCCGAGCGCGCGCGCGATCGTCTCGATGCGCCCCGGCGACTCGCGCTCCCACGCGTCCATCATCCGCTGCACCTGCTTGCGCTGCAGGTTTTCCTGCGAGCCGCAGAGGTTGCAGGGAATGATCGGGAAGGCCATGGCGTCGGCGTAGGCGGCGATGTCGGCCTCGGCCGCATAGGCCAGCGGACGGATCACCACGTGCTTGCCATCGTCGCTGCGCAGCTTGGGCGGCATGCCGCTGAGCTTGGCGTGGAAGAACATGTTGAGGAAGAACGTGGCGACCAGATCGTCGCGGTGGTGACCGAGCGCGATCTTGGTGAAGCCGTGCTGCTCGGCGTAGCTGTACAGCGCGCCGCGGCGCAACCGCGAGCACAGCGAGCACATCGTCTTGCCCTCGGGAATGACCCGGCTGACCACCGAATAGGTGTCCTGCTCGATGATGTGGAAGTCCACGCCCAGCGACGACAGGTAGGCGGGGAGGATGTGCTCGGGAAAGTCCGGCTGCTTCTGGTCGAGGTTGACCGCGGTGATCGAGAACGACACCGGCGCCTTTTTCTGCAGCTGCAGCAGGATGTCGAGCAGGGTGTAGCTGTCCTTGCCGCCCGACAGGCACACCATGACCCGGTCGCCGTCCTCGATCATGCCGAAATCGGCAATCGCGCGGCCCACCTGGTGGCGCAGGCGCTTGCCCAGGCGCTGGGCGGCGGGCGGGGCCGGGCGCGGATCGCGCGCCCGAGATGTCGGGTCATGCAGGGGCAGGGGCAGGACGGTGCTCATGCCGAGCAGTTTACCGGGCGCTCCCCGTACCCGCGCCCCGCCACCTGTCGCGCGTGCCGGGGGTGCGCCAGCAGGGCCCCGCGTGCTGAACGGAGCGCCCCGGCCCACGTCCCTGGCAGCACCCGGCCGGGGATTGCCGAGGGGGCAGGGGCGCCTGGGGCAGGCGTCATGCAGTCAGCTCCCCGGGCGTGTAGCGCATTCGCACGGCGTTACCGGCGTGGACCCGCCCGGCGAGCCCTCTTTCCCCGATGGCGGCGCTGGCAGGGAACCGTCGCCCCGGTGCTTGCGCACAGCCGTTCAGCGTGGCGCCACGTAGCCGTCCCGTACGCCGCCCGGTGACAGGACCAGTTGCCACAGGTGGTTGCGGCGCGCGCGGAACGAGGCCATCGAGCCGGCCAGGTAGTAACGCCACATGCGCCGGAACCGCTCGTCGTAGCGCGCGGGCAGGGAATCCCACGCCGCCTCGATGTTGGCCCTCCAGGCTTGCAGCGTGCGGTCGTAGTCGGCCCCGAAGTTGTGCCAGTCCTCGATCACGAACAGTCCCTCGAGCGCGGCGGTCACCTGCGCCGCCGACGGCAGCATCGAGTTGGGAAAGATGTAACGCGCGATCCATGGATCGGTGCGGTTGACCGAGCGGCTCCCGCCGATGCTGTGGAGCAGGAACAGGCCCTCAGGGTCGAGGCAGCGCTGCGCGACCTCGAAGTAGGTCCGGTAGTTGCGGACGCCGACGTGCTCGAACATGCCGATGGACAGGATGCGGTCGTAGCGTTCATCGAGGGCGCGGTAGTCCTGCACGCGGATCTCCACCGGCAGGTCCGCGCACAGCTGTTCCGCCAGAGCGGCCTGCTCGCGCGATATGGTGATGCCGACGCCGACGACCCCGTAGCGTTCGGCCGCGAACTTCAGCGCTTCGCCCCAACCGCAACCGATGTCGAGCACCCGCATGCCCGGCTGCAGCCCGAGTTTGCGGCAGACGAGGTCGAGCTTGGCGTCCTGGGCGGCATCCAGGCTCTCGAGCGGCATGCCGCCGCGGTCGCGCCAGTAGCCGCAGCTGTAGACCATGCGTGCGCCCAGCATCGCCCGGTAGAGATCGTTGCCCAGGTCGTAGTGGCGCTCGCCGACTTCGAAACTGCGCGCGCGCGTCTGCAGGTTCGACAGTCGTGCGCGCAGCGCGTCGAAGATATCGGCGACGCCATGCGCGCGCTGGTCGATGCGCGCGTCGAGCAGGTGGTAGAGGAAGTCATCGAGCGAGCCGGTATTCCACCAGCCGTCCATGTACGACTCGCCAAGTGCAAGCGAGCCCCCCGCCAGCAGCCGCGTTGCCAGCCGCGGCGAATGGACCTGCAGGTCCCATGGACGATCGCCGTCGATACGCACGTCCGCCGGTCGCAGCAGCGACTGCAGGCGTGCACGGAATGGGTGATGTCGCACTGCCGCCATAGCCGCTGTGCCTCGCTGGTCCACGATCCGTCGGGAAAAAGCGCATTCCTGCGCCGCCACATCCACCGCACCCCGGCGCCGCATCGCGCCACCAGGCCCGGTGATCTTGCGCCTGCCCACCGGGTGCGTCCAGCGCCTGCTGCGGATGCGATAAGCTGCCGGCATGTCGCCCCAAATGCCCGACATGCCGAGTCCCGCGACGTTGCTGATGCGCCTGCGCGCCGAGCACCGGCAGCTCGACGAGGCGATCATTGACCTGCACGCCGGTCCTGCCCCGGAGGCGATGGCATTGCAGCGCATGAAGAAGCGCAAGCTGCAGCTCAAGGACTGCATTGCCCGGCTGGAGTCGGATCTGATTCCCGACGAGCCGGCCTGAAGCCCGTGCCGATGCGTACCGGGGCGAGGTCCGTCCGGTCGCGATATCGGCAGTTGCGCGACGACGTTGGCCTATTCGATATGCGCCGCTCCGTTGCCGAGGCGCTCCGGGGTAGAGCCATCTGGTGCGCGGCCGCCCGGACTGCCGGTCACGCTGCCGGGCTCGGGACCGGTGGAAAGCATTCCGGATCAACGCTCGTTCTGTCCCGGATGGCCAGCGGTGCAATCACCGAATTCCATTTCCATCAGCCGCTTGGAGCAGGCGCTGGCTGATTTTTGCTGCGTTGCAGGATGAGTGCGCAGCAGCCCCGTTGCTAGCGTCCCGCCACGTTCCGGGAGCCTGCCGCCGTATCGGCGGTCGAACTGGCACATGTCCGACCCAGGACTCCGTGGGCACGTCAGCTCGCGGATCGTCCTACCCGGTAGCGGCCGCCGCGGGCCCTGCGGGCTTGGCCGCCTCGGGGCTCACCTTCTCGATCGAGTGCCGCAATTCGCGGCCCAGAATCACCTTGGCGTCCTTGGCCCAGTGGGTCAGGCGCTCGTCGAACACCAGCTTGCTGTTGCCGTCGAGCCGGACCAGTCCGAGCTCGCGCAGCTTCTGGATGAAGCCGCGGAACAGGGACTTGTCGAAGAACTCCGGCGCGGCCGGCGCATAGAGCAGCGACAGGCGCTGTGCGGCGAGCTGGCACAGGCTCTCGAGTTCGCCGGCGCCGAGCGTGCCGGGGCCGTTCTTGGCGAGCACGGAAATGGCGATGTAGTAGCGCTCGAACGCCTGCTGCAGCGGGTGGCTCAGCGCGCGCAGGCGGAAGACTTCGTCGGTCTGGCCGGCATTGCGGGCGTAGACGCCGTCATCGTCGTCGCTGACGCGCTCGAGCAATCCTTCGCGCTCGAAGGTTTCCAGCGTCAGCGCAATGCGCTCGGCGAAGGTGTATTCGTCCCAGGGCAGGTACAGCTCCGCCTGCAGGAAGGGGTACATCGTCCGCCCCAGCCGCAGCAGCGTGTGCCGGCTCATGCGGCGGTTATGCAGGAAGCAGCAGGCGATCCACGCCGAGGCGGTGTAGAGATGCAGCACGTTGTTGCGGAAGTAGGTCAGCAGCACCGAGGTCTCGTCGTCGACGCGGAACACGTCGCCGAGCGGATGCGCGACGCGCTCGAGTACGCCGATCTCCTCGCCGTGCGCGACGATTTCCTTCGGGGTGTGCGGCGTGACCGTGACCCGGTCCGAATACGGCACATCGACCAGCAGCTGCTTCGACAGCGCGATCTGCGCGAGCAGGTCGGCCTCGCCCATCGCGTGCTTGGGGGTCGACAGCAGCGCGAGCGCGAGCAGGTTGATCGGATTGACGTCGGCGGCGCGGTTGATGTTGACGTGGATGCGTTCGGCCAGAACGTCGACCGTGTGGGCGAGCCATGCGGGCTTTTCGTCCTCGGGTATCGGCCGGCCGTCCCATGCGGGCGCGAGCTCGGCCAGCACCGCATTGAGCTGGATGGGCTCGCCGAAGTTCACCACCACCTGGCCGTAATTGCTGCGCAGGACCTTGGGGATGCTCCACAGCAGCTGCCAGATCGATTCCTTCTTCTTGGCCTTGCCCGACAGCTCGTCGAGATAGCTGCTGCCTTCCATCAGCTTCTCGTAGCCGATGTACACCGGCTGGAACAGGACCGGCTTGCGCGGTTCGCGCAGATAGGCGCGCAGCGTCATCACCAGCGCCCCGCCCTTGGGTGGCAGCAGGCGGCCGGTGCGTGAGCGCCCGCCCTCGATGAAGTACTCGATCGAGTAGCCGCCACCCACCAGCTGCGCCATGTATTCGGAGAACACCGCCGAATACAGCGCATTGCCGCGGAAGCTGCGGCGGGCGAAGAACGCGCCGCCCTTGCGCAGCAGGGTGCCGATCACGGGCAGGTTGAGGTTGACGCCGGCAAAGATGTGCGGCGGCACGATGCCGCGGCCGTACAACAGGTACGACAGCAGCAGGTAGTCCATGTGGCTGCGGTGGCTGGGCACGTAGATGATCTCGTGCCCGGGCGCGGCCTCCTTGAAGCGGTCCAGGTGGTGGACCAGCACGCCGCGGAAGATGCGGTTCCAGACCGTCGTCAGCAGGAAGCTCGCCGAACGCACCAGCGGATGGGAATAGTCCGCTGCGATCTCGTAGGCGTAGGCGTGCGCCTTCTTCCAGGCATCCTCGGGCTTGCTGTTGTCGCGCCGCGCCTGGTCGGCGATGGCGTCCTTGACCGACGGCGAGGAGAGCACCTTGTCGACCAGCAGGCGGCGGGTGGAGAGATCCGGCCCGATGATCGCCTCGCGCACCCGGTTGAAATGGGTGCGCAGCACGCGCGAGAGCTTGCGCACGGTGCGCTCGGCATCAAGGCCCTCGGCCAGCAGCGGGCGCACGTCGACCGGATCGGCGAAACGCACCAGCGTGTCGCGGCCGTTGAGCAGGATGGCCAGCAGGCGTCGGAAGCGTCCGACGATGGTCCAGTTCTCGGAGAACAGCACCGCGAACCAGCCGTTGTTCTTGTCCGGCGAGCGGCCGACGAAGATCGAGACCGGCACCACCTGGACATCCATCGCCGGGTCGCGGCGGTGCGCTTCGAGCAGGCGCGCCAATGATTCGGAGTGGGTGGATTTCGACTGCGGCTGGCCGGTGGCCATCGCCAGCGCGCCGCCGGCGTTGCGCCGCGACAGGGCCACATAGGCGCGTTTGCGGCCCAGGGGATCGCCCGGGAGGGGCTGCAGCGGCGACGGCAGTCCGGATTCGCGGCAGGCACGCTCCAGGATCAGCGCATTCGACAGGCCGTAGTCCTCGAGCACATAACAGATGGGCCGGTGATCGACGAGGGCATCAGGCGCTTGCGGCTCCACCTTCAGCGAGATCCACGGCTGCATGATCCGCTCGAGCAGCCCGGCCCACCACAGGCGCCGGGCCGCGCGGCGTGGCGGGGCCAGCGGCACCGGCGGCGCGGGTGGAGTGACGCCCACGGTGCGCGACCCGTCCGCCGCGTCCACGTCGGCGCTGGCCGGGTCCGCGGCCTCGACCGTGTCCGGGCCGCCGGAGCCGGCTGCCCGGGATCCGGGCACGGCATCGGCGTCCGCCGGTCGTGGTTCGGGGCGCCGGTCGGCGTCGCCGCCCGGGAACTGGAGATGGGGTTGGTCAGGCATCGTCGGCATTATGCCCGTGTGGCGGGGCGGGGCCCTGGCGCGGCGCCCCGGCTCAGGGGATGGACGAGGCCGCGGCCAGCGGGCCTGCGGCCTCGCGCGCATGGCGCAGGAAGTCGCTGATGAACCAGCGGCCGCCGTGGCGTTCGACGTTGATCACCGCGTCCACCGGCCGGCCGGCAAGCAGATAGCGCATGCGCACCCGGGCGACGTCCCCGCTCTGGCTTTCGAGGGTGGCCTCCACACTGTCGAAGGTCTGGTCGAGGTCGAGGCCGTACGCAGCGAGACTCTGCTTGCCGGCCCGCATCAGCGGTCCGAGCCGGGCCAGACCGTCCTGCATGCCGGCCGCGCCAAGCGTCGCATCGCTGTCGATTGCGCCTTCGCGGGCCGCCGCCACCAGCGCTACGACCGTCTCCCGCGCGAGGTCTCCATCCGCCAGCGGTGCCGAGCCGGCCCAGTCGCTCGCGGCGGCGACCAGCTGGGTGTAGTGGGCCCGCTCGTCTTCGCTGAAGTCGCCGCTCTGCTCGAGGTACTGGATCGCGAATGCACCCAGCGCGATCGCGGCCGAGTGCAACTCGCGCGAGGCGCCGGCGAACTGCCGATTGAAGCTCTGCATCAGCGCGTGCTCGGCCTGCGGCGCGCTGAGCGCCTGCAGAAATGCCGGCAGCTGCGCCGACAGCGGCAATTCGCTGATCGGCCAGCGCGTCCGGCCTTCGCGCCATGCCTGGTCCAGACGCGGCACGAGGTCGGGCGTCACCGCATCGTGCGCGAACGCGGCCAGATCGTTGCTGCGCAGATGCCCGGTGAGCAGGGTGACTGCTTCCACGGGCGTCGCGCCGCCGTGGGTGACCGCCTCCTCGGTCTCGGACTCCCGCGCGCAGCCCGCCAGCCACAGCGCCAGGGGCAGCAGCAGGGCAGCGGTGCGGGTATGCCGTCGCCGATGGCGCGGCGCGGGGGCGGTCAGGGACATGGGGGGGTCCTGCGGGAGGCCGGGACACGCATCTTGCTGGCCGGCTGATTGCCGGACAAGCATGCGCCTCACAGGTCGCGAAGCACCCACCCGTGCGGGGCGTCGGCGGCACGCGCATCGAGCGCGGCCTGGGCGATCTCGTCCGGGCTGCGACCCGCCTTCCAGGCCGAGGCGATGGCTGCGAGCCGCTCGCGGGTTGCCCGGGTGTAGGCGCCCTCCAGCTCGTTCTGCGCGTCCACGGCCAGCTTCTGGGGATACAGCGTGCGCGCGTCCTCGGACTGGTTGAGCAGCGCGATCATCCGCGACAGGCTGGTCCGGAAGGTCTCGGCCGACAGCGCCGTGCGCTGGGTGCGCTGCAGGTGCCACACCGTCAGGTATTCCACCGGGCCGAGCAGGCGGCGCGGGGTGCCACCGAAGAACTGACCGGAGAGCGCGCTCGCCGACAGCGGCGCGCCACTATCGGGCAGCTGGGTCGCGCCCCAGGAACTCAGCGCGCCGCCTGGCAGGTCCATGCGACGCAGCGCAGTGCCGATGGTGTCGGCGAGCAGGCGCTGGGCGCGCGCGTCGTCGCTCTCGGCGACCACGCCGAGCAGGCGCAGGAACACCGGGTAGCGGTCCTCCCCCAACCGCCGCACCAGGCGCTTGAGTACCGCCAGGCGGTATTCGGGATCGGCGTGCGCTGCGAGCGTCGACACCATGCGGTCGGCTGCGTCGCGGAGAGACTGCGCGGAAGGAACGGCGTTCATCGGCGGGAGACCGGGATCCGGTACGGCGGGAGCCGGACTCTACCCCAGCTGCTCAACCGGTCACTCAGGCGAGTGCGTCGAGGATGGCGTCGGTGCCCTGATCGACGGCCTGGGCCAGGTCGATCGCGGACAGGCGGGCCTCGAAGGCGACGTCGCCTGAAAGCAGGCGATCGCCGGCGGCAACGCCGTCCCACGCCGCCAGATTGAGGATGTCTTCGCCGGGATCAGCCTGTGGACCACGCAGCGGATCGGCATGTCCCTCGGCCGCCGGGAGCCCTCCGCCCTGCGGCGCGCGCAGGTCGTCGAGCCCGACATGTCCACCCAGCCGGTCGAAGCTGGCGGCATTGAAGCTCGCGTCGGAGGGGATGCTGCTCATGGGCTGGGATGGGCCTGGGTTGCCGATGGCCGCTTGTGCGGCGATGGCGGGACTGTAGCGTCGGTGCAATGCAAGGGCTATCTCGGGCTGCCCCTAGGTCGGCCCCCGGGTCGCCGCAACCGGGGCGCGGCGGCTGAACGCCGGTTGGCCGGCGGGCACGGACCGGCGGTGTCGGTCAGCTCAACTGGCCTCGCCACGCCTGCATGCTAGCCTCGTTGTCCCGACGCGGCGAGGCCGCGTGTGCGATGCACCGGAGCGCGGATGGCCGAGGAAAACGAAGGCGCCGACAAAACCGAGAAGCCGACCAGCAAGAAGCTCAAGGACGCGCGCAAGGACGGCAATGTCGCCAAGAGCCGGGAGCTGACGAGCACCGTCCTCATCATGGGCTGGCTGGCTGGCGGCTGGATGCTGATGGGCTACATGTTCCGGCGCGTCAGCGGCCTGTTCGAATCGGCACTGCTGGTGATGAACCAGCCCTTCGATCTTGCCTTGCAGACGATCGTGCCGCTCGCGGCGCAGACATTCCTGGCGATGACCCTGCCGCTGCTGCTGCTGGCGGTGCTGCTGGCGCTGCTGGTGGAATTCCTGCAGGTGGGGCCGGTGGCGACGATGAAGAAGGTCACGCCGGACCTGTCGAAGATGAATCCGGTCAGCGGCCTCAAGAAGATGTTCTCGATGGACAACCTCGTCGAGCTGGTCAAGAGCGTGCTCAAGAGCGCGGCGCTGATCACCATCGGCGGCTTCGTGCTGTGGGGCATGTTGCCCAGCCTGCTGCATCTGCCCTTCGCGCGGCCGGCGGCGATCGGCAGCGCGATCTGGCATGCGCTCAAGTGGATCGGCATCTGGACGATCTTCGTCTTCTTCTTCGTCTCCGCACTCGATGCCTCCTACCAGAAGTTCTCCTACATCAAGAAGCTGCGCATGAGCCGGCGCGACATCAAGCAGGAGGTCAAGGAGAACGAAGGCGACCCCTACGTGAAGCAGCGGCGCAAGCAGTTGCACCAGGAGTGGTCGCAGCAGAACATGCTCAACGCCGTCCGCGGATCGAATGTCGTCGTGACCAATCCCACCCACATCGCGGTTGCCCTGCAGTACGAACAGGGTGACGACCTGCCATTGGTGGTGGCCAAGGGCGAGGGTCATGTCGCCGAAGAGATCAAGCGCGTCGCCCAGGAAGCCGGCGTCCCGATCCTCGAGAACGTCCCGCTCGCGCGTGGGCTCAATGCGCGCGTGGAGATCGACGACTACATCAGCGACGACTTCTTCGAGGCCGTCGCGCAGGTGCTGTTCTGGGCCGAGGGCGTGCGCATCGGCGAGCATCGGCCCGAACCACCGCCGTTCGATCCGCCGCCGGCGATGCGAGAGGAGATCGGACTGGCCGATCCCGACACCCCGGCGCCTCCGTTGGCGGAGGATCCAGGGGTGATCGAACGGTTGGAAGATCCGCGGGATCCGATGCGGTAGGAGTTGTGCCGCGCGTGCGTCCTCGATGAGAGGTTTTGCATGACGTGCTGTGCCTCTGCAGTTTGCTCGGCTTGAGCGGCGCCTGGGCTTTCGCTTCCGGTTTTTGCTCCGGCTCCGGCTCCGGCTCCGGCTCCGGCTTTGGCTTGGCTTGGCTTTGAGCATTTGATTTCACCCGAGCCGTAAAGCGAGCCGAGCATCGCAGGGCGGCGGGGCCGTAGAGCAGCCCATGTCTGAGCGCAGCGAGTTTGGGCTGCGTGCCCTGTCGACCGAGAAGCGCAGTGGCCCGCCGCGGCTGTATCGCGGCGGATCGCGTCCGGCGAAGACGGTTTTGCTTACTTTTGCCAAGACAAAAGTGAGCCGCGCGACAGCGCGGAAGCTCTGTTCCTGCTTTACCCACGTTGCGGGTCAATGAAGGATTCCGAAAGCATGGCAAGTGCAGAGCTTTCGCACGCGCCGCGTGCGAGTTCCTTTTTGAAGGACCAAAAAGGAACCAAAAAGTCCTTTCGCCGGACGCGAGCCGATGCGATGGAGTCGCATCGGTTCCCTGCGCTCCTCGCCTGACGCGGCACGGCGCCCAAACTCGCTGCGCTCAGACATGGGCGCCTCTACGGCCGCGTCATGCTGCGGTGCTCGGCTCGCTTTACGGCTCGATTGAGATCAAAAGCCGAAGCTCAAAGCCACGGCCACGGCCACGGCCACAGCCACAGCCACAGCCACAGCCACAGCCACAGCCACGGCCACAGCCACATCCACAGCCAAAAGCCGCTGCCAAGCCCAAGCCCAAGCCGGAGCCGAAGGTTGAAACGACGAGCGCTGGGTCGTCAAAGAACAGCAACTTCAGACCGGACCGCTGCACCCCGCGCGGCTACGCCGCGTTGAACGCGTGCTTGAGCGCCTCGATCAGTCCGCTGTTGTCGACCAGCCGCGTCATCACGATCTCCACGAACACGCCGATCATCAACAGGAGGATCGCCGTCGCGAGCCAGGCCTTGATCGGCATCGTCAGCGCGAACACGTTGAGCTGCGGCGCGTAGCGGTTGACCAGGCCGAAGGACAGGTCGATGACCAGCAGGATCACCATCGCCGGCGCCGCGATCAGCAGCATCGCGGTCATCAGATAGCCGAACTGGCCGACGAACAGGGCCATCCCGCTCATTCGCAGATCCGGAAAAAAGCTCATGACCGGCCAGACCGTATAGCTGGTCATCAACAGCTCGAGGAAGACCAGGAAGGCGCCGCTGGCCATGAACAGCCAGGTGGAGAACTGCGACAGGAACTCGCCGTGCAACGATGTCTGGTGACCCTGGATGGGATCGAAGATCTGCGCCATCGACATGCCCACCTGGGTGTCGATGATCACGCCGGCCGAGCTGATGGCCCAGAACACGATGCCGTAGCAAAAGCCGATCGAGATGCCGATGAAGGTTTCCTTGATCACGATCGCCGACCAGTGCGCAGTCCCGGCGGCTTCGATCGGCGGCGCGCCGGCAAGCGCGATCGGAATGGCGACGATCGCCAGGCTGACCATGAAACTGTTGCGCACCATCGCCGGGACCGTCTCGGTGGTCAGCAGCGGCAGCATCAGGAACGCACCGGCGATGCGCGGCAAGGTCAGCGCGAGCGCCAGCATGGGGTTGCTGCCGAAGTCCATCAGCGCCGCACGAGGCCGGGGAAATCGATGAAGATGCGATCGGCGAACACGTACAGCGTGCCGCCCATCAGCGAGGCGGTCACGAACAGCGTGATCACCACCGCGAGCAGCTTGAGCGCGTAGGGAAACGTCTGCTCCTGCAGCTGGGTGGCCGCCTGCAGGAAGGCAACGACGAGGCCGACAAGGGCGGCCGCTGCGACCGGCGGCCCGGAGAGCAACAGCACCAGCCACAACGCTTCCTTGGTGAACTCCAGGACATCGCTCATCCGGCGACTCCATAGGTCAGCACCAGGCCGTGGACCAGCTTCGCCCAGCCGTCGATCAGCACGAACAGCAGCAGCTTGAAGGGCAGCGACACGGTGGTGGGCGAGAGCATCATCATGCCGAGCGCGAGCAGGATGTTGGCCACCACCAGATCGATGATCAGGAATGGCAGGAAGATCAGGAAGCCGATCTGGAAGGCGGCGGTGAGTTCGCTGACGGTGAAGGCGGGCACGATGACGATGAAGTCGTCGGGGGTCAGGCCGGCCCGGCGCTCCGGCGGCAACATGCGTTGCACGCTACGCAGGAAGAACGCGCGTTCGGCATCGCTGGAGTGCTGGATCAGGAACGTGCGCAACGGCTCCTTGCCCGCGTCGATCATCAGCAGCATGCGATTGGTGTCGAAGCTTCCGCTCAATGCCGCCGGCGCAGCCTGCGTGCTGCCGGGGCGGGTGACCTCTTCGGCCAGACCCTGCGGCTGCGCATCGTCCTGCGGTGCACGCGGATCATTGCTCGACCCGCCACGCACAGCGGAGAACATCGGGTCGACCGCTTCGCCGCCGTTGCGTGCCTGCGCTTCGGCGGCCAGCGCGTCGGCCGCTGCCGGGCTCGCCGCTGCCGGCGCTTCGGCAGGGTCCGCGGCGGGGGGGGCAGGCCGCACCTCGATGGGCCGCCCTTCGCGGACGGCCTGCGCCTGTGCGCGGGCATCGATCTGGCGCTGCACCGAGGCCGGCGGTGGCCGGCCCTCGAGACGGGCCTGCACGGCTTCGTTGACGTCGAGGATCACCGGGTACATCACGTAGATCGACAGCACGATCGCCAGGCCGTTGATGACCACGTTCGGCGGCACCTGCTGCAGGCCGAGTGCGTTGCGCAGCAGGCTGAGCACCACGACGATCTTGGTGAACGAAGTCACCATCACGGCCACGAACGGCGCCAGCGCAAGGCTGACCACCGTCACCAGGACGAGTGCAGGCGAGAACGTGCTGAAATCCATGCCTCAGCTCCAGGACAGCAGGCGGACGCCCAGCGTGTCGCCGACCGCGACCAGTTCGCCCTGGCCCGTCACCTGGCCATTGACGCGGATCGTGACGTTGGCGCCTTCGAGATGCGCAGGCAGCGCGAACACGTAACCGGGCTGCAGGGCTGCGATGTCGGAGAGCCGGAGTTCGAGCTTGCCGACTTCGAACTCGATCTCGACCGGCAGGCGACCCGTCGGGTCTTCTGCGGCGGGCGCTTCGTCCGTCGTCGGGGTGTCGGTCGCGTCGGTTTCGCTCATGCGGGGCATCTCCTGGAAACGGGGGTGGGGGGCGGCGGGGCCGTCGATGCGCCATCCGTCCGGCCCGGCACGCACCGGCCAGCGCAGGCCGGCGGCGTGGGCATGCAAGGGCGGCAGGCGAACGTGACCGACCACCACGACATCGCCCGGGCGCAGGCTGCGGACATCGGCGACGGTGAGCGGCGGTGCAGGAATCGCCACGGTCGCGATCACGGGCAGCTGGCGCCATGCGCCCGGATCGACCGGCACACGCGGCCCGGCGTCGGCTCGGGAGAGCAGGTCCTGCAGCCAGGTCGCCGGTGCGCGCAGGCTGCCGTGCACCGCGGCGGCGCCATCGGGCGAGGCGATGTCCAGGTCCATCCAGACCACGTCCGCGGCCGGGGGCGGCGGCGCGTCGGGCAGCGGCAACAACGAGGTGCCGAGCGCATCGCTGATCTGCACCAGCGTCGCCTCGTGGGCGAGGCTCCAGGCCAGCACGCGCGCGCGGCCGTCGCGATCCTGCCAGTGCAGGGCGTCGCCGTCGGCGGCGGGATGCGAGGCCAGACGCAGGCCCAGGCGGGTGCCGTCGGCATCGAGTTCGAAGACGCCGGCGTCCGTTCCATCCGGCCGCGGTGCGCGTCCGGCGCGAAGACGCAGGGTGCCGGCCGGGGTGACCCATTGCCGCGGGCGCCCATGCAGCTGGCGCAGGGTGTCGGCCTGGACCGGCGAGAGCCGCGGCAGGCGCTCGCGCAGCGGCGTAGGACCGGCACGCCCCGTCATCGCGTCAGCCATGGCCCAACGCCACCTTCATCAGTTCGGGGAGCGATCGCACGCCCAGTTTGCTCATCATGTTGGCCCGATGCAGTTCGACGGTCTTGATGCTGATGCCGAGGATGTCGGCAATGATCTTGTTGGGTTTGCTGGCCACCACGAGATCGAGCACCTGCCGCTCGCGCGGGCTCAGCTTCGCCAGCACGGCGCCCTGCGGCGACCCGGCCTGCACGCGTTCCCGGCTCAGGGCGGTGCGGAGCGCGCCGATCAGGGCGTCGTCGCTGAAGGGCTTTTCGAGGAAGTTCGACGCGCCCTTGCGCATTGCCTCGACCGCCAGCGGCACGTCGCCATGTGCGGTCACGAACACCAGCGGGAGGGTCGAGCCGCGCCGCAGCAGTTCGTCCTGCAGCTGCAGACCACTCATTTCCGGCATGCGGATGTCCGACACCAGGCATTCGCCATCCCCGTGCCGGGTGTTGTCGAACAGGGTCAGGAACGCGGCGCCGGATGCGAATGCCCGCACCTCGAAGCCAGCGGTCTCCAGCAGCCAGGCGGTGGAATCGCGGAAGCCGTCGTTGTCGTCGACGAGATAGATGCACGTGGTCGCGGGCATGCTCACATCCTCCTGTCGGGCGTCGGCAGCGTGAAGCCGAACACACTACCGCCGCCGTCCCGGGCTTCGAAGAACAGGCGGCCCTCGTGGTACTCGATGATCGACCGGCAGATCGCCAGCCCGATCCCGAGTCCATCCGATTTGGTCGTGTAGAACGGCGAGAACAGTTGTTCGCTTTCCGCCTGGCTCAGGCCTGGCCCGCGGTCGCAGACGCGTACCTCGACGTCGCCGTCGAGGTTCACGCGGGCCTCGATGCGCAGGCCACGCTGCGCGGCAGGCACTTCGCGCATGGCTTCGATCGCGTTCTTGACCAGGTTCAGCAGGACCTGTTCGACCATGACGCGATCCGCGTAGACCGCCGGCAGCCCACCCGCGAGCGCCAGTTCCACCCGCAGCTGCATCCGTTCGGCCTCCAGCCGCAACAGTTCGAGCACCGTGTCCACGATCAGCGGCAGGTCCTGCGCATCGCGCCTGGGCTCCCGCGCCCGGACGAATTCGCGCACCCGCGCGATCACCGCGCTGGCATGTTCGGCCTGGGTGCGTGCGGCCATCAGGGCACGTTCCACCTGCACCGGGCCGCCGGCCTGCGAGACCAGGCGCAGGCTGCCGTTGAGGTAGTTCACGATCGCCGCCAGCGGCTGGTTGAGTTCGTGGGCAAGCGTTGCCGCCATCTCCCCGACCGACATCATCCGCGAGGTGAAAAGCAGTTTCTCCTGCTGCGATCTGTGCGAGTCGAGCGCTTCGATGCGCTCGCTGATGTCGACCGCGGTGAGCAGTGACAGCGCACGGTCCCCGCAATCGAGCTCACGCCAGTGCAACGCGTACCAGCGGCCGCTGCCGGGTGCGCGGATTTCCTGGCCACGCGCGTCGCCACTGAGCTCGCCATACAGCGTGGCCAGCAGGGCGTCGCGCTGGGCATGGCCGGGCAGCGTGCCGAGGTCGGCCTCGAACCGGCTGTTGCCGGCGACCAGCGCGCCGGTCGCCCGGTCGAAGGCCGCGCAGGCGAACGGTACCGCCTCGAGGACCTCGTTCAACGCCCGCGCAGCCTCTGTGGCGGGCCTGGCGGGGGCGCGCGCGGCGCCGGGACGACGAGAACCGGGGGATGGCGTCATGCGCTGCGCGACATCGGTTCGCTGCTAACGTGGCGGCGCACCGCCCGGGTGCCCTTGCTCCGAGTCCCCATGGTCCACGCACGCTCGTCCCGCTTCTGCTTCCCTCTGGCCGCTGCCGCCGTCATGGCCCCTGGACTCGCGCTGGCCGGCGTCGCTCCCGCCGCGGCCGCGCCAACACCCGGTGATTCATTCATTGGCGAATTGCTTGCCATCCTGATTCCGCTGGTACTGATCATCGCGGGCCTGCTCTTCCTGCTGCGTCTTCTGCGTCGGCGTTACGGCTTGTCGGGCAGTGATGCCCCGTTGTCGGTGGTGCAGATCCTGCCCGTTGGACCCCGCGAACGCCTCGTACTGGTGAAATCCCGGGGCGGCCGTGTCTTCGCGATCGGCGTGGGCGCCCATTCAGTGAATTTCGTCACCGATATGGCCCCTGAAGATCTGCAAACCCCTGTTTCATCCACTGCTGCTGCGTCCCCTGAACTGCCGGTCAATATCGACGGACATCGTTAAATCGCTGTGAGCCTGACGCTGCAGTCCGGAGACTTGCGGCGGCCGTCTTCACCCCGGCAGCACAGTTTGATCGGATCGTGGTTGCAACATTGGTTTGACCTGTTCATAACATAGCCCGGCTATCGTACAGGGGCACAATGTGACGCACGAGGTCAGGGGCAAGATGCGCCGAATGGACACCAGCAGGTGTGGGACCCCCGGTTCCCGCGCGTTTCCCGGTTCGGGAAGCGACGCAGGGACGCCATGGCGCCAGCCCGACCTGACGGTGCCCGGATGAGGGCGTTACTCGCCACGCTGACCGGGGCTCCCGCCGGCGCCGCCCCCCGCGCCAAGCTCGGTTACAGCGATGTGGTCCTCGCCTTCGCGGCGGTGACGATCATCAGCGTGATGATCCTGCCGCTGCCGCTCGTGATCCTCGACACGCTGGTCGCGGTCAACATCTCGATCGGCTTCGGCCTGCTCCTGCTGGGCATCTACATTCCGACGCCGGTGGCGTTCTCCAGCTTCCCCAGCGTGCTGCTGCTGACCACGCTGTTCCGGCTGGCCATCTCGATCGCGATCACCCGCTCGATCCTGCTGCACGCCGAGGGCGGCCACATCGTCGAGACCTTCGGCAACCTGGTCGCCGGCGGCAACCTGGTGGTCGGCATGGTGGTGTTCCTCATCATCACCGTCGTGCAGTTCATCGTCATCGCCAAGGGCGCCGAGCGCGTCGCCGAAGTCGCCGCCCGCTTCACCCTCGATGCGATGCCGGGCAAGCAGCTGTCGATCGACTCCGATCTGCGCGCAGGCCTGATCGACAAGGACGAAGCGCGCCGCAAGCGCCGCCTGCTTGAGACCGAAAGCCAGCTGCACGGCTCGCTCGACGGCGCAATGAAGTTCGTCAAGGGCGACGCCATCGCCGGCATCGTCATCATCCTGATCAACCTGCTCGGCGGCCTCGCGATCGGCGTGCTCCAGCGCGGCATGCCGCTGGCCGAGGCGACCCACGTCTACAGCATCCTGACCATCGGCGATGGCCTGGTGTCGCAGATCCCGGCGATCCTCGCCACGATCGCGGCCGGCCTCATCGTCACGCGCACCACGGGCGAGATCGACGACCGCCATCTGGGAGACGCGATCACGCGGCAGGTCTCGGGCCAGCCGCGGGTGATCCTGATCACCGGCATCCTCGCGCTGCTGATGACGCTGATTCCCGGCTTTCCCTGGGCGGTCTTTCTCGTGCTCGGCGTGGGACTGCTCACCTTCAGCGCCTATCACTACCGCCACCAGTTCGAACTGCTGCGCCGCGCGTTCCGTGTCACCGACGAAGAGGTGGTGGCGGACGCACAGCAGTCGATGGAACGCGACGACCTGGCGCCTCCGCCGCCGCTGCAACTGCAGGTATCGCCACTGCTGGCGCAGACGCTCGGCGGCCACAACCTCGAAGCGCGGGTCGTCGATGTGGCGCAGCGTCTGCGCGAGGAATACGGCGTGCCGGTGCCGGTGCCATCGCTGCGCATCGTGCCGACGCTCGGCGAAGACGAATACCGTCTCACCGCGTTCGGCGCGCGCATCGCAACGGGTCGTCTGCGCAGCGATGCCGTGCTGGAACCGCAGCCCGACACCGCAGCGAACGCCTCGAAGCTGGCCGGGTTCTATCCCGCGGTGGTCGCCGGCGAATGGGTACAGACGCCGAGTGAGAGCACTCAGGCGCCGCTTGACGTTCTGGGCAACCACGCAGCGGCGGCGATCCGTCGGCGCATGGGCGGTTTCCTGGGGATCCAGGAAACGTCGAACCTGTTTGCGAAGATGCAGCGCGACTATCCCGACCTGGTCAAGGAGATGTTGCGTGTCGTCGCCCCGCAGCGCGTCGCGGACGTGCTGCGCCGCCTCTCCGAAGAAGGCGTGCCGGTGCGCAATCTGCGCGATGCGTTCGAAGCGATCACCGACGTGGGTGGGCGCGAGAAGGATGTGGTCCTGTTGACCGAGTACGTGCGCGTCGCGCTCAAGCGTGAAATCGCGGATCGCTATTCAGACGATGAGCGCACCCTGCATGTACTGTTGATCCATCCGGAACTCGAGGACAAGTTGCGGCAATCGGTCCGCGTGGCGGGCGGTGCCAGCCAACTTGCAATCTCCCCTGAGCTGGCCGGACGCCTGGGCAACGAGGTGCGCGCGCACCTGGCCCGTCAGGCGCCCGGGGTCAAGCCGGTGCTGTTGTGTTCGCTGGACGTGCGAAGGCACCTGCGCAAGCTCATGGAGGTCGACTTCTTCGACCTGCCGGTGCTTTCTTACCAGGAACTCGCGCCGGACCTGCGCATCGTGCAGGCGGGGCAGATCAATGCGTAGTCGAGCCGCTTCAAACAGGCGCCAGCGCTTCGCGAATGCCGTCGAGTCGGCAGGTGCCGCGCAGGCGAAGAGAGGACTGTCATGACCGAGCACCAAACCACGGCGCACAACGTGCTGCGCATCGTCGACGGACTGCATGCCGGTGCGAGCCGCGTGCTGGCGTCCGAGGAGATGATTCTTGTCGGCAGCGGCGATGATTGCGACATCGTGCTGGCCGACGATGGCGTGGCCGCCCACCACGCGCTGGTGAGCCTGGTCGGTGGACGCTTCCTGGTGCGGGCGCTCGATGCGCCGGTGAAGATCGGCGCGCAGGCGATTGACCCGGGCGATCCCGTGGAGCTGTCCGCGGTCCAGCCGATCCACATCGGCGAGGCGGTGATCGCGTTCGGCCGCGAGGATGACCCGGCGTGGGATGCGTTCGTCACCGTCTTCGCCCCCGACGACGAGGCCCAGCCGCCGCGCAGCGCGTTCGTGCGCAAGCTGCCCTGGATCGCCGGGGCCGCAGCGCTTTCGCTGGCTTCGCTGGCGATTTTCGCCGCCGTACTGCCGGCACCCGACAACAGCGCGGAGCAGCGCGACCGGTTGACCGCGCTTCTGGATGAGCATCGTGTGGCCAATGTGCAGATCAGTGACGCCGCGAACGGTCGCGCCACGGTGACCGGCGCCGTCGACGACAGCGCAACACTGGAGCGGCTGCGCAATCAGGTGCGCGCCGAGAACATCGACGCCACGCTGCAGATCCGCACCGGCGAGAACATCGCCAGCGATGTCGCCGAGATGTTTCGCGGCCATTCGATTCCGGTGCAGGCGCGCTACGTCGGCAATGGCGATGTGGAAGTGGTCGGCGAGTTCAAGGATGGCGCCGAAATCGAACGGATCGCCTGGTCGCGTGCGGTGGCCGACATCCCGGGCGTCCAGCGCATCGTGCCGCGAACCCCGGGCGGTGCGATTCCGGCCGACGAACTCGAGCAGGCGAATGAGCCGCCCGAGGTCCACATCGTCTCCATCGTGCGCGGCGCCAACCCGCATCTGCTGGCGTCGGACGGGACGCGGTTCGTGCCGGGGGAAAAGATTCCCGGGAAGGGCGAGCTCATTTCGATCGGCGAGTTCGCTCACGTGCTGAGCGCCGACGGTCAGTTGACCAAGGTCATCCCGGGCCCGCCACCTGTAGCCGAGGCGCCTGCGGCGGCGGACGGTGACGCGGGAGATGACGGCGTGGACCCGCGGTTCGCGGCGGTCGTCTCGAACGTCAATGCCGGTGACCGGGTTGCGCGAACGCCGGCTGCCGAAGGTGCGGCGACGACGCGTCACTAGATTCCATGCGGCCGATCGGTGCCGCGCATCCTGCAACATTCCAAGTCAGGTAGTCGAAAGGAGTACTTCGCATGACCACCATCAACAACGACACGATCGGCAACTTCATCGGCCGCGCTTCCATGCACAACGACACCGGCGTGCGTGGCAACAGCAGGGCCGGCGGCAGCTCTTCGAGCTGGTACGAGGCGATGTCGCGCGCCTGGGGCCAGACCCTCGACCAGCAGGCGACCAAGATCACCGAGCTGTCCAATGTCATCGGACAGGGCGGCGATCAACCGTCGAACGTTGTCCAGCTCACTGCCGAAAGCCTGCGCATGCAGTTTCTGTCCAACAATGCCTCGACCTCGCAGAACAGCGTCGGCCAGGCGCTCGAGACCCTGGGTCGCAAGCAGTAAGCGGCGTCCGCAGTCCACACGAGCAAGGAGAACATCATGGTCGACGCAATCCAGGCCGCAGGGCTTGAAGCCGCGGCACAGGGGGCAACAGGAGCCGGCGCCAACTCGCCGGTGGCGGCCGCCTACGAAGTCGGGCAGTTCGCGCAGGCGATGGATCGCGCGGGCAGCGCCCCGGCGGCGGCGAACGCATCGCAGGGCGTTGCCGGCGTCGGTGCTTCCGAGCCGTCCGAAGGCGTACGCATGCTGATGTCCGCGATGGACAACCTCAATGGTGGCGCGCAGAGCATCAACGATCTCGCCAAGACGATGAGCCAGAACACCGGTGAACTGACTCCGGGGCAGGTCATCGAGATGACGATGAAGTCGCATCACTTCCTGTTCCAGTGCGAAATGACCTCGAACGTGGCCAACCGCACGTCCGACGGCATCCAGCAGCTGTTCCGCCAGCAGTCCTGATGAGCGAGGTGACAGGCATGCCCGCATCGATTCGACACGTTTCCAAACGATGGCCTGCCTGGATGGGCGTGTTGCTCGCCTGCATGCTGCTCGCCGGCTGCGGCGGAACCGCGCTCTACAGCTCGGTCGACGAGCGCCAGGCCAACGAGATGATGGGGGCCCTCATCGGGTCCGGTATCCAGGCGCAGAAGAAGCCCGCCGCGAGCAAGGTCGGCTGGGACGTGTTCGTGGCCGACAGCGACATGCCGCAGGCAATGGACGTGCTTCGGGCCCGGGGCCTGCCGCGGGAGAACTTCCAGAACCTCGGCGACATTTTCAAGAAGGAGGGTTTCGCGTCCTCGGCCACCGACGAGCGCGGCCGCTACCTGCATGCCCTGCAGCAGGAGATCACCCAGACCCTGTCGATGCTGCCGGGCGTTGCCCAGGCCCGCGTGCACCTGGCCTTGCCGGAGCGCGATCCGCTGGGCGGCGCCACCGGCAAGACCTCGGCGGCGGTCTGGATCTTCGAGCAGCCCGGCGCCAACGTCCGCGACCGCGAGGCCGACATCAAGATCGTCGTCAAGGACGGCGTCGAAGGCCTGACCGACATCAACCAGGTCTCGGTGAAGTTCGTCTCCATGCCGGCGCCCGCCGAGACCGCGCAGTCCGGCGGCACCGCGATGGCGCTGTCTGGGGCCAGCCCGGTGGCGATCGTCATCGCGGCGCTCGTCGTGGCGTTGCTTGGCGTTGCATTCGCGTTCGCAGGGCGGCTGAAGGCGCGCAAGCCCGTGTCGGCGGACAAGGCCGCCCCGGCGCGCTGGCAGGGCTGACCATGTCGCTGGAGGCGCTGCTCGCCGGGGTTGATCCGCGCTGGCACGACGCCAAGGCGGATGCGCTCGATGCCGGCCTGCTCGAGCGTGCACGCGGGAGCCGGTTGGGCCGGCGCCTCCTGGTCGGTGCTCTGCAGGCGGGGCCCGCAGCGCATCTGCTGGCGCCCTCGCCCAACGGTTTTGCAGGGTTGATCGAGCGCTGGAGTCCGGTGCGTCTGGCCGCGCTCCACCGCGATCTCGGTGTGCTCGCCTATGCGCCGGCCATCCGCGCCGAGGTCAGCCGGGATGCGGTGAAGCGGCTCAAGACACAGCTGGCGGGCAGCTACCTGCTTGCGCTCGACCGCAGCATCTGGGACGCACGGGTCGATCCCGCGCTCCAGGCCAGCTTGTGCGCCGCGCTGACAGATGCGCTCGCAAGCGCGTCGCCTCCACAGCGGTTGTTCGACCTGCTCGAACTCCAAGGGCGCGCCGAACTGCAGGCCTGGGCCGCGCAGCGCGAACCCGCGCTGGCCGACTGGGCCCGTCTCATCCATCCCCCCACGGAGCTGCCGACTGCGCACCTCCCCGAAAAGCCGCTGCTGGTCGTGCATGCGCACCATTACAGTCGCGCGATCGCTGCCTGAAGTCTGGAGACCGTATGTCGAGTTCCGAAGCCACCGCTCCAATCTCCAGCGTCGCGCGGCCAGCCCGCGCGGTGTCGGTATTCGAGCGTCGGCAGTTCGATCGCGGCCTGTCCGCGCCGATCGTCCGCGCCGCCGAATGGCAATCGCTGGAGGACCTCGACACATTGCTCGCCCGTGTGAACACGCTGTATCAGGAGGCTGAAGCCGAGGTACAGAAAGCCCGGGAGCAGGGCTATGCGGAAGGCTTTGCCGAAGGTCTCGAGCGCGTCAAGCAGCAGATGACCGAACAGCTCGCCTCGCTCAACGAGCGACGCGCCCGCGTGCTCGGCGAAGCGGTCGGACGCATCGGTGATCTGGCATGCGCGATCGTGGCCCGCATCGCCCCCGGTTTCGACGCGTCCCAGGTCGTGCCCGCGCTGGTGATGCGTGCAGTCGAATCGGCGCAGGCCGAACAGTTCCTGATGATCCGCGTCCATCCCGATGCCCGCGCCGGCGTCGCCCAGGGCCTCGGTGCAGTGCGCCAGGCCCACCCGGGCGTGGGCGTCATCGAACTGGTCGACGATGAAAGCCTCGACCCGCTGAGCTGTGTGGTCGTGTCCGAGGCGGGAGAGGTCCGTGCGGGCGTGAGTCAGCAGATCGAAGCGATCCGCGCGGCACTGGCGCAGGCAAGCGCTGCGGCGGGCGCATGAGTCCCGATCCGCGACTGTCGCTGCTCGACGATCCAGGTGCCACGGTGGCCGCCGGTGATCCCTTGCTGCAGGCGCTGGGCAAGGTGCAGACGATCGAACGGGTCGGTCGCGTCAGCGAGGCCTACGGCACGCTGATCAAGGCGACCGGTCTGCGCGCGGCGATCGGCGAGCTCTGCTATCTGCGCAATCCGGGCGACAGCAGCTTCGAGCTCGCCGCCGAAGTGGTGGGGGTCGCCCGGCAACACACGCTGCTGACGCCGCTCGGCCCGCTCGACGGCATCGCAGCCACGACCGAGGTCTACGCGACCGGCAAGCAGGCCTCGGTGCCGGTGGGCGAAGGCCTGCTCGGACGGGTGCTCGACGCGCATGGCGCGCCGATCGACGGCAAGGGCAGCCTCGGTACGACAGTCGATGGGCCGATCTATGCAGCGTCGCCGAACCCGCTGTCGCGCAACCTGATCGAGCGTCCCTTCGCGACCGGCGTGCGCGCCATCGACGCGGTGATGACCGCCGGCGAAGGCCAGCGCATCGGTATCTTCGCGGTCGCCGGTGGCGGCAAGAGCACCCTGCTGGGCATGCTTGCCCGCGGAGGCGATGCGGACGTCAACGTGATCGTGCTGGTCGGCGAGCGCGGCCGCGAGGTCAACGAATTCATCACCGACAACCTTGGCCCGGAGGGGCTCGCCCGCTCCGTGGTTGTCGTCGCGACATCGGATCGGCCGGCGCTGGAGCGCAGTCGCGCTGCGTGGGTGGGCACAGCGATCGCCGAGCATTTTCGCGACCAGGGGCGGCGCGTGCTGCTGCTGGTGGATTCGGTCACCCGGTTTGCCCGCGCGCTGCGCGACGTTGGCCTCGCGATCGGTGAGCCGCCCGCGCGGCGCGGCTTCCCGCCGTCGGTCTTCAGCGAGATGCCGAAGCTCTTCGAGCGCGCCGGCAACAACGACAAGGGGTCGATCACCGCGTTCTACACCGTGCTGGCCGAGGACGAGGACGGTGGCGATCCGATCGTCGAGGAAGTGCGCTCCATCCTCGACGGCCACATCGTGCTGTCGCGCAAGCTCGCAGCGGCCTATCACTATCCCGCCATCGACGTGCTCACAAGCCTGAGCCGTACCATGCCCCGCGTGGTCGACAAGGCGCATCTGAAGGCGGCCGGCCAGCTGCGCAAGTATCTGGCCAAGCACCAGGACATCGAACTGCTGGTGCAGCTGGGCGAGTACAAGCGCGGCACCGATCCGGACGCGGACATCGCGATCGAGAAGATCGGCCCGATCCGCCAGTTGCTGCAGCAGTCGGAACACGATCTGGTGCCCTTCGACGCGTCATCCGGCGCACTGCGGAATCTCTTCGGATGAAGCGCTATCCGCTGCAGACCCTGCTGCAGTTGCGCGCGCATCGCACCGCGGCCGCGCGCCAGCTTGTGGTCGAGAGGCAGCGTGCGCTGCAGGAATGCATCGATGCCTGCACCCGGGTCCAGAGCGAGCTGACGGGTCTGGAACAGGACCGGCGTGGTCACCGCGCACAGCTGATGGACCCGCCGCCGTCCGGCGTGCCATGGCCGGCCGCGCTTGCACAACGCGAGGCGCACATCGATCTGCTCGGCGAGCGCATCTTCGGTGCCCAGCAGCGGCTGTCCAAGGCGCAGGACGCCGTCCGTCAGGCGCAGGCATCCCTGCAGGAAGCACGCGATGCGTTCTTCCGCGCGAAGGGGCGCGAGGATGCGCTCGAGAAACGTCGCGATGTATGGAAACACGAGCAGCGCGGTCTGCAGGCGCGTCAGGAAGAAGCCGTCAACGAAGATCTGATGCAGGCGCGCTACATGGCGCGGCAGCAGTAGTCACGATACGAGGAGACCACGATGAGCGTGCAGCGCAACGATTCCGCCTCCCGGCCGCCGGACCAGGCGGCGCGCAACCGTCAGGTCGACCGCGAAGCCAAGACGGACACGAAAGAAACGCCGCCGCGCGAGCGCGTCGACCAGTTCCGGTCGATGATGCAGCAGGCACGCGGTGACATGCCGGCAGCTCTGCACGGCGATCCTTCACTGAGCGAGGGTGCGCTGACGGGCGAGGGCGAGCTGTCGGAGGGGGTGCTCGCCGACGAAGCCGGTCAGCATGAGGCGGTGCGCACCCGGCAGTCGGTGAGCGAAGCCGTCGATGCCCGCACGTTCCGCCAGCAGCATGAGCACGCATTCGGAATGCAGTCGCAGGGCATGGAATCGGCTGCGATGCTCCAGGCGCAGATGGCACTGCGCGATGGCGCATCCGCCGCAGCGCCCGCGGCGGCGTCCGCCAATGCCGGCCAGCTTTTCGACATGATGGAGAAGCACGTACGCCAGATGGCGGTGCATGACGCCCGCGATCCCGGCGGCGACGGACAGGTGCTGCTGCGCATGGCCGACGCCACGCTACCGGGCACGGATCTACTGCTGAGCAAGAGCGCGGACGGCTGGGTCCTCCGCGCAGACAGTCGTTCGCGTGACAGCTTCGACGCGATCCGCGAGGCCGGGCCGCAGCTCGCCAAGCGCTTCGCCGAACACAATCTCGGCACGCTGACGATCGATCCGCACTATCACGGCTGACCGCGAACGCCTCATCCCTCGGGCCGCGACTGGCGCATCGCCAGCCGGCGTGGGCGCAGGCCGCGCCAATCCCGGCGCGTGATGCGGAACCGCCGCGCCGGATTGCCGAACTGTTCGCCGGCCGCGGTCTCCTCGAACCCCAGCCGCGCCAGCAGCGGCGGTACCGACCGGTTGCCGGGCGCGCACTGTGCGATCAGCGCGGGAAGGCCCAAGGTGTCGAAAGCGTGCCCACACAGGGCGGCTCCACCTTCGATCGCATAGCCGCGGCCCCATGCGGACGGCAGCAGGCGCACACCGATCGCGATGTCTTGCGCATCCCCGCTCGGTGTCAGCGAGAACATGCCGATGAAACGTCCTGCGCGATCGCAGGTGTGCCACAGACCGAGTCCTGGCCGCTCGCGATAAAGCTTGTTGGCCCAGACCACCAGACCCATCGCATCGTCGAGCGTGGCGACCGGATCGTCGAGCAGCATGCGCGTGACGCGTTCTTCGCTCCCCAGCTGCAGCAGGTCGATGACATGCCGGAACGCGAACCCGTGCAGGCGCAGCCGCCGGGAGCGCAGGAACTCCAGTGCAGGGTAGTCCCGTCCGGAGGCAGGCAGGTCGGCGCACGTGAAGACCGGTGGCGACGCATCCACGGCTACGGACCCGGCGGCTGGACTGGTCGAGGGCATGGGCAAGGTTATACGCCGGGCGACGGCTAGGGCGCACCCTAGATGGGGCACGACCTAGCTGTCATGCAGCCATGCGCGAAAGAGACTACAGCTGCAGTCGCGCAATCCGCAGGCCGGGGCAGCGCGCAGGATTCCACCGCTTTCTTGCGTTTCCTCAAAGGAGTTCCATCATGTCCAGCGACGTCTTTTCCGGTATCGGATCCCTGATCGGCACCGCGCTCGGTGGTCCCCTCGGTAGCATCGTGGGCAACATGCTCGGCGATCTGGTGGGCCAGCTGTTCGACTCCGCCCTCAGTGGCCTGTTCGACGGTCTGGGTCTGCCGCAGTCCGCCCAGGACGCGGTCAGTGAAGGCTTCAAGGGCGGCTTCAACTTCAACTTCAATATCGGCGGCAACTAGGTCATGCAGCACGACCAGCAGGCGCAGCGCCAGGCGTGGATCGAGGCCCTTGCCCAGCTCCGGCAGCAGGGTGCGATCGATGCGGATGACGAGAACACGCTGATTCGCCACATGGACGAACGCCTGGAGGCCGTGCAGGCCGAACTCAAGGCCCTGGTGCCCGAGTACGAGCGGCGCGTCGAGACCGACGGCCGGGGCGCCGCGGATGCCTGGCTGGGCGAGCGATCCCGGGAGATGGGTGAGCGAGAGGGTAGCGATGCAAGGCGGATGGTGGATTCGCTGACCTCGGTCCAGGCATCTGTCACCTGAGCGTCCCCGCTTGCCATCGGACTGCCATACCGAAGAAGCCTGCAGGTCACCCTGCAGGCTTTTCATTCTGGGTATCCAAGGCCTAGGGCCCGACCTAGATGCATCGACGGTGGCGGGACCGCATCATCGACACGGGCTCGCCAGCAGCCACCCACTACGAAGGCTTCATCGTCCAGACTGCAGCCTGACGTAAACCGCACCCGCGGTGCGACGCCAGGCAGAAGTGCTCCGTCGCATCGCCTCAAGAATGGAGTTCAGCGCATGTCATCCGCATCCAGTCCGACCACCGATTTCAAGGCACTGCGCGCCTCACTGCTCGAGCGTTTCGAAGCGGAACTACGCGAGCAGCGCGATATCGACGCCGCGAGTCGTGAAAGCATGTTGGCCCAGATGGAGCAGTCGCTCGACAACATGTCGTCACTGCAGGATCCCTCCGACGCGGCGCAGATCCGCGCGAGTCTGGCGCAAACGCTGGGCGTGCTGCATGCCAGCGGCCTGGTCGATCAGGCGGGCAGCGACGAGGTCGAGCAAGCATTCGCGGAAAGCTGCCGGGTCTTCGACAATCCAGGCGTCAAGCGTGCACTTGAGTTCGCACGTATCTCGCGAGAGGAGGGTGAGGAGGCGGCGCGCACGTGGCTGGCCGCACAGGGCGGCGGAAACGAACGTACGGCCGCATGACTGAATAGCGAAGGCAGTGGTTTTCTAGGGTACGCCCTAGTTGCCGGTGCCTCACACGACGAGCACGATTGGCACATCAGCGATATGCGGCTCGAACATCCTGATGCAGCAGAGGCAATGCGCGGCGGACTCGGCCGGTTAGACGGATTCACGTGTTTTCCAAAACTTTGAAACCCAGGAGATCGTCCAATGAGCGTCAACTTCGAAGTGAATCTGCAGATCGCCCAGACCGGCCTCGACAGCATCAGCGGTGAGGGCAAGGGCGGAAAGGGTGAAAGCTGGCTGGTGGCCATCGCCAAGGCGATGGGCAGCATCCTCGGCGAGAAGGCCCAGAAGCTCAACGATCTCAGCGAGAAACTGAACGGACTGACCGGCAAGGACGATGCGCAGAAATTCAGCGCAACGCAGACGGAGTTTCAGGCTGAGTCCCAGATGTTCAACATGCTGTCGAACACCATTTCGACCGCGATCAAGTCGATCGGTGAAGGTCTGGCAGCGAACGCCCGCAAGCAGTAATCGTTCGCGAGCGCGGTACTGGAGGGGCAGGTGCTTGCACCTGCCCTTCTTCATTTCCGCTGCCCAACCGGGTGCTGCGACATCGGGATGACGGGTGTCGCGCGAGCATCGGTCGGTGACCATCCGGAGATACGTGATGACGAATGCGAAATCTGGAATACAGGCGCTCAGGTGCCCCGTGCGGTGGCGGCGCAATGGCCGCGTGGCATTGGCGCTGTTGTGTGCCTCGGCGCCGTGGTCGCTGGCGATGGCCCAGTACGATCCGGGCGCCACGCTTGATCTCGGCATGGGATACGGGCAGAACGCGCTGTCACAATCCGCGATGCGGAGCGCCCCCAAGGATCTGCCTGAGCCTCACCCCGGCAAGGATGACGACTACGCCAATAGTGGCAAGTCGCGGGATGAGCACTTGGCGGCGCTACGCCGCGAGTATGCGCGACGCGTCGCGGCCGATGGCGTCGCCAGTGCGAACGCGTGGGCCACAGAAATGGGGCGACGCGACGCGCGCGCCGAGCGCGATTGAAGGGGGCGTCGATGCGTTCCAGTGTCCTCACGCTGATCGCACTGTTAGTAGGATCCACCACTGGCTGTTCCGGTAGTCCTGGCGGGAGTGCGGCGACGGCTGCCGAGGCCGACGCCCCTGTTACTGATGCAGCGCAACTCGACGCAGCTTTCATGAAGGCCTATCGCGAGGGATTCTCCGGCCGTGCGTCGACATCCGCGGCGGGCCGGGAGACTGCCAGCGCGCGGGAGACGGATGCCTCGGGCGTGGACCGGGACTTCGTGGCCGGCTACTCCCAGCTCACCAGTCTGCCGGTGCAGGATGTCTCGGCGTTCGTCGAATCGGGTGATGCGGATGCATTGCTGCAGGCGCGCTACCAGGCGAGCGGGCTGACGCGAGGCCAGCTGATTCCGGCCAATGTGATGTTGTTTGTCGCGTCCTGGGAGGCCTACAACGGCACGCGCGCATCGCCTGAGCAGGTGCGCGGGCTGCAGCAGCAGATGCAGTCACTGTGGAGCAAGGCCGCGGATTTCGAACGGTCTGCTGAAGGTTTGCGACAGCGCCGACTCTACGAGCTGCTGGCGGCGGTGTTAATGCGCGAGAACGCGCGTGTTCGACAGCGCCAGGACGCGGATGGAATCGCTGTCTTTCGGGAAACGGTGCGAGAGGATTTCCTGCGCCTGTCCCACAACGATCTCGCGCGCTTCGACCTGACCGGCGAAGGATTCGTCGAACGTTGAACGTGTCTCGCAGGCTCCATTCGGGACGCGGGGCGTGAAAACCAATATGCGTTTTCAGATCACAGGATTTCCCATGACCGAGAGGCCTCTTGCGAAAGCCCGTTACAGCTGGATGGCCTGGGCGTTCGTACTGCTGTGCGCGGTGGCGACGTCGGCCACCGCCGCCGACGGCGATGCCAGTGTCCGACGCGCTCTGCAGCAGGCCACCAGCCGGTCCGCACCGACCCAGGTCGATGCGCGGGCGGTGGAGGCGCTGTCGTTCCGACGCGACCCTGCGGTCAGCGCCCGCGTGCAGCAGGAGACGATCCGCGCCTTCGGCCGCAACCCGCAGCAGGTCGCGGATCTGGAGAAGGTCATCGGCTCGGGCAAGATGCTGCGTGAATTCGACAGGATCCTGCGTCGCTATGGATACGACCCCACGAACCTTAGCGATGTCCTGGCTGCGCACCTGCTGATCTCGTGGGAGGTCGCCAACGATCGCGATTCACGGCAGTCGCCGGCAGGCCAGCGTGCGGTGCGTCGGCAGCTGATCGGTCCGCTCGCTGCCGTGCCGGAAATCGCCGCGATGACCAATGCCGACAAACAGGCGCAGGCCGAGCGGACGGCGTATCTGACGATGGTGTCGGCGCTGACCTACCAGTCGCTGAAGCGCAGCGGTGATCGTCAGGCGCTTGATGCCCTGTCGGCGAACGTGCGGCAGGGCCTGCTGGGCAACGGTGTGGACCTGCAGCGTCTTGCTCTTGGCGACGGCGGGCTCGTCGCGCGCTGAGTCAGCGGCGGATCGGGTCGGGACGCGGGCGTTGCGCGCGGGTGAGCTGCCTGCCGAGCCACCAGGCTCCGACAGCGGCGAACAGGCCGGACAACGCGAATTCCCCGGTCCAGCGGCGCATGACCGGGGCCGACGGCAACTCGCCCAAGCTCAGCAGGAAACTGACGAGCACCAGGCCGAGGCACCCATAGGCCACGATCGCGAGGACCCAGAACAGCCACTGGAATGCCTTGGCCACTTCCCTTGGCGTATCCGCATCGAAGGGGCGCACCAGGTGCAGGCGACCCTGGGCTGCGGCCAGCATCCACTGCCCCAGAACGTGCGCGCCGGCTTTCATGCGCTCGCGCCGCCGCAGTCCGGGGCCCTCGGCGGTGAAGGTTCCGGCGCCGGTGAGTTCCACGCGCGCCGCGCCGCCTGCATCCAGCGCGGCGGCCCCCGCGACGGGATTCCCCGGCGCCTGGGCCTGGGGATTGCCGGCGAGCTGTTGCACGACCGGTGCCTGGGCCACGGTCGCCGCCAGCGGAACGGCGGCAAGCAGGGAGGCGCCCTGGGCGAGCGCTGCCGGGTTGGCCTGGACCGGGGCCTGCGCCGGCGGCGCAGTCGCCGGGCGGTCGCTGGCGGCAGCCATCGGGGCATCCGCACGCGCAGGCTGTGCCTGGGCGGGCAGAGGCGCCGTGGTTGCCGCTTGCGATGGCGGCGCGCCTGTATTCGTCTGGGCTGACGGAGCAGCCTGTGGGCCCGCAGCAGGCGCCTGTATGGATGCGGGCGTGGTCGGTGCTGGCTGGGACGCCGCGGCGAGCGGTGCCTGCATCGGCTGGGAGGTGGCCTGCGCCAGGGGCGCCGGGGACTGGCTCGACGGCGTGGAAACGGGCGCAGCCGCCCCCTGCGCAGGCGCAGGCGAGGCCGCGGGCAGCGCGTTGGCCAGCGAACGGACTGCATTCGCCGCGGTGGCCGCGGCCTGCGCTGGCAGCCCGCCGGGGCCTGATGGAGCGCTTGGCGCGTTGGAAGTTGCTGGCGCCGTGCCCGGGCCGGCTCCGCGTCCAGAAAGCGCGCCGGTCTGGTTGTCGGACGGCGAAGCCGGACCGGTTTGGGGCGCTGGTGCCCCCAGCAGATGACGCAGGGTGCCCGCGACCCCGCCGAGGAGATTCCCGGCTGCCCCCGTCAGCCCGGGGCCCGGGCCGGAGAGTCCCGGATTTCCGGGATGGCCAGCGGTCGGCGCGGACGACGCCGCGGCTGCGGGCGCATGGGCGGGCGGGCCCGGCGGGGGCGCGATCGTCACGCCGCCGGGCAGCTGAAGGCTCGGAAGGCCGGGGCTCGATGCCGCAGACGTGGGCGCGGGGGCGCCCGGCGTATTCGCGGCGGCGGCGGGAGTTCCGCCGGCACGGGTGCCGGGAAAGATGTCCGGCAGCATGCGGCCCGGGGCCCCCTGCATGAAGCTCCCGAAGTGCTGGCTCAACGCATTGCCCAGGCCGGATGGCCCGCCACGGCCGAGCCCGAGGCCCGGAAGCGGAGGTAGCCGGGGCAGGCCGGACAGGCCCGGGAGCTGGGGAGGAGACACCTTTGCCTCCGGGGGCAGGATGGCAGGCGGAAACACGCTTGCCGCTCTTGCGGCCTACCCGAAGGTAGGGGCCGTGCCCGATCTGCACACTCTGGGGTCAACCCTAGATTGCGCCGTTCTGCGACCCCGGTCGCATCGTGGCAGGCAACCGACCGGTGGCGCAGGTGTCGTCTGGACGCCCGGCCGGGAGCAACCGGCCAGGCGTCAGCCGGCCGGCCTCAACGAACTCAGCGCGCCAGGTCCAGGGCCGCGCGCTTGGCTTCCCGCCGTGCACCCGCCGGCTGGTTCCACGCGTTGTTGAACTGCGCCGGTTCCCATCCGCCGTAGCTGGGATTGGCCAGCATCCACCAGCGTTCGCCGAACCAGTCACCGTATTCGTCCAGCAGCGCGGTCCGGGCTTCCGGGGTGTTGGAGAGGATGTCGACGAAATCGCCCAGCTGGTCGCCGAACTGCATCAGCACGCGGTAGTCGCGTCCGGCCAGACGGCGGCGGCAGGTCTTCTCGGTCCCGTGCTGCTCGCAGCCTTCGACGACGGTGCCCAGGCCCAGGAACACACTCTCGTCCTTCACCGGCAGGCCTTCGGCACGCAGGTTCGCAAGCGTGGCCTGCTGCAGATGCTGGGCGCGGTTGGACAGATACAGGATGGTCACGCCCTTGGCCTCTGCGGCCCTGGCGAAGTCGAGCACGCCCGGCACCGGCTTGGCCTTCTTCTCGGCGACCCATTGCGCCCAGGTGATGTCGTTGTATTCCAGGCCGTTCTGGATCAGACGCGCCTGATAGGGCGAGTTGTCGAGCACGGTCTCGTCGATGTCCATGATCACGGCCGGCGGCAGCGCGGTGGCCGTACCGATCAGCTCGCGCTCTTCGGGCACAAGTGCGTCCCAGTTCTTCTCGGCAAGCGCGGCGTCGAGATGATCGGCGGCGGCGCGGAAGATCGACAGGCTGTTGGCGCGGTATTCCTCCGAGCGCTGGATCCACAGCACCGCATTGAGGTTGTCGCTGGGCGCCGTCGCTGCGGGGGACTGGGCCGCTGCCGGTGCAGCCGACGGCGGCGCGCCCTTGGTGTCGGCGGGCGCGCTCGGCGTGCAGGCGGAGAGCAGCAAGGCGCTCGCGAGCAGGGCGGGTTTGGGCAGTCGCATGGCGGGTCCAACTTCGTGTGAATGCGTCAGTTTACCGGGCGTGCTCGCGCCGAACATGACAGCCGGGCGCAGCGCCGGCATCCTGAGGCCCCTTCGAAAGACCGACGATGTGATGGAAACGCAGATACACGCACCGCCCCAGGACCGCTGGCCCCGGCTGTCGGCGATCGAGGCCAGGGTGCTCGGCTGCCTGGTGGAGAAGCAGGCGACCACGCCGGATGTCTATCCACTTACGGTCAATGCCGCCCAGAGCGCGGCCAACCAGAAGACCGCGCGCGAGCCGGTGATGTCGGTCTCGTTCGGCGATGTCCAGCATGCCCTGCGGCAGCTGGAAGGCCACCGGTTCGCCCGGCAGTCGTTCTCCTCGCGCGCCGAGCGGCATGAGCATGTGCTCGGCACCGCGCTCGACATCCCGCAGCCGCAGGTGGTGCTGCTGGCATTGCTGATGCTGCGCGGCGTGCAGACCGTGGGCGAACTGGTGTCGCGCGGCGAGCGACTGCACGCCTTCGCAGATGCCGAGGATGCGCGGCATCACCTCGAGCGACTGGTCGGCAAGGGTCTGGCGGTCCGGATCCCGCGGTCGGCCGGTCGCCGCGAAGACCGGTATGCACACCTGCTGTGCGGGCCGGTGGATGTCGAAGCGGCCGCCGCGGCAGGCGTCCAGTCGGGGGGCTCCGCGACCGAACCCGCGCTGGCCGCCCGCGTGGAGGCATTGGAGGCGGAAGTCACCGCCCTGCGCGAAGCGCTGGACGCGTTGGCTGCACGCCTGCCGGCCTGATCCTGCAAGGGCCGCCAAGGCCCGATGGTTGCCGGTTTCCTTGCCTGCTGCCGGCTGCCCGGCTGGCCCTCTCAGCTTTCCAGCAGCGCCTTGATCGCCGCGAATCCGTGGTCCGCACGTTCGCGCTTGCGCGCCGCGTCGGCCACCGGATCGGCGCCGTCGCGCTGGATCTCCGCCGCCGGCAGCTCCTCGAAGAAGCGGCTCGGGGTCAGTCGCAGCTTCTGGCCCCAGCGCTGGGTTTCGCGCGGATAGCTCAGCCACAGCTGTTCCTTGGCCCGGGTGATGCCCACGTAGAGCAGGCGTCGTTCCTCGTCGATGCGGCCCTCGTCGATACTCGACTCGTGCGGCAGGGTGTTGTCGTCCATGCCGATGATGAAGACGTAGCGGAATTCCAGGCCCTTGGCCGCGTGCATGCTCATCAGCCGCACCTGGTTGCCCGCATCGCCCTTGTCGGCATGCGTGAGCAGGGCGAGTTGCGAGGCGAGTTCGCCGGGTCCGGCTCCCCGGGCGCCTTCGAACCAGTCGGCCAGTTCGTCCAGGTTGCCGCGGCGGATCCGGAACAGGTCCTCGGATTTGCACTGCGCCTGCAGCATCGCGATCAGGCCCGAGCGCTCGTTGAGCTGGCGCACCAGGTCGCCCGGCGGCAGCCGGCGCGCATCCTCGCGCAGTCCGCGCAGGATGTCGGCGAACTCGCTGAGCGCATTTGCCGCCCGCGGCGGCAGCTGCTTGAGCAGGCCCATCGATTCGATCGCGCGTGACATCGGCATGTCGGCGGTGCGCGCCAGCTCGGCAAGCCGGGCGAGCGAGGTCTGGCCGACGCCGCGGGCCGGCGACTGCACCGCGCGCAGGAAGGCCGAGTCGTCGTCCGGGTTCGACAGCATCCGCAGCCAGGACATGGCGTCCTTGACCTCTCCGCGATCCAGGAACGCGGTGCCGCCACTGAGGTGGTAGGGCACGCGCAGCAGCTGCAGCGCTTTCTCCAGCGGGCGCGAGAGATGGTTGCTGCGGAACAGGATGCAGAACTCGCTCCATTCCACCTTGCGCGCCGACTGCAGGAAATGGATCTCGCCGGCGACCTTCTCCGCCTCGTGGGCGCTGTCGCGGCACTCCCAGATGCGGATGCGCTCGCCATCGGCCTGCGCGCTCCACAGGGTCTTGGGGTGCTCGTGCGGGTTGTTGGCGATCAGCGCATTCGCCGCGCGCAGCACGCGGTTGCTGCAACGGTAGTTCTGCTCGAGCTTGACGATGCGCAGGTCCGGATAGTCGTCTGCCAGCGCCGAGAGGTTCTCCGGATTCGCGCCGCGCCAGGCATAGATGCTCTGGTCGTCGTCGCCCACGCAGGTGAAGTTGCCCTTGGGGCCGGCAATCGCCTTGAGCAGGCGGTACTGCGCATCGTTGGTGTCCTGGCACTCGTCCACCAGCAGATAGCCGATGCGTTCGCGCCACGCATCGCGCGCGTCCTCGTCGGATTCGAGCAGCTGTACCGGCAGGCGGATCAGGTCGTCGAAATCCACCGCGTTGAACGCAGTCAAACGCTCCTGGTAGCGCGCATACAGCGCCGCCGCCTCGAACTCGCGCGCGCTGACCGACACCGCATGGGCCTGCTCGGGCGACAGGCCGGCGTTCTTGGCTTTCGACACCAGGCCCTGCATCAGCTGGACCACGTCGGGCTTGACGCCCGGCAGCAGGTCCTTGATCTGCGAGGCGCTGTCGTCGGCATCGAAGATCGAGAAGCCCCGACGCAGCCCGAGCTTGGCGTGGTCGATCTGCAGCATCTTCAGGCCGAGCGCGTGGAAGGTGCAGATCGTCAGCCCTTCGGCGGCATCGCCACGGATCCGCTTGGCGATGCGCTCGCGCATCTCCTTGGCCGACTTGTTGGTGAACGTGATCGCCGCGATCCGCTTGGCCGGATACCGCCCGGACTGGATCAGGTGCGCGATCTTCTCGACGATCACGCGCGTCTTGCCGCTGCCGGCGCCGGCGAGCACCAGCAACGGACCTTCGACATGGCCGAGGGCCGCAGCTTGTTGGGGGTTGAGACCGTGCATCCGAATCAGGCGAAACAACGACGCGCAGTTTAGCGTGGACACTTGAGAAACCCGCAGCAGCGGTCAGAATGCGGGTTCGAGCCAGGGAGAGGCCAAGAAATGAGACGAATCCTGTCAGGGCTGCTGTTGAGCGTCTTGCTCACGTCGGTCGCGTCGGCGCAGTCCGGCAAATCTGAACATCGCGAACAAATGCTCACGGGTTCAGCCGGCTTCCTGGCCGCGCACCCCGACCTTCTCTATCGAGGCCGGGGCTGGCAGGCCTTCAAACGGGGAGACCACAAGGAAGCCATGCGCTGGTTTGTCCGTGCCGCGCGTTACGCCGACAAGCCGTCGCAGGTCATGATCGCGGAGCTGTTGTGGAACGGCCAAGGGCGGCCGGCGGACCGCGCGCTCGCATACGTCTGGATGGATATCGCGGCCGAGCGCGGCTATGAAGGCTTCGTATCGCTCCGTGAGCTGTACTGGCACCAGCTCGAGCCGGCAGAGCGGCAGTCGGCACTCGAACGCGGGCAAAGCGTGTACGCCGAATACGGCGATCCTGCTGCGAAACCCCGTATTGCGCAGGTGCTCAGACGCGAACGCGCGCGCATGACCGGAAGCCGCACCGGCTCCAGGTCCGGCGCACTGTGGATAAGCCTGGTCGGGCCTGACGGGGATGAACATCTCATCCACGGCACCGAGTACTACGCGGAAAAGTTCTGGGATCCCGAGGCCTACCAGGCCTGGCACGATGCGACCTGGCAGACGCCGCGCGCCGGCAGCGTCGAGATAGGCGATCTCGAGCAGATGAAGGACGCGCCGCCGCAGGAGTGAAAGCAGGTGGGGATTAGAATGGCCCCATGGCCAAGCTGTACTTCTACTACTCGGCGATGAACGCCGGAAAGACCACCACGCTGCTGCAGAGCGCGCACAACTACCGCGAGCGGGGGATGCGCGTGGCGATCCTGACCCCGCGCCTGGATCATCGCGCAGGCGTCGGGCGTGTCGCCTCGCGGATCGGCCTGTCCGCCGACGCGACGGCCTTCGCCCGGAGCGACGATCTGCTCGCCTGCGTGCGCAGCCAGGTGGACGGTGAAGGCAGTCTGCATTGCGTGCTCGTCGACGAGGCCCAGTTCCTCACCCGCGCGCAGGTGTGGCAGCTGTCGGAGGTGGTCGATTCACTGCGGATCCCGGTGCTGTGCTATGGCCTGCGCACCGATTTCCGCGGCGAACTGTTCGAAGGCAGCCAGCACCTGCTGGCTCTGGCCGATGAGCTCAGCGAGATCAAGACCATCTGCCATACCGGCAAGAAGGCCACGATGACCGTGCGCGTCGATGATCACGGCTACGCGCTGCAGGACGGGCCGCAGGTGGAGATCGGCGGCAACGAGCGCTATGTGTCCGTCACCCGCGCGGAGTTCAAGCGCATCGTGCGGGGGGAAGGGCGCATCGAGCCGTTGCAGCCGTCGTTGCCGCTGGACTGAGGCACTGCCAGAGCGGCGGCGACGCCTCGGGCGCGCAGCAATCGATAGCTACGGGATCGCGATGTCTGGTCTTTGGCGCGAAGCCGCAGCGCTGTCCCGACGCCTCTGGGTAGGCCGCGATGCCTTGGACGGCAGGCCGGCCCTGAACGCATCATGTTCGACAGCCGCGGCGCCCGGCACCGGCCTGCCCGCGCGCGCCGTGGCTTCGCCGGGATGACGTGTCCGGAGCCGGTCAGCGCTGGCAGCGCGGACACCAGACCGTCGCGCGCTGCCCCACCAGCGCACTGCGCAGCGGCGTGCCGCAGTTCGGGCAGGGCTGGCCACCGCGGCCATACGCGGTGAGCTCCTGTTCGAAATATCCGGGGGCGCCGTCGGGGCTGATGAAATCTCGCAGGGTCGTGCCGCCGCGGCCGATCGCATGGGCGAGGATGCGCTTCACTTCCGCAGCGAGCCGGGCGTAGCGCTCGCGCGAGATGCGCCCGGCTTCGCGCAGCGGGGAGATGCCGGCGGCGAACAGCGCTTCGGCCGCGTAGATGTTGCCCACACCGACCACGATGCGCTGGTCCATCAGGAAGGTCTTGACCGGCGCGCGGCGGCCGCGGCTGGCGAGGAACAGATGGTCACCGTCGAAGCTGTCGTCCAGCGGTTCGGGCCCCAGATCGCGCAGCAGCGGGTGGGTCTCGCCCGCCGGCTGCCACAGGAGGCAGCCGAAGCGGCGAGGGTCGTTGAACCGCAGCACCTGGCCGGAGTCCAGACTCAGGTCGACATGATCGTGCGCGCGCACCGGGACGTCGGGTCCGAGCACGCGCAGGCTGCCGGACATGCCCAGGTGCAGCAGGGCGCTGCCGGCGTCGGTGTCGAGCAGCAGATACTTGGCGCGGCGCCGGATCGCTTCGATGCGCCGGCCGGGCAACATCGCACCGACTTCGTCCGGAATCGGCCAGCGCAGGTCCGGGCGACGCAGCACGACCCCGGTGATCCGCCGGCCCAGCACGTGCGGCGCCAGGCCGGCGCGGGTGGTTTCGACTTCGGGCAGTTCGGGCATCGGGCCGGCAGCTTGCAGGGAGCTCCGCTGTATCGGGCACGTCGGCGCGGATTCAATGCCTGGACGCTGAACCCCGCGGCCGGTTCAGCCCGGCCAGGCGGGGAGCTTGCCCCGCACCGCCGGCGCATCGACCACGACGTATTTCGGCAGGCCGTCGCGACCGTAGGGCGGCGGCGCCTCGCCGCGGATCAGGGGTTCCAGGTAGCGGCGCGCCGCGGCCGTGATCCCGTAGCCATCGCGGCGGATGAAGCCCGCCGGCATGGTCTTCTCATGGTTGGCCACCTTGTCGAGCGCCACCGCCTCGACCGTCCAGCGGTACGGCGCATCGGATGTGCGACGGATCGCCGGCATCGTCGCATTCCGCCCGGCAAGCGCGAACTGCACGGCGGCGCGTCCGACGGCCATCGCCTGCTCGAGGTCGGTCTTCGATGCGACATGCCGCGCCGAGCGCTGCAGGTAGTCGGGCAGGGTCCAGTGCACTTTGTAACCCAGCGCATCCTTGACCCGGCCGGCGAGCCGGGAGGCCACTCCGCCGAGCTGGGTGTGGCCGAAGGCATCCTGGCCGCCGCCGGCATCGGCGACGAAGCGCCCGTCGGCGTCGCGGATGCCTTCACTGGCGACCACGACGCACCAGCCCACGCGCTCGACCACACGCTGGACCCTCGCGAGAAACGCGGCCTCATCGAACGCCCGCTCGGGAAACAGGATGATCTGCGGCGCGTCGTCGGGACCCTGCCCGGCCAGACCCGCGGCCGCGGCCAGCCAACCCGCGTGCCGGCCCATGGCCTCGTAGACGAACACCTTGGTGGAGGTGTCGGCCATCGCCGCGACATCCAGCGCCGCTTCGCGTACCGACACCGCGGTGTACTTCGCCGCCGATCCGAACCCCGGGCAGCAATCGGTGACCGCCAGGTCGTTGTCGATGGTCTTGGGTACGCCGATGCAGGTCAGCGGGTAGTCGAATTCGGCCGCGAGCCGGGAGACCTTGAGGGCGGTGTCGGCCGAATCGTTGCCGCCGTTGTAGAGGAACCAGCGCACGTCGTGCGCGCGCAGCACCTCGATCAGCCGTTCGTACTTCGCGCGGTCGGCCTCGATCGAACCGAGCTTGTAGCGGCACGAGCCGAAGGCGCCGCCGGGCGTATGTGCGAGCGCGCGCACCTGCGCCAGCGGAATCCTCGAGGCATCCACCAGATCCTCGCGCAGCGCGCCGAGAATGCCGTTGCGCGCGGCGAGCACCTTGACCCGGCTGCTGCGCGCTTCCTGGAGGACCGCCGAGGCGGTGGCATTGATGACCGCGGTGACGCCGCCCGACTGGGCGTAGAGCAGGGTGCCGGAAGCCATGACGCGTGTCCTTCAGTGGGCCGTGGGCGGATACGGTAAGCTGGCGCGGCTGTCGCCGCAGCGCCACCGAGTGTACGTCGGCGTCCTGGCGCGGTTTCCCACACTTGCAGGAGCGTTCGATGCGTTTGGTTCTTCTTGGTGCACCCGGCTCGGGCAAAGGCACGCAGGCGGCACGGTTGAAGGACCATCTGCAGGTGCCGCACATCTCCACCGGCGATCTGCTGCGCGCCGAAGTGGCCGCAGGCACGCCGCTCGGACTCGAAGCCAAGGCGATCATGGCCCGCGGCGACCTGGTGTCCGACGCGATCCTGCTGGGCATGCTGGAAGACCGCTTCTCGCGCGAGGACACCAGGGCCGGCTTCATCCTCGACGGCTATCCGCGCAACCTGGCCCAGGCGGCCGCGCTCGATGCGCTGCTGGAGAAACTCGGCGCGCCGTTCGACGCCGCCGTTCAGCTGGAAGTGGACAACGAACAGATCATCGAACGCCTCGCCGGCCGTGCGCAGGCCGAAGGCCGCGCCGACGACAGCCCGGAATCGGTGCGTCACCGGCTCAACATCTACGACCAGCAGACCGCGCCGGTGATCGCCTTCTATCGCGACCACGGCCAGCTGACGGTCGTCGATGGCGTCGGCTCGCTCGACGAGGTGTTCGCGCGCATCGTCAAGGCGATCGGTCGCGAGCAGCCATCGGCCTGATCCCCGGTTGCAGCGGCGCGGGGCCGGCACCGACCACAGACGGGTCGACCCGTACCCCTCGCCACTTCCCTGTCCCAGTTGAGAGGGACGCGGGCGCGATCCACGCCCGGGTCTACGAACGTCCTTCTGATCGTCCAGGAAACGGCTCTTGAAACTTCATATTCTGGGCATCGCGGGCACTTTCATGGGCGGCGTCGCCGCGCTCGCACGCGAACTCGGCCATGCGGTCGAAGGCAGTGACCAGGCGGTGTACCCGCCCATGTCCACGCAGCTCGAGCGGCTGGGTATCACGCTGCATCAGGGCTACGAGGCCGCGCACATCGGCGATGCGGACCAGGTCGTCATCGGCAACGCACTCTCGCGCGGCAACCCCGCGGTCGAGGCCGTGCTCGACAGCGGGCGTGCCTACACCTCCGGCGCGGAATGGCTGCGCGACCATGTGCTGCCCGGACGCGACGTGCTCGCGGTCGCCGGGACGCATGGCAAGACCACGACCAGCACCATCCTCGCCTTCCTGCTGGAAGCCGCGCAGCGCGCGCCCGGTTTCCTGATCGGCGGGCTCGCCGAGGACTTCGGCGTATCGGCACGCATCGGCGGCGGGCGCGAGTTCGTGGTGGAGGCCGACGAGTACGACACCGCGTTCTTCGACAAGCGCAGCAAGTTCGTGCACTACCGGCCGCTGGTCGCGATCCTCAACAACCTCGAATACGACCACGCCGACATCTTTCCCGACGTCGCCGCCATCCAGCGCCAGTTCCATCACCTGGTCCGCACCGTGCCGGGCCGCGGCCGCCTGATCGTCAACGGCCACGAGCCGCGCCTCGACGAAGTGCTCGCGATGGGCTGCTGGACGCCGGTCGAGCGCTTCGGTTTCGACCCGGCCTTCGCTTGGTGTGCGGTCAAGCGCGCCGACGACGGCAGCGCCTTCACCGTGCTGCGCGACGGGGTCGAGCTCGGCACCGTCGAATGGCCGTTGCTGGGTGATCACAACGTGCTCAACGCGCTGGCGGCGCTGGCCGCCTGCGCCGCGGTCGGCGTCGAGGTGGCGACGGTGCTGCCCGCGCTGGGCGGCTTCCGCAGCGTCAAGCGCCGGCTCGAAGTGCTCGGCAGCGCCGGCGGCATCACGGTCTACGACGATTTCGCCCACCACCCGACAGCGATCGCAACGACGCTGGCGGGGCTGCGGGCCAGGGTCGGCGGGGCGCGCATCGTCGTGGCGATGGAGCCACGCAGCAATTCGATGCGGCTGGGCGCGCATGCGCAGGCGCTGGCGCCGTCCCTGGACCTTGCGGACGACGTGCTGTTCCTGCACCGGCCCGAGCTCGCATGGGACGCCGGCGCGGTGGTCGCCGCAGTCCGCGCCGAGGCCCTGGCAGTGCCCGACGTCGATACGCTGCTCGCCGAGCTCGGCGCGCGGGTGCGCCGCGGTGACCACGTGGTGTTCATGTCGAACGGCGGTTTCGACGGGGCGCCGCAGCGGTTTTCCGCCAGTCTGCGCGACTGAGCGCACACGCCCGCCCGCCTAGACTGCGCGCATGGCTGATGACACCTCGTTGCCGCTGTTCCCGCTGCGTACCGTGCTCGTGCCCGGCGCCGCGCTGGCCCTGCGCGTGTTCGAGCCGCGCTACCTCGATCTGGTCCGCGAATGCGGGCGCCGCGGCACCGGTTTCGGCATCTGCCTGATCCTCGAGGGCGACGAAGTGGGCACGCCCGCGACCCCCGCCGGCATCGGCACCGAGGCGCTGATCGAGGATTTCGACATGGGCGCCGATGGCCTGCTCACGCTGCGCGTGCGTGGCGGGCGCCGCTTCCACGTGCGGCGCACGCGCGTGCGCGACAGCGGGCTGGTGGTGGCCGATGTCGACTGGTGCGCGCCCGATCCCACGATCGACCTGCAACCCGAGCACGCGGTGCTGGGCCTGGTGCTGCGCAAGATCCTCGAGCACATCGACGGCGCCGGCCAGGCCTTTCCGGAGCCGCATTTCGACGACGCGGCCTGGGTCGGCTGGCGCCTGGCCGAGCTGTTGCCGCTGGAGCAGCCGAAACGTCAGCTGCTGCTGCAGCAGGACGATCCCGACGTGCGGCTGGAAACCCTATTGCGCCTGGTCGACGACGACTGAGCCGCCGTCGGTGCGCAGCCGCAGCGTCGGGATGCCCGACTGCGGATGCACTTCCTCGCGACTCGGGAAGTCGTCGAGCACCTCGCGCAGGCCGCGGTGCACGCTCTGGGTGTCGGGCTGCGGCTGCCACAGACCGAACGCGCCGAAGGGGCGGGTATAGCGCATCGCCTGGCTGCTACCGACCCACAGCTCGGCGCCATCGTCGAGCTGCGCCGGGGCGCGCCACAGTCGCAATACCTCGGTCTGGCCGTCATCGGTCGTGCGTCGCATCAGCAGGGTTTCGGCCACGGTGTCCAGCGTAGCCGGCAGCACCGGCTGCTGGGCCGGGGTGATGTCGTCGTCGAGCAGGGAGAGCACGCGCATCCAGCCGGCCTGCGGCTGGACCTCCCAGCCGTGGGCTTCGAGGCGCGCCTGCAGGGGCGCCAGAGGTCCGGCGATCTGCACATCGAGCGGCCAACGATGGGCCGGGTCGCGTTCGCGCAGTTGGCCCGGCAGGGCGCGCCAGTCGCGTTCCCACCATGCGTCCGCGTCCAGCGTCAACATCGGCGGCTGCGACGCGAACTTCGCCAGCAGCGGATCGACTGCGCGCGGCGCATGCCAGAGCGCCGCGAGGGCGAAGGTGAGATAGAAGATCAGCGCCACCGGGCGCATCCAGAAGCTGCGCTCGACGTGGCGACGGTAGGCGATGCCCAGGATAAGCAGCCAGACGACGCCCAGCAGCATGCCGCCGACGATGTCGCTGAGCCAGTGCGCGCCCAGATACAGGCGCGCAAAGCCGAGTACCGCGACCACGACGCCGGAGACGAGATAGGGCCAGACCCGCGTCCGGCCGGGCAGCTCGCGCGCGATCAGCACGGCGAAAAAGCCGAACACGATCGTGCATATCGTGATCTCCACCGCGGGAAACCCGAAGCCGCCATGCGCGGTCGGTGGGCGCGGCATGTCGATCACCGCGCCGAGCAGCGCGGTCAGCGCCATGCCGAAGGCGAGCGCTGCCAGCCAGTGCGCGGCCCCGAGCCAGCGCCGCCGCCAGATCAGCCAGGCCAGGGTCAGCGCGACGGCCGGGCCGAGCACGTGGACGTCACCGATCGAGGCGAGTGCGGCCATCATCCGGTCGGCCAACGGATTGCGCAGTTCGTACATGAACTGGAAGACCGTCTGGTCGATCACCAGTGGCTCGCCACGCATGATCACTGTGGCCAGGAGTGCAAAGCAGGCCCAGCCGATGGCCAGCAGGCAGGCCGCCAGGATCAGCAGCGAGGCCGATTCCGGCCGCCGCGGGTCCACCAGAGAAACCGCATAGCGGCCCAGGCGCGGATGCGCGCGACTCCACAGCAGCAGCCGGGTCAGCAGGCTGTTGGCGTGGGCATCGAACCAGCGATAGCTGTAGATCACGATCGCCCAGGCCAGCGCGAGCACCGCGACCAGCGCGCCCAGCACCAGCGCCAGTCGGTCTGCGACCGCAGCGACGGCGTCGTAGGAGGCGCCGAAGATCCAGCCCGGCGCCAGAAACAGCGCCGACCACGACAGGCAGGCCGCCGCACTGATTGGCAGATACTGGCGCAGCGGCATGTGGGCAATGCCTGCGATCGCCGGCACGAACGGTCGGATCGGGCCGACATAGCGCGCGACCAGGATGCTCTTGATCGCATTGCGGCGGAACACCGTTTCGCTGCGGTCGAGCAGCTGCGGATACTTGCGGAACGGCCAGATGCCCCGCAGACCATGGCCCCAGCGACGGCCCACCCAGTAGCTCACGCCGTCGCCGGCCATCGCGCCGATCGCCGCGCAGGCCACCGCGTAGGGACCGGAAATTTCGCCCAGGCCGATCAGCACGCCGATCGCAAACAGCAGCGGCAAGGCCGGCACCACGGCGCCCAGGATGATCGCCGCGTCGCAGAACGCGATCAGGAAGATCACGATGCCGGCGGCGACCGGATGGTCGCCGACCCAGGCGACCAGACTGTTGAAGAGCTCGCTCAGCATCGCGGCATTATGGCAGCGCCGATGGTGCGGCCGGGTCGTCCTGCAGGACCGGGCAGGGGCTGGCGTTAACGCCGCGCGCGCTCCGTACAATGCGGCATGCCCGATACCCACGACCGTTCCGACGAGGCCATCGAGGTCAGCGCGCTGAAAGCCGACAGCTTCGGCCGCATTGCGCTGATGCGTGGCAGCGATGGCACCCGCTTCGTGCGGCGTGACCTGCGTCACGTGCCGCTGTGGTTGCGGCTGCCGGCGTGGTGGCTGGCGCGGCGCGAGGCGCGCGGGCTCGCCGCAGTGGCGGGCATGCGCGACGTGCCGCAGCTGTTGGCCTGGGACGGGCGCCGGCTCGATCGCAGCTATATGCCGGGCGCGGCGATGTACCAGCGCCCGCCGCACGGCGACCTGATCTATTTCCGGCGTGCGCGACGGCTGCTGCAGGGCCTGCACCGGCGCGGGCTCGCCCACAACGATCTGGCCAAGGAAGCCAACTGGCTGGTGCTCGACGACGGCCGCCCGGCGATCATCGACTTCCAGCTCGCGGTACGTGGCCACCCGCGCTCGCGCTGGATGCGCCTGCTGGCGCGCGAGGACCTGCGGCATCTGCTCAAGCACAAGCGCATGTACTGCCGCGCCGCGCTGACCCCGGTGGAGAAGCGCGTGCTCAAGCGCACGTCCTGGCTGCGCGACCTGTGGTTCCGGACCGGCAAGCCGGTCTACCGGGTGGTGACGCGCAGGATCCTCAAGTGGGAAGACAACGAGGGGCAGGGGCCCAAACCTTGAACGGCGCGCCCTGAGCCGCTGCGCTCAGTGCAGGTCGATCACGCGGCGCCCGGTGAACCGGCGCGCGTCGTCGAAGTCGTAGCCCACCCGCAGCGTGGCCACGTCCGCGCAGGCATGGCAGCTGCGCATCGGCGTGGCGAACACCAGGCGCACCCCGCCGCCGTCCAGCGGCTGCGTCCCCTCCAGATGCGCAGGCGCGAACAGCATCGCGTCGGGATGGGCCGCGCGGAAGTCGGCGATGTCCTGGCGGTCGCTGTCTGCGGCGGCGAACGGATCCGCATCGACATCGCAGATCCTGCGCGAAGCGTCGATCAGCCAGGTGCCCTGGTTGGTGTTCGCGCGGAACGGGAACTCGGTCGTCGCCACGTCGACGCCATCGATCGTCTGCCAGCGGGCGATGTAGCCGGCCTCCCCGTCTTCCGCCATCCGGGCGCTGGCCGCCAGCGCCTCCGGACTCGCGCCGGTGGCTTCCATGGTCGCGCGCAGACAGTCGACGACCGGCCCGAGGTCCCCGCGGCACGCTTCGGCCGTGCCGCTCCAGACCGCGTCGGCGTCGAGCGGGGGCGTCGTGGTGAAGGTGCCGCTGGCCTCCGGCACCACTGCCGGCGCCTGGCAGGCGGTCAAAGCGCACAGCAGCAACGCGCAGGCAAGACGGGCCATCGATGTTCTCCGGCAGGCGGGGCAGCCCCAGTATTCCGCTCCCCCCACTGAACCATCGCTGGCATTCACCACGCCGCGCATACTGCCCACCCGACCGCAGATCCAGGAGCGCCCGCATGTCGACACTCGCCGGCAAGACCCTCTTCATCACCGGCGCCTCGCGCGGCATCGGGCTGGCGATTGCCGAGCGCGCCGCGCGCGACGGCGCGAATGTCGCGATCGCCGCCAAGTCCGAGGTCGCCAATCCAAAACTGCCCGGCACCATCCATAGCGCCGCGCGCAGCGTCGAGGCCGCAGGCGGCCGCGCCTTGGCCTTGCGGTGCGACATCCGCGAGGAAGACCAGGTACGCGCCGCAGTGGCTGCGACCGTCGACGCCTTCGGCGGCATCGACATCCTGGTCAACAATGCCAGCGCGATCTGGCTGCGCGGCACGCTCGACACGCCGATGAAGCGCTTCGATCTCATGCAGCAGGTCAACGCGCGCGGCAGCTTCCTGTGTGCGCAGGCCTGCCTGCCGTATCTGTTGCAGGCGCCCAATCCGCACATCCTCACCCTGTGCCCGCCGCCGTCGCTCGACCCCAAGTGGTGGGCGCCGCACACCGGCTACACGCTGGCCAAGATGGGCATGAGCTTCGTGACGCTGGGCCTGGCGGCCGAGTTCGGCCCGCAGGGCGTCGCCGTCAACGCGCTGTGGCCGCGCACGCTGATCGGCACCGACGCCCTGAACATGATTCCCGGCGTGGAGCGCGGCAATGGCCGCAGCCCGTCGATCATGGGCGACGCCGCGCACGCCATCCTCGTGCGCGAGGCCGCCGGCTTCCACGGCCGCTTCCTGATCGATGACGAGGTGCTGCGCGAGGCCGGTATCACCGACCTTGATGCGTATGCGATCGATCCCACGCAGCCGCTGCTGCCGGATCTGTTCCTGGACTGAGTACGCGGCGGCCACTGCGGCGGCGCGCCTGCGTCCAGCCGGCGGAGCGCCGGGCCTCACGCGGGGCTTTCCAGGGCCGCGTCTTCGGGCGGCGGCGGCACGGTCGAAGGCGACAGGCCGGGGCGTTCACCCTCGGTTGGCGGCGGAACCTGAGCGCGCCTGCCCCTTGCCACCACCGCACCGGCGGCGGAAGCCGGCCGGCCGGGGCCGTACAATTGTCGGCCCGCGTCCCGACGACCTACGCATGTCCACTGCAGCCGACCTCATCGCCCTCGCCCAGCGCCATGTGCTGCCCGTCTACCGGCCGCGCGAGCTGGTGCTCGAGCGCGGCAACGGCGCGCGCGTCTGGGACAGCGAGGGCCGCGAGTACGTCGACCTGTCGGCCGGCATCGCCGTCTGCGGGCTTGGCCACAATGATCCCGATCTCGTCGCCGCACTGGTCGAACAGGCCGGCAAGCTGTGGCACACCAGCAACGTCTTTTACAGCGAACCGCCGCTGCGGCTGGCCGCCGAACTGGTCGAAGCCAGCGGCTTCGCCACGCGTACCTTCCTGTGCAATTCCGGCGCCGAGGCCAACGAGGCCGCGATCAAGCTCGTGCGCAAATGGGCCACCGCGCAGGGCCGCAACCCCGATCGCCGGGTGATCGTGACGGCGCGCGGCAGCTTCCATGGGCGCACGCTGGCCGCGGTCACCGCGACCGCGCAGCCCAAATACCAGGCCGGCTACGAGCCGCTGCCCGGTGGTTTCCGCTACGTCGATTTCAACGACGTCGCCCAGCTCGAAGCCGCGATGGCCGGCGGTGACGTCGCCGCGGTCATGCTCGAACCCGTGCAGGGCGAGGGTGGTGTCATGCCGGCCGCCGACGGGTATCTGGCCGCGGTGCGCGCGCTGTGCGATCGCCACGAGGCCCTGCTGGTGCTCGACGAGATCCAGTGCGGCATGGGCCGCACCGGCACGTTGTTCGCGCATACCCAGGACGGCGTCGTGCCCGACATCGTCACGCTGGCCAAGGCGCTCGGCGGCGGCTTCCCGATCGGTGCACTGCTGGCGGGTCCGAAGGTCGCCGAGGCGATGCAGTTCGGTGATCACGGCACCACCTTCGGCGGCAATCCGCTGGCTGCCGCGGTCGCGCGCGTGGCCCTGCGCAAGCTGGCATCGCCCGAGATCGCCACCAACGTGGCGCGCCAGTCACGCGCGCTGCGCGACGGCCTCGCCGCGCTCGACGCCGAGTTCGGCCTGTTCTCCGAGGTTCGCGGTCGCGGCCTGATGCTCGGCGCCGTGCTGCGTCCCGAGCATGCCGGCCAGGCGGGCGCGATCCTCGACCACGCCGCGCGCCACCGCCTGCTGATGCTGCAGGCCGGCCCGGACGTGCTGCGGTTCGTGCCGGCGTTGAACATCACCGATGCCGACATCGCCGAGGGCCTGGCGCGGCTGCGCGCGGCGCTCGCCGATGCCGTCGTCGCCGCCGGCTGATCCGGTCCAGAACGCCTGCGCGTTCTGCGCGATCCTTGCGGGCGCGCTGCCTGCAAGCCTCGTCCACGAGGACGACCAGGTGATCGCCTTCATGGATCTGCGCCAGGCGGTGCCCGGGCACGTGCTCGTTGTGCCGCGCCGGCACGTCGAAAACCCTGTTCGACCTGGACGAAGACACCGCCGCGCAGCTGATGCGGATCGCCGTCCGCATCGCCCGTGCGGCCGACGCGGTTTTCGCCCCCGATGGCCTCAATCTGTGGCAGTCCAACCGCGACGCCGGCGGGCAGGAGATCCCGCATGTGCATCTGCATGTGCAGCCGCGGATGTCCGGCGACGGACTGATGCGGATCTATCCCGGCGTCCGCCCGCCTGCGCCGGCTGCGCGGGACGTGCTCGATGCGTGGGCGGGACGACTTCGCAATGCCTTGCAGGTGTCCCGGTCCGGGTGCGCCTCGGGATCAAGCAGATTTCAAACTGGTGGGGCCGGGCTGCCGGGCAGCAAGCCGTAACGCCGGAACACCGTCCGCATCGACCGTGCATCGACCACCGTGTCGGCGTGCAGGCCCGCGGCGCGCGCCCCCTGCACGTTCACGAACAGGTCGTCGACGAACAGGGTGTCCTGCGCGCGCACGTCGAAGTGTGCGAGCGCTTGCTCGAAGATCGCGCGGTCCGGTTTGCGCACGCGCAGGACGCCGCTGCACAGCACGCGGCCCTCGAGCATGGGGAACAGCGGGGCCACGATGCGTGGAATCGCGTCCAGCATGAGCGCGCCATTGTTGGTCAGCACGCCAACCTGCACAGTTGACGCGATCGACGCGACGAGTTCCATCGCAACGGGATCGGCCTGGGCGCCGGCCACGCGCGCAGCGATCCATGCGTCCGCGTCGATCGTGATCCCGATGCCTGCGCCCAGTCGCTGCAGATAGTCCGCGGTGTCGAGCGTGCCGCTGTCGTAGGCGCGCTCCAGTCCAGAGTCGAAGAGTATTTCCGACACGCGCGCGGGCGTGCAGCCGGCGACTCGGGCCAGATGGGCCAGGCGCGCGGGCCGCGAGTAGTGCGCCAGCACGCCATCGAAGTCCAGCAGCACCAGACGCAGCGGCGGCGTGTTCACCGCGCGGGTTCCCTGGTGTGGATGCCGGTCGGCGCCGCGAAGATGCCGCAGCCGATCACAATCGAAGCGATCAACGGCGCACCCCTTGGAATGTCACCAAAAGCAGCCATTGCGCCATTGCGACAGCCCGCCGGGGATGCTGGCAGTGGACTTCACCCGGGAGGGCGCGCGGGTAGCAACTCGCATCCCAATGCGCTGGCTTGCGGGTCGCCATCCTCCTGCCCCTGGCGCTGGGCGCTTCATGCGGTGCGCACCTCGGCGAACGCCTCGCGCGCGGCGGCGATCGTCTCCTCGATCACCGGGGCATCGTGCGCCGAGGACATGAAGCCCGCTTCGAAGGCCGACGGCGCCAGGAACACGCCGCGCGCCAGCATCGCGTGGAAGAAGCGGTTGAACGCAGCGGTGTCGCAGGCGACGGCCTGTGCATAGGTGTCGACGTACGGCTGGTCAGTGAAGAACAGGCCGAACATGCCGCCGACGCGCGTGGTGGTGAACGGTACGCCGGCGTCGCGAGCCGCGGCTTCCAGGCCGTCGCACAGCAGGTTCGAGTTCGCTTCGAGTGCGTCGTGGAAACCGGGTGCCGAAACGAGGTCCAGCATCGCCAGGCCCGCGGCCATCGCGACGGGATTTCCGCTCAGCGTGCCGGCCTGGTAGATCGGCCCGGCCGGCGCGATCTGTTCCATCAGCTCGCGGCGTCCGCCGTAGGCACCCACCGGCATGCCGCCGCCGATGATCTTGCCGAAGGTGCTGATATCCGGGGTCACGCCGTAACGCGCCTGCGCGCCACCGAGAGCGACGCGGAAGCCGGTCATCACCTCATCGAAGATCAGCAGCGCGCCGTGCTGCGTGCACAGCTCGCGCAGATGCTGGAGATAGCCCTCCCGCGGCGGCAGACAGTTGGCATTGCCCACTACGGGTTCGATGATCAGCCCGGCGATGTCCGCGCCGGCCTGGGCGAACAGTGCGCTGGCCGCGTCGAAATCGTTGTAGGGAAGGGTCAGGGTCAGGTCGGCCAGCGCCTTCGGCACGCCGGGCGAGGTCGGCACGCCGAGCGTCAGTGCACCGCTGCCGGCCTTGACCAGGAACGAGTCGCCATGGCCGTGATAGCAGCCCTCGAACTTGACGATGCAGGTGCGTCCCGTCGCGCCGCGCGCGAGGCGGATCGCCGACAGCGTGGCTTCGGTGCCGGAATTGACCATGCGCACCATCTCCATCGACGGCACCAGCGCGGTCAGGCGTTCCGCCATCGTGATCTCCGCTTCGGTCGGCGCGCCGAACGACAGGCCGTCACCGATCGCACGCTTGACCGCCTGGCGGACCGCCGCATGGTTGTGGCCGACGATCATCGGACCCCATGAGCCGACGTAGTCGATGTAACGGTTGCCGTCGACGTCGAACAGATGGGGGCCGTCGGCGCGCTGGACGAAGAACGGCTCGCCTCCCACGGACTTGAACGCACGGACCGGCGAATTGACGCCGCCGGGCAGGAGGCTGCGGGCGCGTTCGAACAGGGCATGCGAGCGGGAGGTGTCCATGGAGGCTCCGGTAGGGGGATTAGAGGTTGAACGCCGCGCGATAGGCGGCTGCGGCCGCAGCAGGATGGCGGGCGGCGAAGACGCCGCTGATGACCGCGAGGAGATCCGCGCCGGCGGCGACGAGCTGACGCGCATTCTCCGGGGTGATGCCGCCGATCGCCACCCGCGGCACACCGAGCGCGGCAGCATCGCGCAGCACCGATTTGTGCGCGACCCGGGCGTCGGGCTTGGTGGGCGACGGGAAGAACGCGCCGAACGCGACGTAACTTGCACCGGCATCGACCGCGCGCCGCGCGAGTGCAGCCGAGTCGTAGCAGGATGCCCCGAGGATCGCCGCGGGTCCGAGCGCGCGCCGCGCTTCATGCAAGACGCCGTCGTCTTCCCCCAGGTGTGCGCCATCGGCGCCGAGTTCGGCGGCGAGCGCCCAGTCGTCGTTGACGATCAGAGGCACCCCCGTGGCCTGGCACAGCGGCAGCAAGGCCTGGATCTGCTCGCGGCGCAACGTGCTGTCGGCGCGCTTGTTGCGGTACTGCATCCAGGTCGCATGCGGCAGCACCGGCGCGACCTGCGCCAGCAGTTGGGCGGTTTCGGCCACATCCGGCGTGATCAGATAGAGACCGCGCGGTGCGCTGGACGGACTGATGTTCATCGGCGTGAATTCCGGTGGAGTGGGCGCGATGGGACAATGCAGCGCATCAACGCTGCCGCATGTGACCATTATCCGATGAACGATTCGACGACGCAGGACGCCTACCAGACATGGATGTGCGTGGTCTGCGGTTTCATCTACGACGAGGCCGTCGGAATTCCGGATGAGGGCATCCCGGCAGGCACCCGCTGGGCCGACGTCCCCGAGTCCTGGACGTGCCCGGACTGCGGCGTCACCAAAGAAGACTTCGAGATGATGGTGCTCTGAGCGAGGCAGGGCGAGTGGGGCCCGCTGTGGTTTGCGGTGTCCCGCCCGGTGGACCATCCGTTGCCCGGTGGCACCCCGCCCAGCGCCGCTATCCGTTGCGGGTGTGGAAGAAGGGGCGGGGACCATCTGCCACTGGCGGCGCCGGTCTCAAGCTTCGGCAGATCCCGTCCACGCCTGCGCGGGGATCGCAGGTGCAACGCGGGTGCCAAGCGAATCACGCCGGTCTGCAAACGCCCAGCTCGGGGGTGAGTGGAGCTGAAGCGTATGCGCGGCGGACCGCAGTGCGTCCGCCGGCTGCTCGCGATGTCCGGCGCGCCCGACGTCCCTACTCATATGTAACGGGACGAACCCGCCCAGCGCGTCCCCGATCAAGGGGTCCGGATCGACGGCGAAAGGATCAGTGTTTCGCCATCCACCAGGCCGATCCGGCTGGCCTCGCCGGCATTGAGCTCGAGCACGTACCGCGCTGGGGCCTTGCTGGGATAGGGCGGGCAGCGATCGCCGCCCGAGCAGGGCGGCACGTCGCGCTGCTGCGACACCAGTTTGCGGGCGTCGTCGAAGTAGAGGATGTCGAGCGGGATGCGTGTGTTCTTCATCCAGTAAGCCTGGGGCGCCTCGGTGTCGTGTATGAAAAGCATCCCGTGGCCCTCGTCGAGCCGGTCGCGGAACATCAGTCCGCGCGCGCGCGCCTCGTCGGTGGCGGCGATCTCGACGGTATAGCGATTGCCGGCGAGTTCCACCCAGTCCCCGCCACTGGCGCAGGCGGGCAGCAGGAGCAAAGCAAACAGGGCAAGAAACAGCAGCCGGAGTGCGCGCATATAAGGAGGCCTTGGCGGTTGGACGGCACCCACCTTCGGCAACGGTCGGGCGACCGTCAAGAAAAATTGCCTGAGGGGTTCCCAAATCGATTCTGGCTATGCATAATTCGCGCCCCGCACGGCGGGCTGCTCTTCGGGGCGGCGAACCGGGCGGGGCGGGACGGGAAACGCGCTTTCACACGGTGTTGACAGGCTCGAAAGTCGCGGTAATATGTGCGGCTCGCTTCAACGAAACGCCTTCGGGCCGGACGCTGAAGCCGCTGAAAAGTCACCCTCAACGAGGTGTTGACGGCAGCGAAAACCGCGCTACAATGGGCGGCTCGCTTCGGAGGAAACTTCGAAGCACTGGGAAGCAGGCGCTGAGGCCACTTCCGAAGATCTTTGACAGTGTGCGCAGGATACTTATGCGGACGTCTGGCTGGTGGTGTGAGTCCATTAGCAGACGTTCTAGAAAGAGCAAGAAAGATTCAAAAGCATGCAAATGCTGGTGAGTAGTTCGAAGCTCAGGAAAGACATCTGCACTCGAAGCATTAGATGCGACTTCGGTCGTATCGAAAAATTTTAAGTGAAGAGTTTGATCCTGGCTCAGAGTGAACGCTGGCGGCAGGCCTAACACATGCAAGTCGAACGGCAGCACAGAGGAGCTTGCTCCTTGGGTGGCGAGTGGCGGACGGGTGAGGAATACATCGGAATCTGCCTATTTGTGGGGATAACGTAGGGAAACTTACGCTAATACCGCATACGACCTACGGGTGAAAGCCGGGGACCTTCGGGCCTGGCGCAGATAGATGAGCCGATGTCGGATTAGCTAGTTGGCGGGGTAAAGGCCCACCAAGGCGACGATCCGTAGCTGGTCTGAGAGGATGATCAGCCACACTGGAACTGAGACACGGTCCAGACTCCTACGGGAGGCAGCAGTGGGGAATATTGGACAATGGGCGCAAGCCTGATCCAGCCATGCCGCGTGGGTGAAGAAGGCCTTCGGGTTGTAAAGCCCTTTTGTTGGGAAAGAAAAGCAGTCGGTTAATACCCGATTGTTCTGACGGTACCCAAAGAATAAGCACCGGCTAACTTCGTGCCAGCAGCCGCGGTAATACGAAGGGTGCAAGCGTTACTCGGAATTACTGGGCGTAAAGCGTGCGTAGGTGGTTTGTTAAGTCTGATGTGAAAGCCCTGGGCTCAACCTGGGAATTGCATTGGATACTGGCAGGCTAGAGTGCGGTAGAGGGTAGTGGAATTCCCGGTGTAGCAGTGAAATGCGTAGAGATCGGGAGGAACATCCGTGGCGAAGGCGACTACCTGGACCAGCACTGACACTGAGGCACGAAAGCGTGGGGAGCAAACAGGATTAGATACCCTGGTAGTCCACGCCCTAAACGATGCGAACTGGATGTTGGGTTCAATTAGGAACTCAGTATCGAAGCTAACGCGTTAAGTTCGCCGCCTGGGGAGTACGGTCGCAAGACTGAAACTCAAAGGAATTGACGGGGGCCCGCACAAGCGGTGGAGTATGTGGTTTAATTCGATGCAACGCGAAGAACCTTACCTGGCCTTGACATGTCGAGAACTTTCCAGAGATGGATTGGTGCCTTCGGGAACTCGAACACAGGTGCTGCATGGCTGTCGTCAGCTCGTGTCGTGAGATGTTGGGTTAAGTCCCGCAACGAGCGCAACCCTTGTCCTTAGTTGCCAGCACGTAATGGTGGGAACTCTAAGGAGACCGCCGGTGACAAACCGGAGGAAGGTGGGGATGACGTCAAGTCATCATGGCCCTTACGGCCAGGGCTACACACGTACTACAATGGGAAGGACAGAGGGCTGCAAACCCGCGAGGGCAAGCCAATCCCAGAAACCTTCTCTCAGTCCGGATCGGAGTCTGCAACTCGACTCCGTGAAGTCGGAATCGCTAGTAATCGCAGATCAGCATTGCTGCGGTGAATACGTTCCCGGGCCTTGTACACACCGCCCGTCACACCATGGGAGTTTGTTGCACCAGAAGCAGGTAGCTTAACCTTCGGGAGGGCGCTTGCCACGGTGTGGCCGATGACTGGGGTGAAGTCGTAACAAGGTAGCCGTATCGGAAGGTGCGGCTGGATCACCTCCTTTAGAGACAAGACCACATTACTTGTCCAGGCGTCCTCATAAGTAACCTGCACGATTGGTAATCAAGAGCGAGACTGGGTCTGTAGCTCAGGTGGTTAGAGCGCACCCCTGATAAGGGTGAGGCCGGTGGTTCGAGTCCTCCCAGACCCACCACTTTGGGGCCTTAGCTCAGCTGGGAGAGCACCTGCTTTGCAAGCAGGGGGTCGTCGGTTCGATCCCGACAGGCTCCACCACTCTTGTTTTGAATACCGATCGCTGCGCACACACAAGATTTGAATGTCGCCAGGCACTGTGGCCTGACGATGGTTCTTTGAAAAATAGGGAAGTAGCGAGCGTCTGAGACAAGAACTCAAACGTGTCGTGAGGCTAAGGCGGGGACCTCGAGTCCCTAGTAAATTGAGTCGTTGTATTTCGCGTCGGTGCTTTGTACCCACCGGCAGAAATATGACCCTGAGGCGACTTGGGGTTATATGGTCAAGCGAATAAGCGCACACGGTGGATGCCTTGGCGGTCAGAGGCGATGAAGGACGTGGTAGCCTGCGAAAAGTATCGGGGAGCTGGCAACAAGCTTTGATCCGGTAATGTCCGAATGGGGAAACCCACCTCTTAGGAGGTATCGTGCAGTGAATACATAGCTGTACGAGGCGAACGCGGTGAACTGAAATATCTAAGTAACCGTAGGAAAAGAAATCAACCGAGATTCCCTGAGTAGTGACGAGCGAACGGGGAACAGCCCAAAAGTCGATTTGGTTCTAGCAAAACGGTCCTGGAAAGACCGGCCATAGAAGGTGACAGCCCTGTATGCGAAAGGGCCATTTCGATGAAATTGAGTAGGGCGGGGCACGAGAAACCCTGTCTGAACATGGGGGGACCATCCTCCAAGGCTAAATACTCCTGACCGACCGATAGTGAACCAGTACCGTGAGGGAAAGGCGAAAAGAACCCCGGAGAGGGGAGTGAAATAGATCCTGAAACCGTGTGCGTACAAGCAGTAGGAGCTCCGCAAGGAGTGACTGCGTACCTTTTGTATAATGGGTCAGCGACTTATTGTTCGTGGCAAGCTTAACCGTATAGGGGAGGCGAAGGGAAACCGAGTCTGATAAGGGCGCATAGTCGCGGGCAATAGACCCGAAACCGGGTGATCTAGTCATGCCCAGGGTGAAGGTTGAGTAACATCAACTGGAGGCCCGAACCCACTCCCGTTGCAAAGGTAGGGGATGAGGTGTGATTAGGAGTGAAAAGCTAATCGAACCCGGAGATAGCTGGTTCTCCTCGAAAGCTATTTAGGTAGCGCCTCATGTGAATCTTCTTGGGGGTAGAGCACTGTTATGGCTAGGGGGTCATTGCGACTTACCAAACCATTGCAAACTCCGAATACCAAGACAGACTGCATGGGAGACACACGGCGGGTGCTAACGTCCGTCGTGAAAAGGGAAACAACCCAGACCCACAGCTAAGGTCCCAAATTATCACTAAGTGGGAAACGATGTGGAAAGGCACAGACAGCCAGGAGGTTGGCTTAGAAGCAGCCATCCTTTAAAGAAAGCGTAATAGCTCACTGGTCGAGTCGGTCTGCGCGGAAGATTTAACGGGGCTAAGTGATAAACCGAAGCTTGGGGTGCATATATTTATATATGCGCGGTAGAGGAGCGTTCCGTAAGCCGTTGAAGGTGGATTGAGAAGTCTGCTGGAGGTATCGGAAGTGCGAATGCTGACATGAGTAACGATAATGCGGGTGAAAAGCCCGCACGCCGAAAGCCCAAGGTTTCCTTGCGCAACGTTAATCGACGCAGGGTGAGTCGGCCCCTAAGGCGAGGCAGAAATGCGTAGTCGATGGGAAGCTGGTTAATATTCCAGCACCTCGCATAAGTGCGATGGGGGGACGGAGAAGGTTAGGTCTACCAGGCGTTGGTTGTCCTGGGGAAAGGCGGTAGGAGTGGGTCTTAGGCAAATCCGGGACCCTTCAACTCCGAGCACCGAGACGAGCTCATTAGAGCGAAGTGACTGATACCACGCTTCCAGGAAAAGCCCCTAAGCTTCAGCTTATGCAGACCGTACCGTAAACCGACACAGGTGGGTAGGAAGAGAATTCTAAGGCGCTTGAGAGAACTCGGGTGAAGGAACTAGGCAACATAGCACCGTAACTTCGGGAGAAGGTGCGCCCTTGATCGTGGCCCATGCGGGCTACAGCGATCGGGGGCCGCAGTGACCAGGCCGCTGCGACTGTTTATCAAAAACACAGGACTCTGCAAACACGAAAGTGGACGTATAGGGTCTGACGCCTGCCCGGTGCCGGAAGGTTAATTGATGGGGTCAGCCGCAAGGCGAAGCTCTTGATCGAAGCCCCGGTAAACGGCGGCCGTAACTATAACGGTCCTAAGGTAGCGAAATTCCTTGTCGGGTAAGTTCCGACCTGCACGAATGGCGTAACGATGGCGGCGCTGTCTCCACCCGAGACTCAGTGAAATTGAAATCGCTGTGAAGATGCAGCGTTCCCGTGGCAAGACGGAAAGACCCCGTGAACCTTTACTATAGCTTTACATTGAACGTTGAGTTCGTCTGTGTAGGATAGGTGGGAGGCTTTGAAACCATGGCGCTAGCTGTGGTGGAGCCAACCTTGAAATACCACCCTGTCGTGCTTGACGTTCTAACCTAGGTCCGTTATCCGGATCGGGGACCATGTATGGTGGGTAGTTTGACTGGGGCGGTCTCCTCCCAAAGAGTAACGGAGGAGCTCGAAGGTACGCTCAGCGCGGTCGGACATCGCGCACTGTGTGCAAAGGCATAAGCGTGCTTGACTGCGAGATCGACGGATCAAGCAGGTAGGAAACTAGGACTTAGTGATCCGGTGGTTCTGTATGGAAGGGCCATCGCTCAACGGATAAAAGGTACTCCGGGGATAACAGGCTGATACCGCCCAAGAGTTCATATCGACGGCGGTGTTTGGCACCTCGATGTCGGCTCATCACATCCTGGGGCTGTAGTCGGTCCCAAGGGTATGGCTGTTCGCCATTTAAAGTGGTACGCGAGCTGGGTTCAGAACGTCGTGAGACAGTTCGGTCCCTATCTGCCATGGGCGTTGGAGATTTGAGAGGGGCTGCTCCTAGTACGAGAGGACCGGAGTGGACGAACCTCTGGTGTTCCGGTTGTCACGCCAGTGGCACTGCCGGGTAGCTATGTTCGGAAGCGATAACCGCTGAAAGCATCTAAGCGGGAAGCGCGCCTCAAGATGAGATCTCCCGGGAGCTTGACTCCCCTGAAGGAACCATCAAGACCAGGTGGTTGATAGGCTGGGTGTGTAAGTACAGCAATGTATTGAGCTAACCAGTACTAATGATCCGTGCGGCTTGACCATATAACCTCAAGTTGCTTCTATCGAAGCATCCTTGGCCTCCACAACACGTGTGAGACGCGTTTCAAATGTTCGCTACTTCCCAACCTCTGAGAGCGTGAGCGCTGTCAGTCCCTCTTTCGATCGCATCACTGCGTCGATCGCCGGACCGACCTGCGACCCTCCACCCTCTCCCTGGTGACTATAGCTGTATGGAACCACCCGATCCCATTCCGAACTCGGAAGTGAAACGTACATGCGCCGATGGTAGTGTGCATCTAGCATGCGAGAGTAGGTCATCGCCAGGGTTTTTACCCAAAACCCCCGCCGGTATTCCGGCGGGGGTTTTTCTTTGTCTGGAATTTCTAGCTGCCCGAGCGGACAGGAGACAGCCGCAGCGTCACGCGGCAGACCGATTTAGTCTGAGCGCACGAGACGCGATTCCCATGGCGCGCGGGGAAGGCGCAGTAGATCCGCGATCGCAGAACGGCGCGCATGCCCGATCAGCCCGCGGCTGCATATGGGTCCGCTGGGCGCCAGCGAGCGTGCACAGCGGCGCGAACACCTGCTCATGGGAATCGCTCCTGCGGCCTGTCCTCACGCAGACCCTCGCGATCGAACAGAAGCTCCGGGGGTGCGCACGCAGACTTCCATGGTCGCGGCCCTGTCGGCGAGGTCTGCGCAAGTGGGCACGACCGTCGACGTTGAACCCTCTGCGCCGATGCATGCGGCGGTACGTGGAGAGAATGTCCGGAGCCGGATCTCTTTGCTTCGGATCGCTGCGACAGGCCAGGTCCCCGCTCTGCTCATGCTCCCGGTGCAGCGCTTCTTCGCCGTGCCCCTCGATGGCGCCAACGTCTCCGGTGCCGCAGTCAGGGCGATGGTGCGCCGGCTGATCGAGGCGGAAGGGGGCGAGCGGTTTCAGGCCAGGAAACGCCACCGGTCGGGACAGGCGCGGCCGTCATGCTTCCGCCGCGCAACTGCTCGCCGGTCGAACTCCGGCAGCGGGTGCCTTCAACCGGCGGCGGTGTACGCGAAGCCTCCAGGACAGCCGGGCGGCTAGCCACGAACACGGGGGCGCGCTCGGGATGCATGCCGGAAGCTGGACGAGAGCACCCTATACGCACGCGGTTCCCGCCCGGGCGCTGTTCAAGGCGGGGCAGCGCCTCCGGACGTCGACCGGCCATCGTGTATGGTCTGCGGTCGCTCGAAGGAAGCCGCGGGCACGATGAGTACCTACGCCCTGCAATCCGTGTTTCATCCGGCATCGGTCGCGCTGGTCGGCGCGAGTCCTCGGCCGCGTTCCTTGGGCCGGCTGGTCCTGCAGCAGCTGCGCGAGGGGGGATTCGCCGGGCCGATCGGCCTGGTGAACCCGCGTCATGCCGTCATCGACGGCGTGCAGGCAGTGCGGTCCTTCGATGCCTTGGCCTTCGTCCCCGAACTGGTGGTGATCGCAGTGCCGCCATCGGATGTTGCAACCGTCGCCGAGGCGGCCGCACGCAAGGGCGCCAAGGCTGCGATCGTGCTCACGCGTGACATGGGGACCGGCGCGGGTTCACCCAACGCGGCGCTGGCGGCCGTGGCTCGCGCCTACGCCCTGCGGATCGTCGGCCCCAACTGTCTGGGCGTGATTGCGCCACATGCGAATCTGTTCGCGAGCTTTGCCGCGCATGCGCCCGCAGCCGGCGATCTCGCCCTGATCTCGCAGTCGGGCGCGGTGGCAGCGGGCATGATCGAATGGAGCCGTCCGCGTGGTATCGGTTTTTCCGCCGTCGCTTCGCTGGGCGATGCGCTGGATGTGGATTTCGCGGATCTGCTCGACTATTTCGCCACCGATCGGCGCACCCGCGCGATCCTGCTGTACGTCGAGCGGGTCCGCGATGCGCGCAAGTTCCTGTCGGCGGCGCGGGCGGCCGCGCGGGCGAAACCGGTGGTGGTGGTCAAGCCGGGCCGCCACGCCAGGCGCGAAGCACCGGCTCTGACCCATGCCGCAGTGCTTGCCGCGCCTGATGCCGTCTACGACGCCGCATTTCGCAGGGCCGGCCTGCTGCGCGTGCATGCGCTCGATGAGCTGTTTGCCGCCGCCGAAACCCTGTCCCACCTCGGCAGCCTGCCGGGCGATCGGCTTGCGGTGATGACCAACGGCATCGGCGTGGGCATGCTCGCGCTCGACAGGCTCGTCGATCTGGGCGGCACGCGGGCCACGCTGTCCGATGCCACGCTGGACACGCTCGATGCCGCGCTCGAGCGTGGCTGGTCGCGGCGCAACGCGGTCGACATGCTGGGCGATGCCGATGGTCGCCGCTATGCGGCGACGCTCGAGGCCCTGCTCGAGGATCGCCAGAACGATGCCGTGCTGGTGATGCAGGTGCCCACGGTGCTGTCGGATCCGGACGAGACCGCTGCGGCTGTGGTGCGGACCCTCGCGACACGTCCGCTTACTGCCCAGGCCAAACCGGTGTTCGCGGTCTGGCTCGGCGATCAGGCGGGCGCGCGCCAGACCCTGGGGGATGCGGGTATCCCGGTGTATGCGAGCGAGGCTGATGCGGTCCGCGGCTTCATGTATCTGGTGCGCCATCAGCAGGCGCAACGCGCCCTGATGGAGACGCCGCCCAGCCTGCCCGAAGATTTCAACGTGGACCTGCCGGCCGCGCGCGCGATCGTCCAGTCCGCCTTGGCATCGGGCACCCGCATGCTCGACCCGGTGGCGAGCGTGCGCCTGCTGCGCGCCTATGGCATCGCGGTCGCCGACGTATCGCGGGCACGGGATCCGGAAGCGGCCGTCGAAGCGGCGCGCGCCATGTTCGCGCGCGGCTCCACGGTCGCGGTGAAGATCGACGCCCCGGACATCCCGCACAAGTCGGATGTCGACGGCGTGCGATTGAATCTGGCCAGCGCCGACGCCGTACGCGCCGCGGCCGAAGACATCCTGACGCGCGCGCGACGGCTGCGTCCGCAGGCCAGGATCGAAGGGGTCACCGTTCATGCGATGGTGCTGCGGCCCAAGGCACGCGAACTCATCGCCGGCATCGCCGACGATCCGACCTTTGGTCCGGTCATCGTGTTCGGACGCGGCGGCACTGCGGTCGATGTCATCGACGACAAGGCCCTGATGCTGCCACCGCTGGATCTGCGGCTGGCCCATGAGCTGATCGGCCGGACCCGTGCAGCGCGGATCCTCAAGGCCTATCGCGATGTGCCGGCCGCCGATGAGCGCGCGCTTGCGCTGGTGCTGGTGAAACTGGCGCAGATGGCCGCGGACCTGCCCGAACTGCGCGAAATCGACATCAATCCGCTGCTTGCCGATCAGAGCGGCGTGGTCGCGGTGGATGCGCGCATCGCGGTGGCGCCGGTGAAACCCCTGCACAAGGGCCGGGGCCATCCGCGCTTCGCGATTCTCCCGTACCCGGTCGAGTGGGAGCGCACGGTGTCGCTGGCCAACGGGAGTCAGGTCTTCATACGGCCGGTGCGACCAGAAGACGAGGCGATGTTCAGGAGGTTCTTCGAGCGGGTCAGCCCCGAGGATCTGCGGCTGCGCTTCTTCAGCGCGGTGCGCCATTTCAGCCACGAATTCATCGCGCGCCTGACCCAGCTCGACTACGCACGCTCCATTGCGCTGGCGGCGATCGACCCGGCCAGCGGCGAGATGCTGGGCGCCGTGCGCCTGCTCGCCGATGCCAACTACGACACCGGCGAGTACGGAATCATGGTGCGCTCGGACCTCAAGGGCGCCGGCCTGGGCTGGCGGCTGATGAGCCTCATGATCGAGTACGCCCGCTGGCAGGGGCTGCGAGTCGTCGAGGGCCAGGTGCTGCGCGAGAACACCACGATGCTGGGCATGTGCCGGCAGCTCGGCTTCTCGATCACGACCGACCCCGACGACGCGACCGTCGCGATCGTCCGGCTGCCGGTGGAGGGCGCCTGATCAGCTGTCCTTGCGGCCGGATCCGCTCTGCTTGCCGCCGCCATCCTGTTTGTTGACGGTGGCCCAGGCGATGCGCTCGGCATCGTCCTTGGAGCGGCCCTTGTCACGCTCCGAAGACTCGATGTGTTCGGCCTTGCGCTTCTGCTTGTCGGTGTAGGACGACTTGTCGCCTTGGCTCATGGCCGGCACCTCGCGGTTGGATGAAGTCCGAGCCTGCTCGCCGCGGCGTGAGTACGACATCGAGATCCTGAGATCCTGAGATCCCGTCGCAAAGACGCAGCGTCTGCGACCGGGGCGACGATAATGCGGTGGTGCGCAAGATCCTCCACATCGACATGGACGCGTTCTACGCGTCGGTCGAACAGCGCGACGATCCGTCGCTGAGGGGCCGGCCGGTGGTCGTGGCCTGGCGAGGCGCGCGGTCGGTCGTGTGCGCGGCGTCCTACGAGGCGCGGCCGTTCGGCGTGCGGTCGGCGATGCCGGCGGTGACCGCCGAGCGGTTGTGCCCGGACGCGATATTCGTGCCGCCCGACTTCGCCCGCTACAAGGCCGTCTCGCGCCAGGTGCGCGAGATATTCCACGCGCATACCGATCTGGTGCAGCCGCTGTCGCTGGACGAGGCCTATCTCGACGTCACCGACCCGAAGATCCCCTCGCCCAGCGCCACCGCGACCGCGCAGGCGATCCGCGCGCAGATCCTCGAGGCCACGCAACTGACCGCCTCGGCCGGGGTCGCCCCGAACAAGTTCATCGCCAAGATCGCCTCGGACTGGAACAAGCCCGATGGCCTGTTCGTGGTGAAGCCGGCGCAGATCGATGCGTTCCTGATCCCGCTGAAGGTCGGGCTGATTCCGGGCGTTGGCAAGGTGATGGAGAAGAAGCTGGCCGAGCTGGGGGTCGCGACCGTGGGTGACTTGCGCGGATTGTCGCTGGAGGTGCTGCAGGGGCGTTTCGGCAGCTTCGGCGCGCGGCTCTACCAGCGTGCGCGCGGCATCGACGAACGCGGCGTCGAACCCCACCAGCCGGTGCAGTCGATCTCCTCGGAGGACACCTTCGAGACTGACCTGCTGCTGGAAGACCTGGCGCCGATGATCGAACGGCTCGCCGAGAAGACCTGGGCGGCGACCCGCAGGACCGCCCGGGTGGGCCGCACCGTGGTGCTGAAACTCAAGACCTCGCAGTTCCGCATCCTGACGCGCAGTTTCACCCCGGACACGCCGCCGGCCTCGCAGGCCGAGCTGATCCGGATCGCGCTGGCCTTGCGCGAGCGCGTGGATCTGCCGGCGTCGACACGCTACCGGCTGGTCGGTGTGGGCATCGGCGGGTTCCGGGAGCCAGACGAACTGCCGGTACAGGTGGGGCTGTTCGAGGGATGAGGGGCTGCGGGCGCTTCCGCCGGATGCAGCGGCCTGGCGAGGACGGCTGGCCGTAGCGGTCGTTGAGTGCCCCGGCCCTCACCCGACGCGCTGAGCGCGTCGACCTCTCCCGGAGGGAGAGGTGCAGGGCAGCAGCCCGGCGGGGCAGTGGCGCTCTCGCGACCGGGGTCGGCATAGCGACGATGCGCTGGGCGTAGCGCTCGCAGGGTGGCCCCGCGTCCCCGCCCTCGCCCGGCGCGCTGAGCGCGTCGACCTCTCCCGGAGGGAGAGGTGCAGGAGAGCAGCAGCCCGGGCGGGGCAGTGGCGCTCTCGCGACCGGCGTCAGCGTCGACGACGCGCTGGGCGTAGCAGTCGTAGGTTGCCCCGCGCCCGTGTCCGCGCCCGCGACCCCCGCCCTAACCCGACGCGCTGAGCGCGTCGACCTCTCCCGGAGGGAGAGGTGCAGGAGAGCAACAGCCCGGGCGGGGCAGTGGCACTTTCGCGACCGGCGGCAGCGTCGCGAGGACGCGCTGGGCGTAGCAGTCGTAGGTTGCCCGCGCCCGTGTCCGCGCCCGCGACCCCCGCCCTCACCCGACGCGCTGAGCGCGTCGATCTCCCGGAGGGAGAGGTGCAGGGCAGCAGCCCGGGCGGGTCAGTGGCGCTCTCGCGACCGGCGTCAGCGTCGACGACGCGCTGGGCGTAGTGGTCGTAGGTTGCCCCGCGCCCGCGCCCGCGCCCCCGGCCTCACCCTCACCCTCACCCGACGCGCCGAGCGCGTCGACCTCTCCCGGAGGGAGAGGTGCAGGACAGCAACAACCCGGGCGGGTCAGTGAGTACTCCCGGCGGCGGCAGCGGAGAGGCCGCGCTGGCATGGAGGTGCTTGAGCGGCCCCGGCGCGATGCACGCCTCGAGTTTTCCGGAGGTCGGCGCAGAGCCGCAGCACCGTGGTCGTTCAGCCGATCACGCGTTCGAACGGCGGCAGCGCATCGAGGATGCGCTGGCCGTAGCGGCGGCTGAGCAGGCGCGAATCGAGGATCACGACGCGGCCGGTATCGGTCGAGGTGCGGATCAGGCGCCCGGCGAACTGGGTCAAGGTGCGCAGCGCATGCGGCACGGCGATCAGGTTGAACGGGTTGTGGCCGCGGGCTTCGAGCCATTCGCCGAGGGTCGCCGTCTGCGGGTCGGTCGGTACCGCGAACGGCACCTGGGTGATCACGACCGTCGTGCAGGCCTCGCCCGGCAGGTCCAGACCTTCCCCGAACGAATTGAGCCCGAACAGCACCGAGCCCTTGCCGGCGGCGACGCGCTCGAGATGCGCGGCCACCACCTGCGACTTGTTTCCGCTGCTCTGCACCTGGATGGCTGCCCGCCGCGAGCCCGGCATCAGCTCGGCGACCTTCTCCATCTTCCAGCGCGAGGTGAACAGCACCATGCTGCCCTTGGACCAGTCCAGCTCGCGAGCGAGCCATTCGGCGACCGCCTTCGGATGGCCTTCGCGATCGTCGGGCGGCACCGGGAACTGCGGCACGATCAGCTGCGCCTGGTTGCGCAGATCGAACGGCGAAGGCAGCGATGCGGTTTCGGCGTGGTCGGGCAGGCCGGTGTCGATCGCGAACGACTGGAAATCCCCGCCGCCGGTCAGTGTCGCCGAAGTCATCACGACCGAGTCGATCTCCTTCCACAGCAGCGAGCGCAACACGTGCGCCGCAGAGACGGGCGAGCAGTGCAGGGCAAGATCGCCCTCGCGGGTGGCGGTGATCCAGCGTGCCATCGGCGGACTGCCGTCGCGGTCTTCGCGGCGCCAGCCGGCCCACAGGTCGTGCTGTTGCTCGATCATTTCCAGGGCCAGCCCCAGGCTGCGCTGCAGCTTCTCGCGCGCAGGATCCTCCTGCTTCACCCGGGCCACGGCCTGCTGCGCGGCATGCACCCAGTTGAGGAGGGCGCGGGTGTCCTCGCCCAGCTGTTCGATCGCGGGCGCCCAGTGTTCGGGCAGGCGACCGAGCGGCGCCCGCCACATCGGGTCGCGATCGCCGGGCTCCGGTTGCCAGGTCCGGTCGACGTCGAGCTGGAAGGCCTTGAGGCCCTTCGACACCCGCGAGGCGAGTTCGATCGCCTCGCCGGGCAGCAGCGTGCCGATCTTCTCCTTGTCGACCAGGCGGTAGCTGCCGGCGATCAGGATCTGCATGCGCCCGGTGCGCTTGGCCATGTCGGCCAGGGGCAGACGCGCAGCGCCCTGGTCGATCGCCACATTGGCCACGTGGTGGCCTTCGTCGAGCACCAGCAGCATCTCGCCGGGCGGCGCCAGCAGCGGCTGTCCGTTCTCGATGTCGCCCATCGCCAGCGACGACAGCAGCAGGGCATGGTTGGTCACGACGATCTGCGATTCGCGCACCGTATTGCGCGCCCTGAGCACCGGACACTGCTGGGCGAAGCTGCAGCGCCGGCCGGCGCAGCCGGACGCCGGAGTCGTGATGCGCGTGCGCAGCGCCGGCGAGATCGGCTCGGGCGCGGCATCGATGTCGCCGTCCCACTGGCGGTCCGCATGCGCTTCGAGCAGCCGCCGCGCGGCCTCGATTTCGTGCGGCGCCAGCGGCCGGTCGTAGAGCTGGCGCTCGAAGTCGCCGCCTTCGTCGGGGCCGGCGCCGTCGAGCAGCATCGTGCCCTGGCTGTGTTCGGCATGCAGTTCGGCGGCGTTGCGCGTGCACAGGTAGCGGGTACGGCCCTTGGCCAGCGCGACGCGCGCTTCCAGTCCGGTCGCGGCGAGGAACGCCGGGATGTCGCGCTCGACCAGCTGCGACTGCAAGGCCACGGTGCCGGTGCTGATGACGAGTTTCTTCTTCGTCGCCAGGGCGATCGGCACCCCGGCGGTCAGATACGCCAGCGACTTGCCGACACCGGTCGGCGCCTCGGCGACGCCGATGCCGCCTGTGGTCGCGAGTGCGCGCGAGACCAGTCCGATCATCGCGCTCTGCGAGCGGCGCGTGCTGAAGCCGGGCGTGTTCGCCTGCAGCTTCGTGTACGCGGCGCGGATGTCGGCCTTCAGCGCCTCGGTCAGCACGCGCGGCGGTGCATCGGCCGCGTCGGTGGCCGGCGAGGTGGTGTCGGGTTCGCCCATGCGCCATTGTCCCACGGCGGGTCGCGCGGACCGAGACCGGAATGCTGAACACGGTGAGATCGGCACGGCATGGGCATCCGGCCGCCTGCTAGATTGGCCACTCAAGACCGGAGCGGACCATGAGCGCGGATTCGAGGGAGTTGCAGGGTTTCGTGCGCGAGGCACTGGCGCGCGGGGCCGGTCACGATGCGGTCGCCGCCACCCTGGCCAAGGCAGGCTGGCCTGCAGAGCAGGTTGGCGACGCGCTGTCGCGATACCCGGCCGTTGCATTCGGGCTACCGGTTCCCCGACCGCGGCCGACCCTGTCGGCGCGCGATGCTTTCCTGCATCTGGTGCTGTTCACGGCGCTCTATATCTCGGCGTGGCAGCTCGGCAGCCTGCTGTTCGACCTGGTGAACCTGGCCTTCCCCGACCCGAGCGATCCCGATTACCGGGGGCAGTGGCTCGGCCGGTCGATGCGGTGGTCGGCATCGTCACTGGTCATCGCGTTTCCGTTGTTCGCGTTCATGGCGCACAAACTGTCGCGCGAACTGGAGCGCGATCCGGTCAAGCGGCTGTCGCCGGTGCGTCGATGGCTGACGTACATGACCCTGTTCCTGGCCACGGCGGTGCTGGCTGGAGATCTCATCACCCTGGTCTACAACGTCCTGGGGGGCGAGCTCAGCGTCCGATTCCTGCTCAAGGTGCTGATCGCGGGCACCATCGCCGGGGCGATCTTCACGTTCTACCTTCTGGACCTGCGTCGGGAAGAGGTGTCGCCTTGAACGTGGCCCGCTTCGGGAGCGGCCTCGTGGTGGCCGGCGGACTGGTGAGCGCCGCGGCGGTCGTGGTGACGCTGATATTGATCGGCACCCCCGGCGCGCAACGCGACGCGCGCCTGGACGCCGCGCGCGTCCGTGATCTGCATGCGATCGAGCAGGCAGCGGGCGCGCATCTGCTCAGGCGAAAGACCCTGCCCGAAACCCTGGAGGCCGTGCCGGGCGTCGACCTGCGCCGGACCGATCCGGTGACCGGCGCGGCGTACGAATACCGGGTTCTCGGGCCCGATCTGCTGGAGCTGTGCGCGGTGTTCGCCACCGACAACGCCCAGCCGCTGCGCCAGATCGAACCCTGGATGCGCCGCGACTGGCCGCATACGGCCGGCCGGGTCTGTTTCGAACGCCAGATCAAGCCGTCGTCCCAGGCCGAAGCGCCGGGCTAAGCCCGAGAGGCGATCCTGCACGCGCCCCTTGCCGGTGTTCCATGCGCGCTTGCTCTAGGTCGTGCCGGCGGTCGCGATGACATCGGATCCGGATACCCGCGCCGCCGGTTCCGGGCATCTGGCGCAGTTGCATGCGTTGCTGGAGCGGATCATCGAGACGCAGGCCGCTGGAGGGCGGGGCGTCGCCGTTGGGGCACAGGGCCGCTGGGGCGTGCAGCCCCGGCCTTTGGGATTGCGCCATCGTCGCTGCGTCCCCGGTTGCGGACGACGTCCCAGGCCCGGCGATCGTCGTAGCGATCTGCATAGCGGTCGCGCAGATGTCGGCTGATGCAGCTCGAAAGCCCGCGTCCCGCGCGCGCGGCCGCACAGGCGGCATCGAAGCGGCGACTCCCGACCTCCTGACGTTGGTAGTCGTACACCGCGCCATCGACGAACTCGACCGACAGCAGATTGCCTTCGAGACGCCAGGCGCGCACGCCGCTGCCGCCATGCCGGTTGCCGTAGCGCATCCACCCGGTCACCGCGCCGGCCCTCCAAGCGGACCGAGTGCGACGCGCTGCTGCGGCTGGTGAGCCCGGGACGGCATGTCCGCAGCGTCTGCGCGCGGGTGTCGACGCGGCGTCGGCGATGGTCGGTCCGGACTCAGGCCGCGCCGTGGATCGACGCGGCGGCCAGCCCCACGCTTGCCGCAAGCTCATGCTGGCGGAAGGGTTTGTTGAGGATGGTCACCCCGGGCGCGATGTCGGCCATGTTGGTGTAGCCGGAAACGATGATGATCGCCGTGGCCGGCAGACGCTCGCGCACGGCGCGTGCCAGCTCGGCGCCGGTCATGCCCGGCATCAGATGGTCGGTCACCAGGATGGCGGGGGCGAGACCGTCGTCGAGCGCGCGCAGCGCCTCTTCGGCCGAACCGGCCTCGACGATGCGATAGCCCATGTCCTCCAGCGCATCAGCGGTGCACATGCGCACCGAATCCTCGTCATCCACCACCAGTGCGGTACCGCGCGGTTCTGCTGTGCTGTCCACTACTGTGTCCTCGGTCGGTTCGTGTGCGGCGACCCGGGATGTGCCCACGGGGAGCCAGAGCTCGACGGTGGTGCCGGCGCCGGGCGAGCTGTCGATCGACAGATACCCGCCGAGTTGCAACGCCAGTCCGTGCGCCATCGACAGGCCAAGGCCGGTGCCCTTGCCGATGCCCTTGGTCGAGAAGAACGGCTCGATGGCACGCTGGCGCGTCGCCTCGTCCATGCCATGACCGGTGTCGGACACCGCCACCACCACGTAACGTCCGTCCGCCAGCCGGCCATCGCCCGTGACCCGGGCATTGCGGGCAGCCAGCGTGAGGGTACCCCCTTCTGGCATCGCGTCGCAGGCGTTCATGCCGAGGTTGAGGATGGCCATTTCCAGCTGGCCCGGGTCGGCCACCGCAGGCAACAGACCATCGGCGGCCGCCACGACCAGCCGGATCCGCGGACTGCAGGAACTCTCCACCAGCGCGGCCATGCCCACCACGAGCGCCCCCACGTCCACGTCGGTGGTCTGCAGCGGCTGCCTGCGCGCAAACGACAGCAGCCGCTGTACCAGCGAGGTGGCGCGATCTGCGGACCGGCGTGCGACCCCGAGCATGCGCGCGCGGCGCTCCGGGCGCGCATTCGGATCGGACGCAAGGTCGAGCGCGGTGACAATGGGCATCAGCAGGTTGTTGAAATCGTGGGCGACGCCGCCGGTCAGCTGTCCCAGCGATTCGAGCTTCTGCGACTGGCGCAGGGCTTCTTCGGCATTGCGGCGCTCGGTCGTGTCGATCGCCTCTGGAACCACGGCGATGATGCGGCCGTCGTCGTGGATCGGCCGCAGCGAGAGGTCGTGGCAACGTCGGCCACCGGGCAGATCGACCTGGATTTCGTCACGCACGGTCTCGCCTGCGGCGGCGCGCACGAACATCGCCCGGATACGCGCCGGCATCCCGGGCGTGGCGGAAAACCACGGCGTCTCCCACAGCGGCAGGCCAACGACGTCGTCGAACCCGACTCCCAGCGCCTCAAGCACGGGCCGATTGGCATCGGTGACGATGCCGTCGGGTCTGCACATGCCCTGCAGCTGGTAACTGGTTTCGAACAATGTGCGCAGTTGCGCCTGGGAGCGGGCCAGCGCGTCGGCGGCGGCCTTGATGTCGGTGACGTCGCGGCCGCTGCAGTAGAAACGCCCGCCTTCCGGCGTCGCCATCCACGACAGGGTGCGGACGCCCCCGGCGCGCGTGCGAAAGCGGTTCTCGAAATGCAGCACCGGCTTGTCGGCGCGCAGGTTGTCGAGGACCGCGCGGGTGATTGCGTGATCTTCCGCGCAGACACGATCCAGCCAGCGGCGGCCGAGCAGTTCGTCGTCGGTCCAGCCGAGCAACTGTTGCCAGGCGGGATTGATCGCTTCGATCACGCCCTCTGCGTCCATGACCGCGAGCAGGTCGGGGGTGACCTGCCAGGTCAGCGATCGCTCGCGTGCGCGTTCCAGGACCTCGCGTTCCAGATCGCGGTTGAGTGCGCGCAGCTCGGCCTCGCGCGTGCGCAGGACGAGGTCGGACATCCGGCGCGCGGTCACGTCGACGCCCTGCACGAAGATGCCGGCCACGCCATGCTCGTCGCTGATCGGTTGGTAGACGAAGTCCAGATAGCGTTCGACAGGCTCGCCGCCCGCCGAGGCCTGGACGACGAATCTCATGCCGTCGGCGGAAAATGGGTTGCCGCTGTTGAACGCTTCGTCGAGCAAGGCCACATAGCCCTGCTGCGCGGCCTCCGGCAAGGCCTCGGCGGCCGGTTTGCCGAGCACGTCGCGTCCGCCGATGAGGCGCATGTAGGCGGGGTTCGCATAGCGGAACACATGGTCGGGGCCGGTGAGCATCGCCATGAAGCTCGGCGCCTGGTCGAACATGCGCCCCAACTGGGCCACGTCAGCGCTCAACCGGCGCTCGTTCTGCACCCGTCGGGTGACATCGGTGGTGACGTTGAGGAATCCGGCGATCCCGCCGTCCTCGCCGCGTACCGGCGTATAGGAGAACGTGAAGAACGTTTCCTCCGGATAGCCGTTGCGCAGCATCGTCAGCGGCATGTCTTCCTGCATCGTGGCCGTGCCGGACATCACGCTGTCCACCAGCGGACGGATGTCCTCCCAGACATCGGACCAGATCACCGCCAGTGGCTGGCCGAGCGCGCCGGGCTCCTTCGCGCCAAGCACCCGCATATAGGCATCGTTGTAGAACAGCGTCAGCTCCGGACCCCAGCACAGACACATCGCGAAACGCGATTCGAGCATCAGGCCCAGTGTCGTTCGCAGTGACTGCGGCCAGTGTTCGATCGGGCCCAGCGGCGTTTGCGTCCAGTCGAACGCCGCGACGCGGGATGCCATTGCGCTGTGGATGTGCAGGAAATCGGGCGAGCCGGCAGTCGCTGGAGACGTCACGGACAACGCGCGGGGAGTGGATGACCGCGCATCCTGCCACAGCCATTCGTCGCGACGCAGTGAGCGGCTCATCCGATCCGGGCCTGGAGGCCGGCCGCATTGGGGACCGCATGGCCGCCCGCGGTGTTGTCGAATACCACCCAGGCGTCGGCCGGCCCCGCAGCGACCGCGTCGGCGATCGCATCCAGTGCCGCGGGCGGATAGTCGCTGTAGTAGATCTTCGGCGCGCCGTGCCAGCGCCAGTATGCGAATCCGGGATGCCCACCAGGGACGGCATCGTCGCCGTGGCGCGCGGGATCGGCAGCCACGCGTGCCACCTCGCGACGGCGCAGGACGGCCTCCGCGCGCGGCTCCAGCCAGCTCGCATGACGTGCCTCGCAGGCCACCGGGCCCTGCCAGCGCCGACCCAGCATCGCGAAGAAGGTGCTGGCGATGCGGGCATCGAACGCCAGACTCGGCGGGAGTTGCACGAGCACGCAACCCAGCCGATCACCCAGCGCGCCGGCCGCGTCGAAGAACGTATCGAGCGCCGGCCCGCAGCCCACCAGCCGCGCCTCGTGGGTGATGGCCTTGGGCAGCTTCACCGAAAACCGGAACCCCGCCGGCACCGTGTCCGCCCAGCGCGCATAGGTCGCAGCCCGGTGCGGCTTGTAGAAGGAGGAATTGATCTCCGCCATGTCGAAGCGCGTCGCGTAGCGGGCAAGCGCGGATTCGCCGGCCTCGAACAGGTCCGCGTCACCCGCGGCGATCGACCAGCCGGCGCACCCGATCCGGATCATCCCTTGCGCGGTCCCGGATCGGGATGGAGCTGCAGCAGCCGGGCGAGACGCACCGCGTTGCGCGCGCGCATGCCGATGGTATCGGCCACCTTTGCCGGGGGCTGGTCGAGATCCCCGGAGTCCCCGCCGCCCCTGGCTTCGGTGACGCGCGCGGTGGATGTGTCGACGCCATGCGCCACTATGGCGGTGAGCCCATGGTCAAGCCGCCGCCGGGTCGAGGAACGCGTGGCGGCGGGTTCGAGCGTGCGGTCGAGGCCGAATGCGGTCAGCGGCATGCAGATCTCCGTGGATACGGGCGCGACTGTCGACGCGGACGCGTCCAGCACATGTCGTTCCGGCGCGTTCATTCGATACTGGCGAATCACCCGCTGCATGCAACGCAGCACCCTCAAGGATGGTCACGACGCCTTGTGCTGCAATGCACAATAATGGTCGGTTCCGAGTCCGAGCGTCCTCATGGCGAATGCCCCGGCCCTGCCGTCCGATCGCACCCGCGCGCTGATCCTCTTCGCCCTGGCGATGGGCGGTTTCGCGATCGGCACCAGCGAGTTCGCGATGATGGGCCTGATGCCGAGTCTGGTGCGGGAGTTCGGTGTCGACGAACCGGCAGTCGGGCATCTGATCAGCAGTTACGCGGTCGGTGTGGTCGTCGGCGCGCCCCTGCTGGCGATCCTCGGTGCGCGCCTGCCGCGGCGTCGCCTGCTGCTGGCGCTGATGGGTTTCTACGCGCTGGGCAATCTCGCGACCGCGCTTGCGCCGAACTACGGCGCGATGATGGTCGCGCGCTTCGTCGCCGGTCTGCCGCACGGGGCCTACTTCGGGGTGGCAATGCTGGTCGCCGCTTCGATCAGTCCACCTGCGCAGCGCGGCGCGGCGATGAGCCGGGTGCTGCTGGGTCTGTCGATCGCAATTCTGGTCGGCAATCCGCTGGCGACATGGTTCGGCCAGCAGCTGAGCTGGCGCTGGACCTTCGCCCTGGTCGCGGTGATCGCGATGCTGACCGTCGCGCTGGTTGCGCGCCTGCTCGCCCCCGACCCCGCCGAGGCGACGCAGTCGCCGATGCGCGAGCTGCGCGCGTTCAATACCGCGCAGGTCTGGTATGCGCTGCTGATCGGCGCGATCGGCTTCGCCGGCATGTTCTGCGTTTTCAGTTACCTGGCCCCGACCCTCATCGAGGTCACGCGCGTGTCGGAGCGCTGGATTCCGATCGGTCTGGCGGCGTTCGGCGTCGGTGCGATCCTCGGCAACCTCGCCGGCGGCTGGCTGGTGGACCGACTGCAGTTCCGTGCGGTCGCCGTCGTCATGGGCTGGTCGCTGCTGGTACTGCTGCTGTTCCCGCTCGCGACCGGCGCAGTGTGGTCGATCCTGCCGGCGATCGTCGCGGTCGGCACCATGGGGGCGCTCGCGCCGGTGCTGCAGAAGCGCTTGATGGATGTCGCCGGGGACGCGCAGACTCTTGCCGCGGCCTCCAACCATGCCGCCTTCAATACCGCCAATGCGCTCGGTCCTTGGCTGGGCGGCATGGCGATCGGCGCGGGCCTGGGCTGGACAGCCACCGGCTACGTCGGGGCGGTGACCGCCGCGGCCGGCCTGGGCATCTACGTCATGGCGCGGCGCGCCGAACGTCGCCGGCGCGCGAACGTGGCCGCGGCCTGCTGAAATCTCCACGGCCTGGACGCCTTCACGTCTGTTGCCCGCCGCGCTGCCGACACTGCCGTTCGATCCCCGGAGCGGAGACCAGCATGGCGGCGAAGAGCAAGGGCGCGAAAGACGCGCAGACGATCGCGAAACTGATCGAGGACATCGACATCACGATGTTCACCAGCGTGGGGCCGGGCGGTTACCTGGTCAGCCGGCCGCTCTCGACCCAGAAGGCACGCTTCGACGGCAGCCGCGTCTGGTTCTTCGTTGCTTCCGACAGTCCCAAGGTTGCCGAGATCACGCGCAACTCAAAGGTCAACCTGGCGTATGCGTCCAAGGGCCGCAATACCTACGTGTCGATGGCAGGCGATGCCTACGTCAACGACGATCCGGAGAAGATCGAGGAGTTCTGGGACGACGCGCTCAAGGCGTATTTCCCGCGCGGGGTCAACGATCCCAAGCTCACCCTGATCGAGGTCCAGATGCGCACCGCCGAGTACTGGGATGGCCCGGGCTCGCTGATCGGCAAGGCCATCGCCTTTGCCGTCGCCCAAGTGACCAGGCGCAAGGAGGCGATGGGCGAGAACCGCATCGTCGACCTGCGCGGCGGGACCACGACCTCGCGTCTGCCGCCGTCGCATGCCCAAACGCGCGGCGACGACGGTGGAAAGCCGGCGACGAAGAAGATCGCCGGCGGCACGACCGCATCGTCCGGTGCCAAGCGGACGACCGCGAAGAAGAGCGCCACCGGTTCACCATCGGCCAGCACCGGCGCCCGCGCGAACGCGACGCCAAAGGCATCCTCGCAGCAGGCGACGACCAAGCGCCCGGCAGCGCGCAAGCCCGCTGCCGGCAAGACTGCGCCATCGCCGCGCGGTGGGGGCGCCAAGGGCTCCGCCCGCGGGACCGCCGGCGGCTGAAGCCCGCCCGCGTGCCGCGGCTGGCCATGTCGCGGCACACTACGCATCCCCTCCAGGAATGCCGCCATGCCCACGCGCGACGACGAGTTCGATCCCGACGACAACTTCGCCCACGCCACCGGTCACGATTTCGACGAGGGCGACGCCGAACACGAGGGCGACCTGGAAGTGCTGGCCTGGCAATGGCTGCTGCGCATCAACCCCGGCGACGAGGAGGCGGCCACCCAGCAGTTCCAGGCGTACCGCGAGCTGCTCGGCGACGATGACGACGCCGAGGCGGTGCGCGATGCACTCGAGCGCGTCACCGACTGGCGCGCCAGTTTCCGCATCGACGAAACCGAACGCACTACGCTGATCGATGCGATCGAGACCCTGGCCGAACGCTTCCGCGTGGATATCGACTGGGGGGTCGAGGACCCGACCGATGCGGTCGCGCTCGCCGGCGCGTCGACCGGCGCCCTGATCGAGGCGGCCTACGACCAGTTGCGGGTGGCCGGCTACACCCTGTGGACCTGGGACACCGGTGACGACACCGTGGCCGGCGTGCTGGCCCCGCGCGACGACGACGAAGCGATGCGCGTACTCGGCAACGCGCTCGGTCTGGACCTGCGCCCCGGCGCTGGCTGAACAAGCAGCCTCGACACAGCGTTTGCAACCCATCTGCTAGGTTCACTCGTGTCCGTCACCGCATGGGAGGGTGCCATGGACCCGAGAGCCGTTACCGCCGCTTGCGCCTGTGCGTTCGCACTGGCGTGGGCGATGCCTGCATCCGCTGCGGGTCCGAATACTTCGGTGGAGACCCCGACCTCCCTCGCCACCGATGACGGGATCCAGCCATGGATGTCGCCGATCGGGGCCGCCTATCCCATCCGGCACATGTCGTCGCTGCGCACCGAATACCGGCGCATCCGCGACCTGCGCCGTGAACAGATGCAGCCGGAGTACGAGCGGCGGCTGCGGATGTCCGGCGAAGCAGCGGCCGACGCGTGGCGCGAGGACACCCTGCGCGATGTCGCCAAGCGCGATCTGCGCGATCTGCGGGCACGACTGACGCGCTGAGCGCGGGCGTTCCGGGCGGCGTGTCGCGCGGAAAGCCCGGGTTTGCCCCCGGGCGGGAGCCAGCCTGTGCGAAGACCCACCCGCGTCGGCGTCGCTGGCCGGCATACGGAAGGGGGGGGAAGTTGCCGGCACGCGTGACGGCCCCGGAGCGAGCGCGACCACGTCGACCTGTCCGACTTCCGCAGTGCTCAGTCCGCCCTGAGCGTTGCGCTGCCGGAGGTCGAAAACGTCGCGTCTTCGACCGCAGCCTGCGCCTGGGCCTGATCGTCGGCATCCGCATCGAGGCCCGCCTCGGCGTCGTTCTCTCCCGGCGACAACGCCAGCTCGACCAGGATCGGGAAATGGTCGGAGCCGACATCGGGCAGACGCTGCATCCCCACCAGGGTGAAATGCGTGCTGTGGAACAGGTGGTCGAGCGGCCAGCGCAGACCCGGCAGGCGGGCATGGAAGGTGTTGTACATGCCGCGACCGATGCGGGGATCGAGCAGGCCACTGAGCTTGCGGAACAGGCGCGTGGTGCGTGACCAGGCAACGTCATTGAGATCGCCAGCGACGATCACCGGCAGCGTGGATTCCTTCACCGCCCGGCCCACGATCACCAGCTCGGCATCGCGCTCCTGTGAGCCGTCCGATTCGGTCGGGCTGGGCGGGCGCGGATGCAGCGCATGCAGCGCCACGCGTCGGCCGCCGTCGAGTTCCAGCGTCACATGGATCGACGGAATGTCGTCCTCGACCAGATACCGGATCTCCGCGTCGTGCATGGGCAGACGCGTGTACAGGTGCATGCCGTAGAGATTGTCCAGCGGGCAGCGCATCGCATGCGGCAGCACGTCCCGGAGTGTGTCGAGCCGTTCCTCCCACCAGCTGTCGGTCTCCACCGCGATCAGCACGTCCGGACGGTGCTTGCGCACCTGGGCGAGCAGCAGTTCCGCGTTGCGGTTGGTCGTGAGCACGTTGCTCGCGAGCAGGCGCAGCCGTGGCTGTGCCGAATCAGGCGCGTCCTCGACTTCGACCCGCGCCAGGCGGGTGTAGGGGAAGATCCACCACGCCTGCCACAGCATGCAGGCCACGTTGACGACGATGATCCCCACCGTCCATGCGTCTTCGACCGGGCGTAGGGCGAGTTGCAGAACGAGTACCAGCACCGACAGCAGCAGCAGCTGCAATCTCGGAAAGTCGAAACAGCGGATCCACCAGGCACCGCTGCGGATCGTGGGCATCAGGGTCGCAACGGCGAGCAACGCGGTAGCGGCAGAGAAGACCAGAGTCAGCATGGGAGGCGGGTGGCAAAGAAGGCCGGCACTATCAGCCCTGGCCCGCTTCAGGGATGTGAAGTGCCCGCGCCGGCGCGCTGCGGCTGGGCAGCCAACGCGTCGGCTGCGACCATGGCGCGCCCGGCACCCGCCGGTCTGCAACTGGAGCCCCTGATGTCATTCCGGCCGCGCGTGGATCCGTTCACGCTGATGCTGCTCGCGACCATCGCCCTCGCATCGTTGCTGCCGGTGCAGGGGAAAGCCGCCGCGGTCATGGACATCGTCACCAACGGGGCCATCGCCGCGCTGTTCTTTCTGCACGGCGCGCGACTGTCGCGCGCTGCGATCGTCGCCGGCGCGCGGCACTGGCGGCTGCATCTGACGATCCTCGCCTGCACGTTCGGGTTGTTTCCGTTGCTGGGGCTGCTCGGCCGGCCACTCTCGGGCTGGCTGCTGACGCCCGAGCTGTACGTGGGCATCCTGTTCCTGTGCGCGCTGCCCTCAACGGTGCAGTCGTCGATCGCCTTCACCTCGATGGCCGGCGGCAACGTGTCGGCAGCCGTGTGCAGCGCTTCGCTGTCGAGCCTGGTCGGCGTCGCGCTGACGCCCCTGCTGATGGCGCTGCTGGTGGGCGGTGATGGGGCGATGGCCAATCCGCTTACGGCCATTGCCAGGATCATGCTGCTCCTGCTGCTGCCTTTCGTTGCGGGCCACCTCCTGCGCCCGTGGATCGGGAGCTGGGTCGAGCGCCATCGCCCGGTGCTGCGCTGGACCGACCAGGGCACGATCCTGCTGGTGGTCTATACCGCCTTCAGCGCCTCGGTGATCGAGGGACTGTGGCGCCAGACGCCGGTCTGGACCGTGGTCGCGGTCACCGCGGTGTGCGCTGTGCTGCTGGCGGTCGTGATGCCGCTGGTCACCTGGATCGCGCGTTGGCTGGGCTTCGACCGCGCGGACGAGATCGCCATCGTGTTCTGCGGCTCAAAGAAGAGCCTCGCCACCGGCCTGCCGATGGCCAAGCTGATGTTCTCGAGCGGCGGCCTCGGTGCGATCGTTTTGCCGGTGATGATCTTTCACCAGCTCCAGCTGCTCGTCTGCGCGGTGGTCGCGCAACGGTATGCGCGCCGCGCGCCTGCGCCTGCGCCGGGGCAGGGCGCAGGCTGAGGCCGTCGGGCCTGTATCACCGCCTTCGCCCTGTTGCGGCGTCCGGGTCAGACGCGGTGGGGGTTGCCATCATCGTCGGGTGCGTCGCCACCGTTGTCCGAGCCGCTTCCGGAGACATTTCCGGAGCTCGCCGCGGCGCCCGGGGCATTGAGTCCGGTGGCGCTACCGGTCAGCGACGGCGCCGAGGACGTCTGTTCGCTCGGGGATCGTGGGACGTTGGTGTCCGGCGCATGTGCGCCCGGCGTACCGGTGTGCAGAGAATCGTCGTGCGCGGCGTCGTGCTGCCCCGTTCGACCCGCGCGCTGCACGCGCAGGTGGTTTTCGATATCGCGCACGCCTGCACAGCGCTCGACGAGATCTTCGACGCGGTGCTTCATCGCACGACCGGGGACATGACCTTCGAGGCTCACGACGCCGTTGCGGACCTGCACCGAAATCTCGCGGGCATCGATCGCGTCGTCATACAGCAGCCGCTCGCAGATGTCCTCAGTGATCCGCGCATCCGAGCGCACATATCCCTTTGGGCCGACCCCCCGCCAGCCGCCCGCCGCGTTGCCATGGCGAGCGGCATCGGTGTGCCGGCCGTGACCGCCATGGCGGCCCGAGCCCTGGCCCGGCCGCGCGCGATGCCCCCAGTCCGAGAGATGGTCATCGCTTCCGCGCAGCCGCTCCGACCCGTAGGCCCCGTACCCATCGCCACCCGCCGAATGGGGCTCCCTCGGCTGCCACCGTTGCTCCTGGCGCCACGGTCCAGCGCCCGGCTCCGGGGCGCTGCCACGTGGTGGCTCGTCCCAGAACGCGTGCCCATGGCCGGTGCCGTGGTCGTCATCGTGCTCATGCATGCCGGAGCGGGAGGCGCCCCCGCCCGACCAGGCGCCTCGGTCGGGGCCGTGATCGCCTCGTCCACGGCGATAGGGGTCGTATTCCCGGCCGGGACGTGAGCGACCGCCGTCCTGCTCGCGCGCCCGCCGCTGCGACGTCGAATCGTCGAGCCGGGCATCGAGCCAGCGCTTGCCGGCTTCGATGTAGCGGGCGCCGGTTGCGATCAGTTCTTCGCCGAAGGCCTTCATTTCCGACACGCCGGTGTCGTCGTCCTGTTTGCGATGTCCCATGGGATCTCCTGTTTCGTCGGGCAGGACGCTGGCGGGCGCTGCGCCACCCGGCGTCTGCCGTGCTGCTCCCGGCAGCGCGTATCACTGCCGGTGGGCAGACGACCGTGCGCGCGCGCGCGTTGCGTGGGCGTCAAATCCGTAGAGGACTCGCCCCGGCGCGTGCCAATCGCCGCGCCGTTCATGCCCGCTTCGCGCGCCGAGATACCCGCGTCTCAGCGGTTCAACGCGTCCATGCCGGCTTCCGGATAGCGGGTTCCGGCCGCCGCATCCGGCGGAAAGATCGCATCGATCCGGGCCATGTCGTCCTCGGTCAGATGGATCTCCAGCGCAGCGATGTTCTCGTCGAGGAAGCCGATGCGCTTTGTGCCCGGAATCGGGACGATGTCCTCGCCCTGCGCGAGCACCCATGCCAGCGCCAGCTGCCCTGGTGTCACGCCGTAGTCCTGGGCGATCGCCTGGACCGATTCCACCAGCGCGAGGTTGCGGTCGAAGTTCTCTCCCTGGAAGCGCGGCGAGCGGCGGCGGTAATCGTCCTCGTCGAAATCCTCGACGGTGCGGATGGTGCCGGTCAGAAAGCCCCGGCCCAGCGGCGAATAGGGCACGAAACCGATGCCGAGCTCGCGGCAGGCGGCCAGCGTGCCGGTGGTCTCGGGATCGCGCGACCACAGCGAATACTCGCTCTGCAGAGCCGTGATCGCATGCACTTTCGCCGCGCGGCGCAGCGTGTCGGCCGATGCTTCCGACAGGCCCAGGTACCGGACCTTGCCCTGCTCGACCAGACGCGCCATCGCGCCGACCGTGTCCTCGATCGGCACCTGCGGATCCACGCGGTGCTGGTAGTAGAGGTCGATGGTCTCGATGCCCAGGCGCTTGAGGCTGGCCTCGCAGGCCTGCTGCACGTATTCGGGCCGGCCGTCGATGCCACGCGCCTGCGGATTGTCCGGATCCAGACGGATGCCGAACTTGGTGGCGACGAAGGCATCGTCGCGGCGGCCGGCGATCGCGCGGCCGACCAGCGTCTCGTTGGTGTGCGGGCCGTACATGTCGGCGGTATCGAGCAGGGTGATGCCCTGGTCGAGCGCATGGTGGATCACGGCGATCGACTCGGCATCGCTGCCACGGCCGCCGTAGAACGCGCTCATGCCCATGCAGCCCAGGCCGATCGCCGATACGGTGGGGCCGCCAGGGCCGAGGGTGCGGGTCTTCATCGCGGTGCTCCATGTTGAGTGCAAGGGCTCACTGTGCAGGTCTCGGCGGCACGTCGGCGTCGAGATCGCCGGAGCTGAGTGTTTCCGCCCCTGGCGAGCGTGTGTCCGCATGCTGCACCGGCGCGGCCGCATGCTTTGTTGCGTCACGGGCATCGCCATCGGTGACCTCGTTGCGCATGCGCGGCAGGGCCTCGGGCAGGTGCGCATTGATGAAGGCCAGCATGCCCTCGCGCACCGCGCAGCGCAGATCGAACAGTTCCCCGGAATTGCGCGCGCTGACCAGCAGGCGCACCTCGATGGTGTGCTTGTCGGTTTCGGTGACCTGGGTCACGCAGACGCGCCCGTCCCAGCGCGGATCGGCTTCGCAGATGCGCTGCAGTTCCTCCCGGATCGCCGCAATCGGCGCGCGATGGTCGAGCCACAGGAACGCCGTGCCCAGCAGCTGCGCGCTGGTGCGCGTCCAGTTCTGGAAGGGATTGGAAATGAACCACTGCAGCGGCACGACCAGGCGCCGCTCGTCCCAGACCCGGACGATCACGTAGGTCGATGTGATCTCCTCGATGCGTCCCCATTCGCCCTCGACGATCACCACATCGTCGAGACGGATCGGCTGTGCCAGCGCGATCTGCAGGCCGGCGATCAGGTTGCCGAACACCGGCTGCGCCGCGACACCTGCGATCAGGCCGATGATGCCGGCCGATGCCAGCAGGCCCGTGCCCACCTGGCGTACCTGGGGGAATGTCATCAGCGCCAGCGAAACGCCGACCAGCACGATGCCGGCCTGCACCACGCGGCTGATCACCCGGGTCTGGGTCTGGATGCGCCGGGCCGCGAGATTGTCTTCGACGTCGATCGGGTGATCGCGCAGGATGCGCGCCTCGACCGCACCGACAGATCGCGCCAGCAACCAGGTGACGCACAGCATGGCGCCGATCCCGATCCAGTGGCGCAGCTGGCCAAGCAGTTCCGGGTCGAGCGGTGTGGCGTTGAGCGCCAGGGACAGGAACAGCAGGGGAAATGCGACTGCGGCAGGCAAGGCGACGACCTGTGCGATCCGCGCGCGCATCTGTTCGGAGGCGCGGCGGCGGGCAGCGCGTGCAAGCCGGCGCAGGTACCAGTGCACGATGATGCCGAGGGTCAGGGCGGCCAGCAGCGGCCATGCGATCGTGGCCAGATGCATCCAGTCGGTGCGCATCGCGCCTCCAGTGCGTCATCGGGCGTGCCATGCTGCGGCGCGGCAGGTTGATGGGTCGTCAAGGTGCCCGCGAGGCGCGCGAGACCGCATCACCGCTGCGGCTCGCGACGCACCTTGGGACGCGCGTCAGCGCAGCCAGGCCGCGACGAATGCCAGCAGCACCAGGACGATGGCGGCGCCGATACCGGCGCGTCGCAGATGGCGGTGCATCATCGGATTGGGCCTTTTCGGGTCACACGAGATTGAAGCGTTCGGAGTACAGCCGGTCGGACGGCACGCCGCGCGCGATCAGCTCCGGCTCGACCGCATTCGCCAGCGCCTCCGGCCCACAGACATAGACCGGCAGTTGCGGCAAGTCGCGGGGCAGGCGGCGGTCGAGCAGATTGCCGTCGATGTGGCCGGTTTCGCCGGTCCAGCCGTCGGGAGGCGCCTCGAGCACATGGATCACGGTCAGCGGCAATGCCTGCGCCAGTGCTTCGAGCTCGTCACGGAACAGCA